>JAUSMY010000056.1 GCA_030646035.1 Thermodesulfovibrionia bacterium | reverse complement strand
AACTGAGAACCCTGACCCTTTAAACCCCATCTATTATATTGATTTCACAGTTCAGGTAAATAGCGGTGAAGTGGATTGCGGCACAGCTACATACAGATACACAGACCCTGATGCTGTAATATCATCAGGCGGAGAAGGCGGCGGCGGTGGTGGATGCTTTATAGCTACAGCCGCGTACGGCAGTTACCTGCATCCTGATGTGAATGTTCTTAAGAGGTTCAGGGATAGATATCTACTAACAAATAAATTAGGTTCACTGTTTGTAAGGACATACTACAGGCTCTCTCCACCGGCTGCTGACTATATTGCAAAGCATGATGGGCTGAGGACAGCCACCAGGATAGTTTTAACGCCTGTGGTATACGCTCTTAAATATCCTTCGGCAGCCGTCATATTCTTCGGCTCAGTTATTGTTTTCGTTGGATACAGGACAAGAAAAAAGCTGTAAATCAATATAGATTGAAATGATTTCGGACAAGCTGGAATGACAAACAAAAAAGGCTCCCGATTTTGATCCAGGGAGCCTTTTTTGTTTCAGTTCATTTAAGGTTATTTCTCCGTCAACTTGACCGCTTCATCTTTTTCGCATTCGGTTACCGTTGAGTCGCAGCCATGCTCAAGAGAGTGTATCTCATATACAGCAACAGGCTTCTCCTTGCCTTTTACTATTACTTTCTCTTTTCCTTCAACTGAGACGTGAGCGATTGCGCCTGACTTTATAAGATTCCTGATACTCTCAAGAGTGAATTCAGTTATCAGGATATGGGCGTCATATTTTCTTGTCAGGGATTCCACCCTTGAGCCGAGGTTCACATGGTCTCCGATGACTGTATAGTCCATCTTCATACCTTCAGCGCCTATATTGCCGACGATCACTTTCCCGGTATTTATTCCAATCCCGATGTCCAGCCCTGCCTTTCCTTCAGCAGCCCATTTTATCTGGAGCTCGCCGAGCCTCTTCATCATCTCAAGTGCGCATCTTATGGCAAGCTCCGCGTGGTTATCCTGCCTGACGGGCGCGCCCCAGAAGCAGAGTATCGCGTCGCCTATGAACTTATCAAGCACTCCTTTCCATTTAAGGACTATCTTTGTCATCTCTCCGAGGTATTCATTAAGTATCGCGACAACCTCTTCAGGCGAATGTTTTTCCGAAAATGTCGTGAATCCCCTGATGTCTGAAAAGAGTATTGTCACCTCTCTGTTCTCGCCTCCAAGCTTTGCCAGTTCAGGATTGTGTATCAGTTCATTGACCAGGCTTTCCGTTACATAACTTGAGAACATCGCCCTTATCTTCTTTGCGAACCTCTCCTCAATATAGTAGTTGTATAATGTCGCGTTTACAAAGGTAAGAATAATGTTAAGCGCGGGGTAAGTCACATTGACCCAAAGGCCGTACTTTGCGAACATATAATATGCTGCCCAGGAGATAAAAAGGAGTGAAGCGGCTGTGAGGACCGAGGCGCCGGCTGCCTTAAGCCTTGTGAATATGAGGGAGAATAAAAATCCTGTCGATAAAAGTATCGCAAGATTCACATATGACGGGATAGTCTTAAGATGTTTCCCATCTATTAAAGATGCTATTACGCTTGCGTGTTTCTCAATCCCGGGCATTGCGGCAGAGATCGGTGTTACTCTCAGATCGTAAATGCCGACCGCTGTGGCGCCGATAAGTATTATCTTGCCCCGGAGCTCTTCGGGTTTAATATTCCCCTCAAGAATATCTGAAATGGAAATATGGGTGAAGGTCATGTTGGGCCCGTAATAATTTATCAGGGTCCGGCCGTATTCATCCGTAGGTATATACCTCTTATTCCCCAGCTGTATGCCGCTGGTCGCATTTACAGTTATCTTATCGTTGGGAATTCCGAGATATGATGCAGCGGCCTGCAGCGTTGCCGAAGGATATAGTTTGCCCCTGTAACCGATAAGCAGAGATTCCCATCTCAGAGTGCCGTCTATGTCAGGGAACATATTGATATGGCCGAGTGTCATCACGGAGCTTATTAATTCAGGCACAGGGATGAGAACGCCGTTTGCAATGATTGGGGGATAATCCCTAAAGAGCTTCTCATTAGTTACGGATGCCAATGCCGTATTGTTCAGGTATTCGTTATCCGGCCGGCCTACCTTACCTTCAAAATCAAAGACGATCGGGAGAATTACATTGCCTGCGTCCCATATCGCGTCGCCGAGCAGCTTGTCATTATTCTCCTCTTCACTGAGGATAATATCAAAGACAATGATGCCTGCATGAACCTCTTCAAGCTTTCTGACAAGCTGGGCCAGCCTGTCTCTGTCCCAGGGCCACCGTCCAAGGCGCTCAATGCTTTTTTCGTCAATGGCAGCTATGACGATACTGTCAGGGGGGTCTATCTTCCCTCTTATCTTGAAACGGTAGTCGAGAAGCTTTGCCTCAAGCGTTATAAAAGGAGAGAGTTCAAGGAACATCAGGAGGGTAGTGATTAGGGTAATGAAGACCCCGATAAGCAGGCTCAGTCTTTTCTTGTCTGATTGTTTCATGGTAGTTATTATGCTGCATATTATATCACTTGGTATTTAATATAAAAACCGGGAATAACAGTTCTCCTGAACTTATTTAATCTTGAAAAAAGGCATCTCTATTTTGCTTGACAGATCGCAATATTTTGCTTGACATAATTTTTAATTAGTTGTATTGTTTTGAAAATTGGTGAATATGGAAAAGAGACATTTTATTAAATTATTCATTTTATTGATGTTTCTCCTGACCGCGGCACCTTGCATACATGCAACAGTTCTGCATGAGGTTCAGATAGCGCAAGGCATCCAGAAGATGAGTTTGGGGGAGACAAAAGAGGCTCTTGAGTTGTTCAGGCAGGCGCTTGAGGCTTCTCCCGGCAACACTGAAGCTACATATTATTCAGGCGTGGCATATTCGAGGCTCGGAGAGTTTGAAAAAGCTGAGGTTGTATTCAAGGGGATTCTGGAGAAGGATAAGAATTTCATTGATGCATATCTTGAGCTCGGCCGAATCTATTATATAACCGCGAAATGTGACGAGGCTGAGAGCAATCTTAAAAAGTATGTCTCGATGTCTGATGATGCAGAGCTCAGTAAATACGCGTCAGACATGATGCAGGCATGCAGGGCGGAAGAGGGCGAAGGCAAGGCCAAAAAGGACTATTACCTAAACCTCTCTCTCGGCAGTCAATATGACGATAACGTCATTGTTGAGCCCTCAAATCCTGTCAACCCGTCAGACAGAAAGACAGACTACAGGGCGCTCCTGTATCTTACTGCCGGAAAGCACCTGTTTAAGAAAGGCATTGTCAGGATAAAAGGGGATTATTCTTTTTATCTGAGCCAGCATCAGCACATGAGCGGGTTCAATGTTAATTCGCAAAGGATAGGCCCCACAGTTGAGTTAGGTTTTTCAGAAACCATACGGCCTTCTGCCGGATATACATTTGTATATACGTATGTCGGAGGAAACCTTTACAGTATCAATCATGAGTTTTCCGGCAGGGTAAAGGTGATTGAGGATAAGAAGTCTTCAACTGAAGTGACCTATGAATACAGCACTCTTAAATATTTTGACTCCGACCTCTTTCAGGCAGCTTCAGTAAGGAATGGTAATAAGCACAGCGCCGGAATCAGGCAGAACTATTCAGACACGTTTAATGCTGATCTTTATTTTTATTATGACTCTGAAAATTCAGATACCGCATACTGGAGCTATCAGGAGTTCAGGCTCGGCGGAGACATATCGTCAGAGATATTGTCATCTTTATACGGGAAACTGTCAGCTGAATACGGAGAAAGGGAATATGACAGCATGTCGCCCGGCGCCTCCGAGATACGCCTTGACGAGGTGCAGAAGTATTCGGGCAGCTTGACTTATGTCATAAATAAGACCTTCAGCCTTCTGCTGAACGAGTCATACACAGTAAATGATTCAAACCTGGATAACTATAATTACAGGAGGAATATCGTGGGCTTATTCCTGACGGCAGGTATATTATGAGAAAGATCGTTTTTACTATTTCTCTTTTTCTGATCTGTTCGGCTGTTTTTCCAGTAAGCTCCTATGCTGACAATGAGGCAGGGAAGATCCTGGCCGTAAAGAAAGATGTTTATATCATGAGATATGATTCGCAGAGCGATGCCAAACCCCAGATGACGATTCTTGCGGATGATGTGGTTGTGACCGGCGAGCATTCAAGGGCAAAGATCTTCTTTAATGATGACAGCATACTTAGTCTCGGCGAGATGAGCAGGCTTGAGGTGAAGGAGTATATTTATAATTCCGAAAAGGACAGGTCAAAATCGGTATATAGTCTTGTTGAAGGATCGTTAAGGGTCATTGTCGGCAGGTCAGATCTTGAGATACATACCCCTACGGCAGTGGTTGCGGCAAGAGGAACGATGTTCATTGTCTGGATCGATAACGGGACACATGCCCTGGTATTTGACGGCACTGTCACAATGAATGACCTTATAACAGGCCTTAATGGGTTTAATATAAATCCAGGTGAAGTTGGCAGTTTATCCGGAGATGAACCAGGGGTTGTTCGGCTTGCGACGCCTGAAGAGATAGCTCAGTTTGAAGACGTTACAGATGTCATAGGCGAGATCATGGATAATCAGAATGATATTCCTGATGATGTTGTTACTTTTGAGGATATTATTTATGAAGGCGATGGTGATTATAAGCCTGAGGATGGTCCTCCTATAGATCCTCCTTTTGATGCTGTACCAACCACGCCTGTGACAATTGATGTAGTATTCGAGGAGATACCTCAGTGATTATCTCTAAATTGAAATATATTTTTATCAGGCCTGACTACCGGACAGGCAGGATTGCCGCACCCGCTTTCTTAATCGTATTATCTCTTCTTTTTTCCTTAATTGTCTCCTGCTCGGGAGGCGGGGGCGGGTCTGCAAGTTCAGACAGCACTTCCGTTACCATTAATCTCGGCCAGCGCGAAAGGATTGCAGGCGCCTTATCTCTTCAGGTGATACCCGATTCGGTTGTGTCTGTTGTGATAAGGGTCACAGGCCCGTCCATGAGCCCGATAGTGCGTACCATAAATATTTATGATTTTACCGGGTTGCAGGAGCTTATTCAGGTTCCAAGCGGCGCGGACAGGCTTTTTGAAGTGATAGCGCATGACGAGTCCGACGGCAACGGCATCCTCCTCTTTAAGGGCCAGGCCGAGGCCGATCTTGCCGGTACTCCTGTTTCACTTACGGTTATCATGCAGTCAACGGATTACAATAATATGTTAGTCAATGGTTTAAATGCTTTTGAAGCTGGAGATATTTTATCCGCAAGGGATTTTTTAAAGGAAGCTGTACTCTTATACGGGAACTCAACCACTAACGATGCTGATGAAGCCAGGTTCTTTTACGCTTTGACAAGGGTCTTTGCGCTTGGCTTCGAAATCTCATCTGATGGAAACGTTTCCAATGGCATTAATACTGCGGGTGAGATAGCCGACCTCTTTGACTGTATTGTCTCAGGCGTGTCCCCGATAGATCCCCTTTTCGACGTCGTATGCCCTCAATTGATGCCTGCGAATTCACCGACCGTAGGCCAGCTTCAAGATTATTTATATGATGTAGTTCGTCCTGAACTTATTGGCGCGATAGATGGTTTCAATCAGATATCCGAGACATTTAATGTGCTGTGGTTAGAACCTCAGAAACCTGACAGCACACCTATAGAGAGCGACTACGGCGATGTCCTTGCTCTCAGGGCTGCTGCCAAGAGCATGCTCTCGCTCATCCTGACACAGCAAGCTTATGATCTTGATATAGATATTGATGCCACTTTCCCCAAAATCGAAGTTGGCGGTGATGGTGACGGGATATGTGAAACCGGCGAAACTTGTTCTATTTCTATTTCTACCACGAAACAGCAGTTTCTGGCTGATAATCCGGGATTTTTGTCATTGACAGACTCTGCACATCTTGTGACTGCAAAGAGCTATCTGACCAGCAGCGCACTGGATGATTCTGTGGCTGCTATCGAATGGATACAACTTGAGGGTGATGACCAGAGCGATGACTTTATCAATATCGATGTAGGGCCCAACCCGTGGCAGATTAGCCAGCTTGAGATAGATGAGGCAAAGGCAGATATAGCGGCAGCAAAGACATGCCTCAACGGCTCTTGCACCCTTGATGACAATCAGACTCCCGGCGTTCCTACTGATGATACTATAATGGATTTCAGCAGATTTTATGCCGGAGCAGTTAATTTCAGAAGCCTGCTGCCGTCATTCTCAGGAGATGAAGCACAGGGCTTTCTGCCTGACCCGAGTTTTGGAGGGGTGCTTATCCAGTCAGAAGGGTATTTGCCTTCAGTTATCAATGAAGACCTGAACTCTAACAGCTTAGCAGATATCTTTGAGGATGATCTTTATTATGTCTATGGCGGTAATGTGCTGCCTGCAGATCCTTATTCATGGGATTTCCGTAAAGATCCTGAGGCATATGATTATACACGTCTTGGTGTTGCCAACTCATCTGACGGAGTCAGGAATTTTACAGGACTATATGGGTACTATCTTATTCAGAACTTCAGGTATCGCGGTTTTATGAATGATAATTATGACGTGAAGGTGGATGCGATTCAGTTTTTCAGAAGTGAATTAGACCAAGGCTATTGCTGTCCGCAGACATGGAGCAGCACTCCTTTCCCGTCTCTTTTTATGGGAAGCCCTGACGGTGCGGTATTCGATATGAATTCTCATGATTTCATATTGATGCAGGCGCCTGCTACGAGCGCTGATAATATCACAGTTTACACATCACCTTAAGTCAGGAGCATAGTTCGTACTGCCTGGCAATTTTACTCATAAGATAAATATGCCCCTTTCCCGCATTGCAAAGATTTCCATATTGACCTCAGTGGCTGTTGCGTTTTTTCTTATCATCTCATGGTATTTTTTAATAAATGACCGGAAACAGGCTATTTTAGAAAAAGATGCTGCCGCAGTTCAGGCCGGATCTAATAACCCGCACAGAATGAAAGGGCTTTCCTACAGTTCTTTTGATGATAAGAACAACCTCCTTGCCAATCTGGAGGCTGATGAATTCAGGATCGGCCAGAGGCGATTCTGGATGTTCAATATCAGGCCCTTGAAAGAGGCAACAATAGATAACGCAAGGTTCAAGTTGTATCTTGATAAAAACAGTTCATCGAGATCAGATATCTTTTCGTTTACTGAAAAGTTTTTATCATTGGACAATGGCGGTAAGGCAACAGGTGGAAGCGGGCTGATCTCCAGGGGAGTGATCAATGGCCTGAGTTTTGATGTCTTCAGGGGAGATACGGAGTTGATCAGGGTAAAGGCTGAAAAAGCATACATTGATTTCCGTAAAAAAAGGATGAAACTTATCAGCGCCAGCATTGATGATGTGGAGAATAAAAAGATCATAAAGAGCGGCCTTGTTTTCTGGAACGACAAGGATAAGTCATTTGATGTTCCTGGTGAATATTCCGCAACTGCAGGCAGTAAGGTTTCTGCCGGAAAGAGGCTGACAATAAGGCTTGATCAACTATAAAAACAGCTGTTTTGTGCTAAAATAACTTTCAAATGAGCAACGGGATCACACTCCATATACTCGGTGACTTCGGCCCTTTCTCAAGGATCGGCAAGAGCATAGGCTATCAGGTCGAAGTCGGCAGCTCCAACTATCTTGTCGACTGCGGCGCCCCGCTATTTCAGCAGATCGGCGGACACGGGCTCCAGAAGATAAAAGGCCTCTTTATAACTCATGCCCATGAGGATCACAAGAGGTGGTTCACTGACCTGGCGCTCTTCAATATGTATGCCCGCGATATAGAAGGGAAGGTCTCTTTCTTCACGAGTGAGGACATTCATGAGGATGTTATGAATTCATCCAGGTCTGCGCTTGACAGGAGCCTTTCGGTAGATTCAAAGAGGATAGTGGACATTCCATACGAGGATTATGTTGACTTCAGGATAATCGGCCCAAGGGCAAGATACAGAATAGTTTCTGTTGAGGACAGGCCGGGCAGCTCAAGGCTTGCGGTTTTAGACAGTAAAGGTTCGGAAGCCGGACACGGAATTGCCAAGATAGTTGTCAATCCCGCAACAAAGAGGCCCCGCATGCTCTTTAAAGACCCTGCTTCTGGTGAATGGATAGAGCCTGAGAGTTACTATCCTTTTTCATCTAATATCTTTTATGAAGAGGATAAGAACATATACAGAGACCCGGAAGGTTTCTTCATAGAGGCGATAAAGGCTCCTGTATGGCATGGCGTGCCTGCTATAGGCATTAAGATCTCCACAGGTGCTGATACGCTTATCTTCAGCTCTGACACGGTCAATAACCGGGGAATATGGGAGGAGCTTTATAAGGAGAAGATAGTGCAGAACCTCAGGATGTCCAGAGAGGAGTTTGAGGCTGCATCAATAATCGAGGGTGACATAAATGACTATATTGAGCGTATGTGGAGCGAGGAAAGGTTCCATGAAGCATTGAGCTCTTTTAATTGCGGGGTAGTTGTTCATGATATAACCATCGGCGCAGGAGCTGTTCATACGGAATACCATAAGCTTGATAAGGCTTTCATTGATAAGGAGAAGACCATCCTGACCCACAGCCCTGACAGGATAACATCTGAATGGGTGCTCAGCAATGCCGATAAGTACTTCATGATAAAAGGTGAATCATTTCATGAGATAGTCGGCAATGATCTGAAAGAAATGAATGCTGATATCTATCATAAAGAGGCAGGCAAATATTATGTCGGCTACAAAAATAATACAGGCAGGTTCACTGTTTATGACAATAAAGGCATTCTTCGTATCTCAGCAAATGAGGAGGCAGAGTTAGGCACGCCTATTTATAAAGTTGATATGTATGAAGACATATCCGGTAAATACTATCCCATGCTTGACAATGTTAATAATAGGTATTGGGAAGGAACAGACGGCAGGGTTGAGATGATCAGCCTTACTGAAGACGGAAGCACAGGAAAACTTGTCCAGGATCATAGAGACAGACTGTCTGAAAAGGGATAGGGTATCATTGTCTGCGATATCCCATGAATCCAGGTTCCCCTCGATAAATAATAAAGGTTTTGTAAAGCCTACTGTCGCAGTCCCTCTTCTTATCACACTCTTTTTTGTTCTGCTCACATACGGAAATCCCTCATTTATAGATGAGGGGTTTGAGACCCTATTCGTTGACTTCAGGTTTAAGCTCGGCAATATCATATCCCCGCCTGCCCCGCCTTCTAACGTTATCATCGTGACGATAGATGAGAAGAGCCTTATGAAGTACGGGAGATGGCCGTGGCCGAGGCAGTTGCAGGCACAACTCATAGAGAAGGTCTTTGAAGACAATCCGCTGGCGGTAGCAGTCGATATATTTTATCCGGAATCTGAATCGTTAGAGGCTGACAGCATACTGGCTGAAACCATTGAAAGACATCGGGACAAGCTGGTTATGGCGCTTGGCTTTGAGGGTGAGAAGGGCAAGTCTTTTACCGGAGAGATGCCTGACATACTTTATGACCATGCGTTATTGAATCTCAAGAACATTCAGTATTTCAAAGCCCTTGAGATATACAGGGTGCTCTTGCCTCCTGAACCTATCGCTTCAGCCTCGAGGTTCGGGCACGTATACGCTCTTCCCGACATGGATGGCAAGCTTAGATGGGAGAACCTCTATGTAAAATTTGGTGAGGAATATTTCCCTTCACTTTCCCTTAATACCGCTTTTACCGCTTTGAATATACAGCCGCAGGATGTGAAGATAATAGGGGGGATCAGGGTCGAGGCTGGGAATATCTTTATCCCCACCGACCTTTATGGAAGGCTGCATATCAAGTATTACGGCAGGGAGGGCACCATCAAACATAAATCAGCGGTTGATGTGCTTTCAGGAATGATACCTGCTAATACATTCAGGAACAAGATAGTATTTATAGGCACTACCGCTATTGCGACATATGACACAAAGGTCACGCCGTTTTCAGCCAATTTCCCCGGGGTAGAGAAGAACGCCACCGTTGTAGCAAATATATTAAGAGGCGAATTCATAACCAGGTCGCCGGTATATGCCGATATGCTGATCGTGATAGTTGTAGGCCTTATCACGTTTCTTATAGGACAGAGGAAGATGAACTCGCTGTCGCTTCTCGCCAACTACCTGGTCATTACTTTGCTCTTTGTTTTATTCAATCAAGCACTCTTCACCTATTACGGACTTAGGTTTAATTTCATATATCCGCTTTTGACGCTCTTCAGCGAAGGCACATTTATCGTCAATTACAAGTATTTTGTTGAGGAGAGACAGGCGAGGGATATTAAAAAAATGTTCTCAAGTTATGTTACAGAGAGGGTCATGAATGAATTGATCAAGAGGCCTGAGATGGCGAAACTCGGGGGTGACAGGAGGGATGTGACCATCTTTTTCTCTGACATACGGTCATTCACTACATTCTCGGAGAAGCATCAGCCCGAAGAGGTTGTTTCCATCCTTAACGAATACCTTGGCGCCATGACAGATATTGTATTTAAGTGGGAAGGGACGTTAGATAAGTTTATAGGAGATGCAATAGTCGCATTCTGGGGGGCGCCGCTTCCTCAGGAAAACCATACAGAACTTGCTCTCGGATGCGCACTCGATATGGTGAGGAAACTTAATGAGCTTCAGGAAAAATGGAGATCAGAGGGGAAGGACTCACTTGAGGTAGGGATAGGGATCAACGCCGGCGAGGCGATAGTCGGCAATATCGGGGCAGAGGGCAAGAAGATGGATTATACAGTCATAGGTGATAACGTGAACCTTGCCTCAAGGGTTGAGTCCCTGACAAGAAGATACAATGCCAGTCTGTTATTGACAGAGTATGCTGTCGACAGGATCCGTGACAGCATAGCAAGCGGGAAGATAAGGGGAGTTTCAATTGAAGGGGTGGAGAGGGTAATTGTCAAGGGCAAGGATGAACCTGTCGGGATTTATAAGGTAACATCACTCCAGCCTGATATGATGTCAGTTATTACTGACCCGGAAGAAGGCAATGTTGTTAAGCTGACAGAGAAGTAATTGATATGCAGGGAATGATCTTTATATCGTAATGATCGTCTTGTCGTTGATCACTTCAATATTGAGTTTTTTAAATCTTTTCAGTTCTTTCGTTACCTGATTTATATAAACCGGGTTTATGTGCGTAATGTAGATACTCTCGGGGATCTTTGACATTTTCTTTAGTTCTTCAGCGAGTAAAGATGGGGTGAGGTGCCCTGATATAGAGGCGAGCTTTTTCATCGAGTCAGGAAAGGCAACTTCAATAATGAGAGCCTTTACGTCATGGCCGCTCATCATCTCCCATAATTTATGGGTCGGCCCAGTGTCACCTGTATATACAAGGGACTTACCCTTGGCATCTTCAATAAGATAGCCGTAGGCGGGTACAGGATGATTCACCTTTGCGGTACAGACTTTATAGTCATTTATCTTCATACAGGTTCCTGCTGCTAATTCCTGGAATTTAAGGACCGGGTGCTTCTTGTTTGGAATAACAGTAAAGTCCGGCCATATCCTGTTATTGAAAACATATTTTTTCATATCATTCAGCACATCTTTTCCGCTGATAACAGTTAAGGGAGGTTTATGGCTTCCATTTACCATGTTTTCAACCAGAAAGGGGATGCTGTTTATATGGTCAAGGTGGGAGTGTGTTATAAGAGCATGGCTTATTTTTTGCTGGGCAACAGTATTTAGAACGCAGCTGGATGTGCCTGCGTCAAGAAGCAGAAAATCATCAAGTAAAAAAGCCGGCAGATTGTGCCCCGGCATTCTTGCGCCTGAAGAACCCAATACTTTTATTTTCATATAATAGAAAAAATATCTAAAATAACAGGGTTGAAAAATTAACGAAATTATTATACCACAACGATTTTCAGATATGCATAATTATTTAATAGAAAAGCGAATTTAACATTATTTAAAATCGGTTTCGAACATGCTATAATTCTTTTAGTTTTAAACATGAAAGATATGATCATTAACACTTTAATAAAGAATAAGGTATTCTCTTCCCTCACTGACAAGGAACTCAAGGAGATCAGCGCTTATTTCAATACGCGGGATTTTAATAAAGATGAGACCATCTTCATGGAGGGTGACCCGTCTGACTGGTTCTATATTGTAGCTGAGGGAAGGGTGAAGGTGGTTAAACATTCCCTCAATGGGAAGGACGTTATTCTTGAGATCATATTGCCCGGAGATGTTTTCGGCGGTGTCGCGGTCCTGGACAAGAGGCCTTTTCCCGCATCTGCTGAGGCTATGGAGAATATAAAGGTTATACGGATAAGCCGTAAAGACCTATTTGCCGTCATGGAAGCCTATCCGTCCTTAAACCTAACAATTGTAAATTACTTCAGCGGCAGGCTCAGGAACGCGTATGATACTCTCAGAGATATTGCAACTGAACGGGTGGAGATCAGGATCGCATCGCTCCTGCTGAAATTATCAGAAAAGACAGGAACAGAGGAGAATGGTTTTAAAAAGATAGGCTTCCCTCTCACCAGGCAGGAGATGGCAGAGATGGTCGGCACTACTGTTGAAACGGCTATCAGGACGATGAGCAAGTTTCAGAAAGAGGGCATGATCAAGTCTGCCGGCGGCAGGGTTTGGGTAGATCCCGCTGCTGTCAGGACATTTCTGGATACTTAAGTTGTGATCGTTTATTTTCGGCCAGCATGCTTGATTTTGAGAATATTTCAGGTTTTATTTATAATATTTACTTTACAGAAGTTAGGGGTTGATAGGTACCATGGAAGAAAACATAATGGATATTGAACGCCACAAGAAAACAGCTTCGGTTTATATATGGCTGAGTATATGCGCTTTTACTTGCATACTTGTTTTTCTTCTGCCCCTGACCCTGCCTCTTTTGGAAAATGTCCTGCCTTATAACCTTTTTTATTCATTGATAGGATTTGACAAGTCTTTATCAACAATATTAATTAACAACATGCCTTTCAATATGAGCATGAATATTTTTCTGTCAGCGATAATCGCATTCTTCACGATCCTTTTACTATTTTTTAATCATCAAAGGAAATATTATAATGATCTCGCTGTCAGTTCAGGTGTCAGGATGGATTACGAAGCATTAAAAGTTAAGACTCATCTTTCCGACAGCTCAAAGGTGCTCACTCCGCTGAAAGAGAAGCTTGAAGCAGGCACAGGCAAAGGAGACAGGGATGAACTGATAAAGATCTTTGCCGAGACAAAGAAGAAACTTGATAATATGGGACAGGATCTCGCCTTTCTCTCAATAGATATAATGAATTCAACAGGCATGAAGCAGGGCGAGGAGAAGGCGGCGATAGAACATGATTTCAAAGAGTATAAGCTGATGGCCGATAAAATAATATCCAGGCACAAGGCGCTTAAATCAGCATGGACACCCGATGGTGTCATGATATGTTTCTCTGATGTAGAGGATGCATTAAATGCCGGCAAGGAGATTATCAGGTCTTTAGATAATTTCAACAGGAATGTAAAGGCGATAAAACAGGATTTCAGGGTGCGCTGCGGAGTTAACTCCGGTTTTGTCTACTGTGATGAATCAATGCCTATGGAAGCGATGAGCGACCGTGTGATCGATATAGCAGGCCACATGCAGAAGTACGCTCAGGCAAACAGCATATTTGTTTCGAAATCGATCGTCGGCTCACTGCAGGACCGTTCCGGGTTTGAACCTGCCGGCAGAGAGGTGGATGGACTTGATGCCGCTGTCTGGAAAGATACAGCTTGATCTGCAATCAAAGTTTATTCAGCGCCAGTGATCTTCTCTTATCATTTTTCGATAGTTTTTTTGGATTGCCTTTAAGTCCGGCAGGGGATCGGTAATCTTCTTCATCGTCATTGTCCTCATATCTTTCTGACTCATAATCTTCTGACGCAAGCGCATGATCAAGCTTCCTCTCAAACTCATCTGATGATATGGCTGCCATATCATTTCTTAAAGCAGCATCAGATATCTCCCTGTCAGAGCTGATGACGATACAGTCTTTCTTTTCGCCTGCGAGCATTTTTATGATAACCTCATCGGCTTTTTCAGCAACCCTTGAATAAATGACTGTTACATTTCCGGTCTTTGTACTTGACCCTGCTGAATCTTCTCTCTTCCAGGCATCAAATACAATAGTGATATCATGCCCCTTAAGCGCAGAGTATCTTGAGAGCCTTGCAATGATCTCCTTGCGTGCCTCTTCAAGGTCATTATGCCCGAGTCCGATCAGATTGTAGCCGTCAATCAGCAGGTATGCCATTAAAGTATTATATCAGAGGATGACTGTAACTTCTTGAAAGCAAGGGAATTTGAGGGTAGAAGATGGTGTAATGGCAGTGCTTCTGATAAGTGCTGCTATTCTTTATTATTAAAAAAGAGATCCAGCACATGTCGTGCATTTCTTGAATTGAGCATCAGAGCGCCGTGCCCTTCATTCGGGTCTTCAATGCGCTCAATGACTGTTGCGCCCTGCTCCTGCAGCCATATGGCTGTTCTTTTCATTCCTGGAATGCCGTCACGGTCTGGATTTTTATCGCGCGCGCCGGCTACAGTTATCCATCGAGTGTTTCGTAACGGATGGTCACCGAATGCACCCTCAACGATTGAGCGCGTTGGAGGGTAATCGAGGTTGACACCGCCGGAGCTGGCGACAATAAGTGAAAAGTAGTGCTTGCCTTGGCCTGCGTCAAGAGCTGCGATGGCATATGAATTGGCTGAGCCGCGGCTGAAACCATGCAGCATTACAGTACCGGGCTTCACACCAATCTTCTGAAGCGCTATATCAATTTCACTGTATACCTGCATCGGTTTATAGTAGGATTTATTATTGTCGTCTGCGCCTATCCACCACTGCACGCTTATCAATCCTATATCTCGGTCTTTAATATTCTGATACCAGATCGCGAGGTCATCCGTGGCAAAACCATTACTGCCATGCAATGAAACTATCCAGTGCTCAGGAACTTTCTTGTTAGCCACTTTCCACACCACGATAAAACTCCTGCCGTCTGATGTAGGCATTATCTCAGGGTTTAATTTTACAGAGTCTGCAAACCTTCGCCCGCCTTGAGCCCTTTTGTACACCTCTGCGGCATTGCCTGTCAGCTGACCAATATCTGCAGAGAAAGATTGAGAGGATAGAATAAGAACAAAAATAATTGCGGAGATAATCTTCATTGGTATTCGGCAGATTAAAGTTATCAGGTCATACTTGAAGTAGTCCCTGCTGTCACCGAAGTATTTTAGCTGTACCATTTAAATGTTTATAGTCAAAGCTGAGCCAGTTCACTTTATGGAGTGACTTGTTAACTCGTGTCTATGCTGCTCATTTAAGGCTGATACGCATACCGGCCTTTGTCGCGAGAGTGATAAGCATTTCTAAGCTGAACTTTTCCCATTTTCCTCTTATGAAGACTTTAGGGATTTAATAAGATTCGTAATTTGCTCAATTCCGTCAAAGGTACTTGGTAACTTCTCATCATTTGTGACTAAGCCAGAAAATACTATATTTTCAAATTTAACCAATGATTCTTTGTCCTTCTTTTTGATTTCGGTTGAATAGTCGACGTAATTTTGAATAAATCGGCATAGCGTTTTACGAAGTTCTAGTTGTAACAGTTGTGATTTTACAGAGCTGAAATTCAGTAGTAGAATCTTGAAATAATATATAAGAATGCCAATTAGAGATATAGTTGGTATAAGTAAAACAATTAATGCCGATTGTGAGTTTTCGATTATTTCAATGTTGTACATAATGTAAAGTATCTCTGATATAATCGGTACAACTATTAAAAAGCCAAATAATCTCAAGTAACGGAGTATGTTTGTTTTTTCTTTATTCTTCACTGAGGCTAATTCATCAAATCCCTGGTATAATCCGACAAAGTTGAAGGCATCTTTATATTTATCAAGATTTTCTTTTAGTTGATTAATAATGGTTGCTTTGTCTTCTAGTTCCTTATTCCACTCTTTTCTCATTCTGTCTGCATTCTCTGCTGTTTTGTTAAAATCTTTGATACTCCCTATGTTGTCATGAGATATCAAAGATTTAAGTATGGCAATAGGCATAGCTCTAAGCGCAAACTCTATATGTGATTTAGCATGCTCTGTAAAGTTAGTAAGATTAGTAGAAGCAAATTTTCTTGCTTGTTCATATTCTGCAACCAAGTTGCCTTTTATGGAGAGCTCAAGCTCTAGCAAAAACCTAAAACACATTGAATATATACTGTCTAAGAAAGATTTATCTTTTACATTATTTGCGTTAGCAAGAAGTGAAATAAATTCGTTTCCAACCCAGTTGATGTTTATTGTGCAGTTTGCACTCCATTGATCTGGAGTGCTGAGCATGCTATTTAAAACTAATTTAATGTGCCGGTTACGTTCTTCCTCAAAGGCATCTGCTGTTTGCAACATGTCCATTTCCCCTATGAACTTTTTAATAGTGCGTTGGGTTTGGTCTCTTAAGAAGAAGTCATTTTCGGATTCCATTTCAATCTCCTATTTTCCACATAGATAACATATCTAATTTTGTGGATTGAGATAATTATAGTTGTATGAGTAATAAAATGTAAACAGAAATTTAGTGGCGTGGTTAAGGGATTTAAATGAATTGGATTACCGATCGGAGTCGGGAATGACAGAAAAAAAGGAGATTGCGGCTGACTATAATACACCCCTGCACCCCTCTTGTTAGAGGGGAAAAGAATAAGTTGAAGATGACATAAAAAAACGGCATCCTGTTTTTAGGCAGGATGCCGTTTTAAAGACGATTCCGGACAAGCCAACAGTAGGCTGACCGGAGCAGCCGGAATGACAATAATATTCTAAAACTTATTTTGAGGCCAGTGCCATTTCCGTCTCCTTGAGCCACAGAAGTCTTGAGCTGTTTATCACTGACTTATTGATCTTATCATTCAGGTCAACTGGGTTCACATCAAGGCCTTTTACTTTCTCAAAGGCATTAACCTTTACTTTGGCCTTTGTCTTGAGCGACTTCTTAACATCAACCTTTGCATCTTTGAGAGTTGCCTTCATAGCCTTGGCGATATCAGCGAATATATCTTTGTGCTGTTTCGCATCGCCAGCAGGGGAGGCTGCCTTTGCAACCTTCTTCACCTTGCCTAGGTAGTTGACGATCGTGCCTGATGACTCAAGGTATGATGCTGCCGGAAGTATAACATCAGCCTGCTTTGCAAGGTCTGAAAGATAAGGTGTCTGTACGATGAGAAACTTTGCGTCTGCCTTCTTTATCGGCGGCTCGCCAACTACATAGAGAACATCATTCTTGCCTGATGCGATATCGCTGTATGACTTTGCGCCTGCGGTAAGGCCTGAAAGAACCACGCCTCTTGCATTCGCTTCATAAGGCACAGCCACCACACTTACATTGCTCACAAGTGAGAGGTTGTTTGCCGCTCCGAATAGGGAAGGGGAGCAGAATATCACAGGTGATGCAGCGGCTGCTATCATGTCCGCAGTAGCGTCTGACTCATCTGATGTCTTTACTTTAGCAAGCGCAGCATCAAGTTCCTTTGTGGACTTTGCGCCCTTTGTAACGAGAGACTTTGCTATCGAAGCAAGAGCCTTTACATCGTCTATAACAACAAGCTTTGCGCCCCTTGCGACTCTCTTCTGTATCGCTGCGTCAAGCGCGGGCAGCACTCTCGTGTACTGTGATGTTGCAAGGCCTGCGACTACTATGACATCAGCAGAGTCGAGGTCAGCAGATGCTGAGAGGTTCATCGCCTCATCGCCTGAGTAGAGACTCACTGTTGTGTCTATGTTCTTTGTCTTTATGGCAGATGATGCGAGGCTTGCAAGGGCTGACGCGTCTTCGTTTAGTATATTTGCCGTGCTGATGATGGAAGCGTTCTTGCCCGACTTCTTAAGATGCTCAGCTACTATGGAAAGAGCATCTTCCCAAGTGGTCTCTTCAAGCTTCTTGCCGACCCTCTTCATCGGAGCGTTTATCCTCAGGTCAGAGGTGAGGGCGTCAAAGCCGAATCTGCCCTGCGCGCATATATACTTTTCAACAGTGCCGTAATCTCCGGCAGAGTTAATCTTAACTACACTGTCATCCTTGGAGCTTACAACTATGCTGCATCCATTCCCGCATGAAAGGCAGGTTGAAGCTGTCTTCACATACTCCCACTCTCTTCCTTTTCTCCACCTGTCAGCTTCAAGCAAAGAGTTAACAGGGCATGCGTCAATACAGCTTCCGCAGAATGTGCAGTCAGACTCCTGAAGCGGCTTATCCTGCGCGGTGACGACCTTTGAGCCGACGCCTCTGCCCATGAAATCAAGCACATTCGTTCCCTGCTCTTTGCATGCCCTTACGCATTTGCCGCAGAGGATGCAGTAGTCAGGGTCTCTCTTTATGAACGGGTTTGCGGAATCTATAGGGTAGCCGAAATCTTTTCTCGTAAAGCTCGACTCTTTGATCCCGTTATCATAAGCATACTTCTGCAGGTTGCAGACGCCTGCCTTTGTGCAGGTCATGCAGTCCAGAGGGTGCATTGAGAGTATAAGGTCAAGCACGAAGTTCCTCATCTCAAGGACCTTCTCAGAGTCGGTGGTGATATTCATGCCTTCTTTCACCTTTGAGGTACATGCAGTAATAGGGCCTCTTCCGCCCTCGACCTCAACAAGGCACATCCTGCATGCGCCGATACCCTTCATGCCCTTAAGGTAGCAGAGGTTCGGTATATGAACACCTGCCTTTTCAGCGGCATCAACGATAGTGACTCCCTCGTTAACCGTGACCTTCTTTCCGTCTATTGTTAAGTCAACCGTTTTTGACATATATGCATCCTCCTGATAATGATTAAACTTTCAACTTTATTATTTAACAGTTCCAGCCATCTCTTTTGACGTTATAAGTACTATCGCTGCGTCAGGGCATACCTTGATGCACTCTCCGCATTTTGTGCATCTCTTCTGGGCTATCTCCATTGGCTGATAACCTGAAAGGTAAGGCTTCCTCTTTTCGCCTGTTATTGCATGGTCTTTACATGCGTCAAGGCATAAGCCGCATATCGTGCATTTTTCAGGGATGATAAGATAGCTGCTGAATGATCCGCACTCTCTCTTTGAACATTCTCCTGAAATATGGCCTGCAAAATCCTCGGCAGCAATTTTATCAAGTATGAATGCTGCTGTGTCTTTGCCTTTTTTGCACATTGATGCCTCAAGCATGTTAGTTCCTATTCTTCTGAGGCGCTCTACATCTTCGTCAGAAGCATTTCCCGCAACGATCTTCTTTAACCTGATATTCGCCTCATAGCATCCGAAAGAGCAGGGGAAGCATCTTCCGCACATCGGTTCAGACAGGAACTCTTCTACAAATACGAGGGCCTGCTGCGCCGCGCACTTCTTCTCTTCAGCCTTTGCCTGAACATCTTTCATTGTCATTATCTTTTCTTTATTATCTTCTGTCATTATTTACTCCTCTTCAAAGAGGTTGACGGCTTGCCCTTCTGCTTGTCTATCTTGACCGCCTTGATTGGACACGCAGTGTAGCACGCCTTGCATTTTGTGCAGTAGTCCTGGTCAATGTAGAAAGAGTTCTTCAGCTCTTTGACCGCTCCGAATGCGCATGCCTGTTTGCACAGCCCGCAGAGAAAGCATTCAGTATGGTCAATGGTGTAAGTGCCTAATCCGCTGCATACCTTTGAGCGGCAGTATTTATCATGAATATGCTCTTCATACTCTTCTCTGAAATATTTGATCGTTGTCAGCACAGGGTTAGGCGCGCTGTTTCCGAGCCCGCATAGTGAGCCTGCGATAATCTGCTCTCCTATCTTCTCAAGCTTCTCAATGTCTCCATCTTCGCCCTTGCCTGAGGTTATCTTCTTGAGCAGCTCCAGCATATGATATGTACCTATTCTGCAGGGCGGGCACTTGCCGCATGATTCAGACTGCGTGAATGACAGAAAGAACTTTGCGACATCAACCATGCAGGTCTCCTCGTCAAGCACGACCATGCCGCCCGACCCCATCATGGAGCCGACTGAAGCGAGAGAGTCGAAATCAACAGGAAGGTCAAGGTGCTCGGCAGGAATGCATCCGCCTGACGGGCCGCCTGTCTGTATAGCCTTGAACTCCTTGTCATCAAGTATGCCGCCGCCTATCTCAAAGATAATCTCTCTCAAGGTTATCCCCATCGGAACCTCGACAAGGCCTGTGTTCTTAACCTTGCCTGTAAGTGCGAAGACCTTTGTGCCCGGAGAGTTCTTTGTGCCGATAGAGCGGAAATAATCCGAGCCTTTATCAATAATTACAGGAACACATGCGTATGTCTCGATGTTATTCAGGTTACCCGGTATCCCCCAAGGGCCGCCGCCTATTTCAGAAAGCCTTGGAGGCCTCGGCCTCGGATATCCTCTCTCACCTTCAATAGATGCGACAAGCGATGTTGACTCGCCGCATACGAATGCGCCTGCGCCTTCTCTTATATCAATTGTGAAGCTGAAGCCGGTTCCTAAAATATTCTTTCCGAGAATGCCGAGGTCTTCAGCCTGCTTTATCGCTATCTTCAGGTTCTCAACAGCGAGAGGGTATTCATGCCTGACATAGATGAATCCGTATTGCGCGCCGATCGCATAAGCGCACAGGAGCATCCCTTCAATAAGGCTGTGAGGGTCGCCTTCCATGATAGCCCTGTCCATGAATGCTCCGGGGTCGCCTTCGTCGCCGTTTGCAATGACAAGCTTTACATCGCTCTTTGCGCCCTTTGAGTGCGCCCATTTTCTTCCGGCAGGGAAACCCGCTCCGCCGCGTCCTCTCAGGTTTGCCTTATCTACTTCATTAAGCACGTCGTCAGTGGTCATTGAAGACAGGGCCTTTTCAATGCCTGCGTAACCGCCGACTGCGAGGTAATGCTCGATATTGCGCGGGTCAACTATGCCGTTGTTCCTCAGGGCTATCCTGAGCTGTTTTTTATAAAAAGGGATCTCAAGCATAAGAGGTATCGGCTCGCTAAGGAAGTTGTCCCTGTAAAGCCCCTGCCTGTATGCTGAATTGCCTTTGATAGAGTAGTCCATTATCGCAGGGACATCGGTCGTCTTTGTCCTCTGATAAAAGATATTGTTCGGCTCAACCTTGAGCACAGGCCCTTTCTGGCAGAGTCCCTGGCATCCTGTCTTCACTATATCAATTGCTACACCAGATGCAGCAGCCTCTTTCTCAAAAGCTGCAATGACCTTGTGCGCGCCTGTTGCCGTGCAAGCGGTTCCGCAGCACGCCCTGATCCTGTGCGCGTTCGGATCAAAGGTCTCTTTGCTTAATTTATCTCTGAGCGCTTTCAGTTCGTCAGTATTTTTCAGTTTTGCCATATAATTTCACCTATCCTGATGGAGTAGTCAGTTGTTATTCGCTTTTTATAAGGTCGATTATCGCTGCTATCTTCTTCCTGTCTATCTCGCCTATGATGTCTTCATTGACAGTCGCGACAGGGGCAAGGCCGCAGCATCCTATGCACCCTACCGTCTCAAGCGTCATGGAGAGGTCAGGGGTTGTCTCGCCCTCTTTGATCTTGAATTCTTCTTCCAGTTTATTCATGACCGCAGACGCGCCTCTGACGTGGCACGCTGTGCCTGTGCATACCTTGACTATCTTCTTTCCGCGCGGGGTGAAGTAAAACTGTTTATAAAATGACGCTGTGCTGTAGACCTCGGAAAGAGGAATATCAAGCTTCTCCGAGATCATCTTAAGCGCATCTTCCGGAAGGTAGTTCATCTCATGCTGCACCTTCTGAAATGTATGTATGAGAATGCCTCTCTTCTTGTCCTTCTCCGAGATGACCTCTCTGATATGGCCTATGGTCTCATCAACCTTGAGATTCATTTATCCCTCCGACTCCGGCGTGGGGCGCGATCTCTCTTCTCGCTGCCATATCCATGAGCACTCTCTCTGCTCCGAATTTACCGGGCTCGTATTTTCTCAGCTTTAACGCGTCTCTTGCATCGTCAATATACTTAAGCGCAAGCTCAAGCATCTTTTCAGGGACAGGCTCAAAATGAAGCGCGCCCTTGAACCTTTCCATCCATGTCTCGGTCATTATCTTGGTAACTTCAGAGCTTGCTCCGACAGGCGACTCGCCGCCGAATATACATGGAACGCCTGATGCTGCGAAATAACATCCGATCGCTATAGCCTTTTCAGACATCCACTCTGGGGCGATACCAACGGCAGGCATTCCGCCTATCTCATCTGACAGCCCGCCTTCAGCAGCCATTGCAGAAGCTATCGTCAGTATCCTTGAATTGTCTACACATGCACCGAGGTGAAGGATAGGGGGGATACCGATAGCCTCACAGACCTCTCTTAATCCGGGACCTGCATTCTCAAGCGCCATCTCAGGTGTGAGGTATCCGGCGGTTCCGCATGCTGCTGAGCCGCAGCCTGTTGATACTATAAGAACATCATTTTTGATAAGTTCGTTCACAAGGTATTTGTGTATACCGGTTGATGCTACTCTCGGGTTGTCGCATCCTGCCAAGCCGACAACGCCGCGTATCCTGCCTGCCATAATCGCATCGTTAAGCGGCCTGAATGAACCTCTCCACCTGCCGCCCTGCATGTATTCGATGTATTCATGGGAAAAGCCGCCGATAAGAGTTGCCTTATGAGATATATGGCTGCCCTTTGTCGTTCTGTTCGGGAAGTTGTCGCATGCCAGTTTGATGATCTCTCTTGCAACTTCTTTTGCCCTGTGCTCATCATACTCAATATGCACAGCTCCCTGTATCATCGCCTTTTCACTTGTTGTGATTATCTTGGTGTGAAACTGCTTTGAGACCTCTGTGATGGCAGGCATAATGCACTGCACGTCAACGGTCATGGCATCTATCATGCCGGTCATGATGCCGAGTTCCTGATTCGTAAATCCGCCCGCGGTTGGGATGCCATGCCTCATCAGTATCTCGTTTGCTGTACAGCACATGCCGCCGAGGTTGATGCCTTTGGCGCCCTTTGATTTTGCGTATTCGATCATCGCAGGTTCTGATACCGTATCTACTATCACCTCTGCAAGTGTCGGCTCATGGCCATGGACGATAAGGTTGACCTCATCTTCCTTGAATATGCCGAAGCTCGCCTCTGCCTTGACAGGTGTCGGAGTTCCAAAGAGTATATCGCTTATGTCGGTTGAGATCATGCATCCGCCCCAGCCGTCAGCAAGAGCGACCTTCAGGCCGTGCGTGAGAAGGTGGTCAGGGTCATGGTCAACGCCGATGTTAGTGCGGTGCATAGCCTCAACGATCTCCCTGTCAATGCCGCGGGGAACGATCTTCCATTTTCTCCATCTCGCAAGCGTCTTTTTCGGCGCCCTCTTTGCAAAATTTATCTCGCCTTTCTGTCTGCCGAAATCCTCTATCAGCATGGTTGCGACATCTCTTGCAACATCATTGACAGGCCTGCCTTCAAACTCGATGTCAAGATATCCGGCAACCTTATATAGTTTCTTAACATCTGTTATCTTGAAATCTTTTGCCTCTCCATTTGCAACTGAGAGGAGCGTCATCGCCATATCGCGGGCATGGTCGGAATGTGCTGAAGTGCCGGCTGCTATCATCCTCACCATATTCCTTGCCGCAACTGTTGCAAGGGTCGCGCCGCAGACGCCTCTTGCCTCTTCTTCCGCATTCTTGCCTATGAGCCTGCACGGCCCCATGTGACATACTTTGCAGCATGCCCCGGTCTCACCGATAGGGCAGGGCTTCATCTTCTCAGCACGGTCAAAGCATGTATCTATTTTGTGGTCTGTTGCCCAATGAATTATCTCTTCTGCTGAAGTGCTTGCGCTCTTTACGGGTTTATCCATATCTTCCTCCAAAATTACTGTCTGATGTCATTTCGACTGAAAGGAGAAATCCAAGATTCCTCACTCAGTTTTGGAATGACAGATAAAGTGATTTCAATATTTAGAACATCGGATCCATCTCAAGTGCCGGATGCCCGACGCTTGAGAGGTACTCTAATAATTTCTCTGAATCTTCCGCTATTGACTCATCTGCTATCTTGTCAAAGAGGTCCGGCGCACCAGCCTCTTTTGCCAGTTCTTTAAACTCTTCAGCCACACGCTCTTTAAGGTTCTTAGACATCCAGACAATCCTCTTGATGCCGCCGTCAGCGTAGAGGAACTTTTTGCTGGTTACAAAGTTGACGCCGATGCCCATGAATCCCGGGTTCTGCATTCCGCCGCCGACCGCGCCTGCGAGAGTAGAGAACTTCATTCCGGCAGGTGTCATTCCTGAATATCCGCGGTTGACGATCATGACGCCGTTTGCCTCCGGTATCAGGGCTATAATGCATTCAAAGCAGCCGCATGATGTCATGGGGTTGTCCATTATTGTGTAGAGGTTCAGGGTCTCGATGGCGCCGCCTGAATTCGCCTTCAGGTAATCGTCAACGCCTGTCCACCTTCCTTTCATTGCGTCGGTTGCCTCTCCCTTCAGAATAGGCTGGTTGCCTCCTGTAGGGGATATCTCAAAAGCAGCCTTGCAGTCGAGCCAGTTGTACGCTCCGCAGAGACCGAGTCTCTCAGGGCTTATCACGCAGACATGAGAAGGGGCGAATGACTGACAGAGCAGGCATGAATAAAATGTGTCAACTGATTCGTCTGTCAATCCAGCAAGCCTGTGATCTCTTTCTTTATATGTAGCTCTTGCCTGGTCCTGAAGTTCAAGCACATCTTTCTCATCAACATAAAGTGTGACCTGCACCTTGTCGACGATGGAATTAAATCTGTGCTTTGCCATAGTCGCCTGGATTATGCCTAAGTGCTCAAGAGTGATGCCGTCGTTGTACGCTTGTTTGCTTACGCGCATCCAGACGATGTCGCGCTGTCCCATGTGCCAGAGGCCCTGAGCTTCGTTTATATTGTGGTGAAACTTTCTTTCGATGATGGCTTCAAAGTCATTCTGCATCTTTCTTCCTGCCACATCAACGACAATAGCAAGAGGCATCATGCCGCCTGCATTATATCTCGCTTCGACATCAGTGCCGACGATAGTGACCTTGCCGTCCTCGATCTCATTAAGCTCTTTTGTCCTGACCCACTCAAATGCAGGAGTGCGCTGGCCGCCGAACTCGATGAACATATCTTCCTTCCTGATCCTCTCGCCCTCAAAAGCAGGGCCGTATGCAATTGGTATCGGGGGCTTGGCAACAGTGACCTTGAGTCCTCTGACCTCTATCGCCTTCTGGACTATCTTGGTATGGTCGAACTCTTTTTCAACCTCTTCATATGTACATACTCCGGTCGGATGAATGACAGGTATGTCAGTGTCGCAGATGGCAGGGTAGCCCATGTTTATCGCGCCTGCTCCGGTTGCCCACTTGAGGTCATTAAGTTCGCCGAGTACAAGTGCGAATGCGAATATCCTGTCTTTGGAGTATTTCAGCAGGGTCTTATAATCGCCTGCCTTGTTTCCGCCGAAGATCATCGGAGCTCTTAATGCCCAGCTGAGAGCATAAAGCGTATGTTCTGTATCAGGGCCCAATGCGACTATATATGTGTCCCATCCAAGCTCGACCTTCTGGTTCAGAAGCTGCCTGGTAACATTCGTAAGTTTGCCGTTCTTGTCCTTTGACTGGCCTGAGAGAAATACAAGTATGTTCTTCTCCTGAAGCTCTCTCACTATCTTGACGGCGGTCTCTTCATCAGGAGCAGCGCCGAGGATAGCGGCAAAGCCGGGCATCCTTCCGTCAACGAGCTGTATGCCGAGGTTCCTCTGGATGGTGTCAGTGATAAAACCGTTATAGGTAAAGTTCGTCTCAGGGTCTGTCACAGGCTCAAGCCCGTTGATATATCTGAGCGCAAGATATATCTCTTCAGCAAAGAGGGTTGCCATGCCGGAGTCAAGCGCCTCTCCGAGATATGGTTTCCATATGGTTTCATCCGGAAGTGAGTGAAGCTGCTCCTTTGCCATTCCGAGTGCGACCTTCATGTCCGCGAGTGTCTTAACCTTGAAGCCGGTCATGCCGTAGATCATTGGAAGGTGGTACGCGGTATCAGGGAATTCGAATACAAAGTCCTTTCCCTTTTCAGCGATAGCCTTCTCAAGCATATCCTCTGTTCTCTTTACAATCTCGTGGGAAGCCCGTATAACTGCAGAGGCTATAATCTTTGACATCTTATCCTCCTAAATATTTGAAATTACCTTGACTTAAGATATGTAGGAAGCGCGTTGGCCTCTCTCGGGCCGACCGTTATCTTCCATCCTTCAAGTTTATCCTCAAGCGCGCCGCTCAGTATCGCGACCTGCCCGGGAATGATAAGCTCTTTCTTGCTGACTTTATCACCGATACCGCTCTCCTGTATGAAGGTAGCGATCTTTGATGCTATGAACTTCCCGGCTGCCCATGCCGTAAGAACTGAGAGCCCTTCGCAGTCCATTACCGCAAGCCAGCTCGGGACCTTGCTGTTCTCAACCTCTCCTGAGACTATGAAGTAGGTAAGCGAGAAGTTGGTCGTTATCATCAGCGGTGAGTCAGCAGTAGGCCCGCCGACCTCATATATAGCCTGTTTGACCTGCATAGGAACCTGCGGGTCGGTATAAATATTCTGCCTTAATGTGTACAGTGCAAGGTTCTTCCACTGCTCTATGCTGCTCAGCACAACGATAGAGGCATATTTCAAAATAGCAACAGACGCTATGGTTGTCTCTAACATGGAATCGTCTCTAACAACATTATTAATGATAGGGAAACCAAGAGGCTTGAATCCCTTCTTTAAGGCTGCGCGCCTTATCTGGGTGTTGTTCCCAAGTATGGCTCCGGCTGTATTTGCACCTGAATCAAGAACGATATTCTCAACGCCGAGCGCCTGTACCTTTTCAGACAGGGCGCTTAAGGCATCAAGCCCGTCAGCTTTAATGGCGAGAGGTATGTTGTTCTCTTTTGCTATAGCTGCCATTGCTTCAGCATTATCAGCGGTTGCGCAGTAGAGCAGGGGCATTCTGGCTGCGACAGCCTTTGCCGCCGGCCCTGCTATTGAGGCGTTGCTGCAGTTGAGTATCAATGCTGCATTCGGCGCCTTTGATGCAACAAGTTTTACAGCTGCTTCATATTTAGCGCTATCATTTGAAACGCACTCAATAGATATAGCATCTATCCTGAGCTGCTGTCCTACACGGTCCAGCTCTGAGCCTGCCACTTCAGCTGCCTTTGCAGAGAGTTCGGCGTCGCTGAGGCTGTCTTTGATATTCAATGCAAGAGCGCAGGGGTTATAGAATTTTTTGTCATGCCTGAAGAGCACGCCCTCAGCGCCCATCTTGACTGCAAGTTCGCCTGTGCCGAGGCTGAAGCTCTTTATCGGCGGGGCTGAAGCGTCTCCGAGGCTCTTCTTCGCTTCTTCTGAAATGTCCGGGCATAAGGAGAGCTCGATACCGCCCTGTGCAAGCTTCATCGCAAATGCAAGGCATGTGGGGAAGCCGCATTTTTTGCAGTTTGTTTTCGGTAAGAGTTTGAATATCTGAATGCCTGACAGTGCCATTTAATAACCTCCAAAAATATTATTCAGTCAATTTTAATTAAGCAAGTTCCTCAATAACTTTATTCAGAGTCTCAACAGCCTTTGGATGCCTCATTATCAGCAGGTTCGCGCCGGCCATGAGCATGGAGGTTGCAGTAACGCTTTCCCATGCGATGCCTCTTTCATTAAGCGTGCCCCAGCCCTCAACGTCAGGCGCTGTAGTCTCTTTTGTCTTCCATACATAAATGCCGACGTCGCCGATAATGGGCGGCTGCATTGTGGCATCGTTCTGAACAAGGCCCGCGAGCCTTATCCTCTCCATGACGGAATATGTATACTCAAGCCCGTAGCCTAATGCAGAGCACATCGGGTCGGTTATCAGCCTTGATTTGTCAAAGCCCATCTGCGTGATAAGGATGTTCAGCTGTTTTGCAAGGTTGATGTCGAGTTCAGACATCGCGATAAGCTTATGGTTATGTGCAAGAGCGGCAGCTACGATGGTCTTGTAATTGCCTTCCTGCGCCTTACCGATGATGCAGTTGTATCCGCTTGCAGCCTCAGCAGCAGCTACAAGGACTAACGAGTCCTTCTCAATATTGTTGGAGCCGAGGATTATCAGAGGGACATTGATTGCTGAAAGCACATCTTTTACCGTCTTTGCAGCTTCTTCAGCTGAACGATTATCTCTGTCAGGATGTGTGCTTATGAGCCTTAATGCAATGGCTTTGGCGCCTAATTTGTCCTGGCAGTATTTGGCCCATGTCACAGGATCGCCGCTTACATCTTTGTACGCGTCTTTTACAGTGTCAGACCAGTCGTCCGGCGCAATGTCCTGGATCTCGTACGCTATAAGAGGCTTGTTCGGCACTTCACCTTCAAATGTGAGAAAGGGCAGGGAGGTATCTCCTCCGATCATCACCGCTTTATCATCTTTGCCAAAGTCCAGTGAGAGGACTTTTCCGTTGTAGCTTTCTTTCGGTGTCACAAAAGACATATCAAAACCTCCGTGCTTACGATTTATTTACATTTCAAGATATGAATCAGCGTATAGTGTGTCTCCGAGAAAGACCTCTGTTGTCTTGACCACGTCCATCAGGTCTTTATCAAGAGGGTTCATAATCGCTGATGAAAGGCCCTCATACATGAGCAGCGACAGATATACCCTGTCTATAAGGCTTCTCATAGTCTTCGGCACTCCGTTGGATATATTGCTTAACCCGACAACTGATTTCATATTGAGCTCTTTGAACATCCTGACCGCGTTAAGTGCGTGTTTGGCCTGATCCTGTGTTGTGCAGACCTGAAGTATGAGCGGGTCAAGGTAGATGTCCTCCATCGGAACGCCGAGGTCTTCAGCCCTTGCCATAATCTCTGAAGCAATGACCATCCTGTCGTCAGCGTCAGCAGGAAGCCCGCCCTTGCCGACTGTCAGGGCTATTATCTGCGAGTTGTATTTTGCTGCAAGCTCAAGCATTATGAACCTTTCAGGATCATTTGAAGTAGAGTTGATAAGGGGTTTTCCCCACTGGTTATTATGGGCTTTAAGTCCTGCTTCAAGCGCTGATGCGTTTGTTGTGTCAAGGCAGAGCGGGGCTGAAACCTTCTCCTGTATGCTCTGAACCATCCATGTCATGAGGTCTTCGCCATTCACTTCAGCAGGGCCGATATTGACATCGATAATATGCGCGCCTGCCTTCCACTGCGCCATTGCAAGTTCCTGTATCGGCTTAGGGTCGCGGCTGTTCATAGCCTCCCTGACTTTCTTTGCGATTATGCTGATTTTTTCACCAATTATGATCATCTATGTCTCCTTTAATTTTTTGTATAGATTCGTATCCGCAATAAAGCTTTAAAATATAACATATTAGAAGTGATTATTTCATCACCTAAACGGAAATTAAAATTTTAAATGGGCAGCGAGTGTAAACCCTGTCCCGATACCTCGGGACAGACGGGTCAAGCGAGCGAATATAATGATAATAATTCATTAACATTAAGATTCCCCATAGCTTGCTAAGGGGAGTCTTTAATAACGCGGGGCTTCTGGAACAGAGATATTAAGGGATATTCAGTGAATCCAGTATCTTAAACAGAGCAGCAATTGATTTAGAATCTGCGGGCAGATCAAAGACAGGTTTTCCGCCAAGATCAAATTTAAAGATATTCTCATCATCAGGAATATTGAAGATGTTTTCTACAGGCATGCCGATCTCGCTGATCAGGTTTTTAACGGTTTCAAAGTCTTGATCAGAAACTCTGTTTACTATTATAACCCGCTTTCCTGCTTCAAGCTTCAGGTCATCAGCAAGCGCGTTGATGCGCTTTATCGTCTGGATTCCCTTTTTTGTAGGGTCGCTGACCATCAAGAGCAGGTCAACCTTGTGGGTAGTCCTTCTGCTCAGATGTTCCATGCCTGCCTCATTGTCGAGTACAACATAGCTGTAGTCGTCAGAGAGTTTGTCTGTGTACTTCCTTATTATATTGTTGGCGGCACAGTAGCAGCCGGGGCCTTCAGGCCTGCCCATTACCAGCAGGTCAAAACTATCTGCTTCAATTATAGACTGCTGAACCTGGTAGTCGAATAACTGCTCAGAGCTCATGCCTCCGGGACGGGCGCCTTTGCCGCGTATCGCTTCAAGCGACTGCTCCCGCAGGTCACCGATGGTTGCGTGTACAGAAACTCCAAGCGATTCGTTGAGGCACGCGTTGCTGTCCGCGTCAACAGCAAGCACAGGCTTTGCCTTCTTCTCGATCAGATAACGAATTGTAAGCGCGGCCAGCGTAGTCTTGCCGGTCCCGCCTTTTCCTGCAAATGCGATAGTGTATGACATGATATTATTCCTTAGACTTAACCTTATATTTAGCCCTGACTTCCTTTATCTTCCCGCAGGTATAAGAACCTTCGGGGCAGGGGGCGTAGAGGCATGGGGGGCCGGATCTCTGGAAGATAACAGGGGAAACCTTTTTAACAAGGTTGAGCATCTTCTCTGCCATCGCCCTTATCTCCCACTGGGCGCGGTTGCAGCATCTCTGTTTGAAGAAGTGCTGGAGCTCTCTTGCGTTCATCGTCACGATTATCTTTGTCTCAGCAGCGTTCGGAAGCACAAACCTCGCGTCCTGATTTGCGGCCTCGCCTTTAGTGCCATTCTCATTCAGCTTCTTCACTATCGTGTTGTAAGCCTTCTGGGCATTGTTCATGAAGTCAATAAAGATGCGCTTCAGTTCTTTATCATTTTTTATAGTCTCAGGAATTATGTAATCAAATCCAGCCTCTTCATTTACATACCTCTGCGACTGCTGTGAGTATGAAGCGAGGCGGTGCCTTACAAGCTGGTGCGAGCATGCCCTTGATATCCCCTCTATGGCAAATGTGAATGATGCGTGCTCGATAGGGCTCATGTGCCCCATGTTCATCAGTTTCTCAACAAACTCTTTCTGATCTTTCTTCTCTATCTTTCCCTTTAAAGACTCAATACCAGAAGGGCTGTAGCAGAGCTTTGCCGCCATTGCGACAGTCTCTTCAGGGTTCGGGGTATGGCGAAGAAGAATGACTTTTAATTTAGCCTGAGACATTAAATGCTCCTTGGATTAATAAATAAGGATTGCTGGGATATAATAATCTCGTTATCTCATTGAAGTCAATCAGTTCACCCTTACCCTGAACTTTATCCTGAAGTAAGGGTTGCCGCCGCCTGTGCCGTTAAATATCCCCTTGGGATTAATGCGTATGCTTGTGACAAGCGGATCATAACCACCTGTGGAAACCGGGGTGTAATTGTAAACATAAGGTCCTGGAGAGGCGGTATTTGAGAAATCAAGATCGTCCGTGACGCTGCCGAGTGAAGTAAAGCTGCATGTCAATCCGCTTGTAGGCGAGCCGTTTATAAATTCAAATGGCCCGCATCCGTTACTGCCGCCGTAATTGTCAACATAAAGCTTTGTATTTGCCGGGACAGGGTCAGTGATAATAACTGTATTGTTATCAACAGCGCCTTCGCCTGTATTTGTAGCTTGTATGGTATAAATGACATCTGCTCCGGGAATAGACTTTGGCTCAGTCCCGTCTCCGCCATATTCGTTTACCGGATCCCACTCTGTCGTGCTTGTCTTCATCATTATAATGTCAGGCAGTACGACTTTTATAAGGCCGAAGTTAGTATCTATTATTGTGCCCTCGGTTCCTTCGGTGGAAGTTACATTAGCTGTCCAGAAGCCGATTGGGCCTGCTGAAGGGAGGGTGTATTGATACTGATATGTCTTTGACGCGGCGCCGGAGTCTGCAACCTGAGTCATTGAGGCGCCTGAGACTACGGTTGACAAATTGGGATTGATAATATCGATCTTGGCGCCTGTGATGTCAAAGCTTCCGAATGGGTCGCTCACTACAGAGCGGATATATACCGTAGTATTGGGAACGGCATTTGTGAGGAGCGAGCCTCCGGGATAAGCGGCATTATAAAAATTAACGCTATTTACGTCGATCACTGTGGTGACATCCATCTCAAGCCTTGTTGTATTTCCGGTTGCGCTGTCATAAGGATAGACATAAATAGACCTGCCGGTTCCCGCGCCTGGTTCGTTATCTACTGTCACCCTCAATTGAGCCCCTGTGGGGAGAGTTAATGGAGTTGCGGGTATGATGGTGATTGGAAAAGTAAATGATTTTGTAACGGTGTCGCTCAAGGTAGCGCCTGAAAGAGTAAGGTCTGTTACGCCGACAGTTACAGGCCCGGGAAGATAATCCACTGTAACACGGACAGGGCGGTCATTAATGTTAGTGTCCCTTCTAAGCTGAAGAGTTACCGACATGTTGCCTGTTATAGTTAAGGGAGACTGTAAAACAGGTGTCTGCGCCCATACTCTTGGGGTATCCTCCCTCTGTATTCTCACTCTTGAAGGAGTGGGGGTGGAGGTAAGGGGCGTACGATTCATATTCTGCGGCTGGGTGGGACTGTTCTCGCTGTCAGGCGCCTGAAAATAAAGTTGCTTATTCCCTGGAATTGTTTCAGAAACAACAACGGTAGGAGCAGCAGGAGTCGCACCGGGGCCGTTCGGGTTGTTTACGGTTGCTGTGTTATTTATCAATGTTCCGCCCGGAGTGCCGCCTGCAATCGCTACATCAAAGATCACGGTTACAGTATTGTTGGCGGCTACGGTGAATCCTGTTACATTCAGGTATCCGGTACTATTTGATCCGGCAGGCGCAGGTGACGAGCTGTTCGTAGCGCCGGCCGGGATGCCGATGACTGTAAAGCCTGTAACATTTGCAGGCATATTATCTGTAACGCTTACATTTGTCGCATCCACCCCGCCGTTTTCCTTGATGTTGATCGTATAACGTATGGTATCACCGGGATCTGCAAATCCTCCATTAAGGTCAACAACCGTCTTTGTGGATGTTATAAGGCTTGATCTCTTTACTGTGACACTGTCTGTTGACGAGTCATTGCTTGAGACATTATCAAATGTCGGGCTTGATACTGACGCGGTGTTGTTGACGCCGGGATATGCGGATGAGCCGACCAGTACGTTTAATGTTAAGGTTGGCGCGCTTGCTCCGGAAGAAACGGTGTTGTTATATGTCCATGTTGTAGCTGTCGGGTGAGACCAATTCGTCCCTGACCATGAGTCAAGTGTAAGGCCTGCAGGCAGGATGTCGGTGACGGTTATCGTGTTGGTCTCATTGCTCGGCCCATTATTTGAAACATCAATATTGAATGATTCAACCTGGCCGACAATGAAATCACCGGTGTGTGACTTTACAATTTCGAGATCAGCTACAGGAGTATTGCGAACTGAGATTATCTCAGCGCTGAGGAGCACCAGATCCTGTCCGGAAGAATACCTTGTGGTGACGGATGTCTCTCCGCCTGTAAGATAAGGAGTTGCGTCATAGATATCAAAATCAACGCCGTAGCTTGTACTGGAGCCGAGGAAGTTCATTGTGGAGTTGAACTGATTGCCCGAGGGGTTATAGGCATCAGTAAGATTGTTCCCCTGGAATGTCAGGCCTTCACTGAATCCGCCGCTCGTACCGGAATTCGTCTCATCACCCTCCCAGCTTACATGGGCATGCTTTCCGTCATAATCCGTATAAGCGGTACCTGTCGGCACCTGGAAGTTGGTCGGTGTAAGGATGATCTGGCTTGACTGGAAGTACTCAAAGCCGTCATATATATTTATAACTCTTAAAGGAGCCGGGGTAATGAGGTCCTGATAAATGACCACCAGCGACCATCCGGCGACAACAGCCTGTGGAGTACAATGCGGGGCGCCGTTATAGACCGTCAGGTTTGAGAAGGTATATGTACCGTTCTTCTTTGGGGCAACTATTGATGTGACATCCTCTTCCGCGCCGAAGTAGAATAAGTTATCGCCTCCATATACAAAGAGTTCCTGGTGCTGATTGTCAGCGGTAAGATTATTTCCGTCAAAGGTAATATTGTAGTCTTCATTGCCCGGGGTCTGCATTGAACCTACCCAGTAAAGGTGCGCGGAAACAACAGTTGCCCCTGCGGGTATGCCGGAAAGCGCCGCTGAATCACTTGTGGTCACGGCACAGGCATTGCCGGTATTCGACTCAGTGCGCAGTGTGCCTCCGGTGCCGACAAAATCATAGTTTCCGGCGTAGGTATGATTAAGCAGAATTGGCGTGCCTGTGGGCAGAGGGTCATTATCCGCGATAGTCAGCACGGCGGTGTTCTGTGTCCCGATCGTTGCGCCGCCTGTGGCATTGGTCAAGGTAAGATTTACAGTCTCATTCCCCTCATAAAGAATGTCGTTAGTGATTGGGATAGCGCAGGTCTTGTTAGCTGTATCACCTGCAGCCCATGTAAGAGTCTGAGGGGTTATATTTGTATAGTCACTGCCTGCTGTAGCAGTTCCGCCGGCAACGGTGTTGCAGTCAATACTCACAATGCCTGTACTGCCGCCTGTGCGGGAGACTGTAGTGGTTACTGTAGTTCCGACAGCTTCACTTTCACTAAAGGTTGCTGAGGTGAATGCAAGAACTCCATTAGGTGATGCAGGTACTTCTTCATTCAATGCGAATGCCACCAATACAGTACGAGAGGTGCCTGTGCCGGAGGTGACGCTCACAGTGCCGGAGCCTGCCGCTGTATCGCTGTGGCCGGAAGATGAGCGGTTGCTCGTGACATATACGTCCCACATCTCAGTGAATGTCCATGCTGCTGATGTGCCTGTAGTGGTTTGGTTATCTGCACTCCCCCCGTTCGCATTATGAGCGTATATAACCCGTCCGTTAAGAGCGTTATTCACAGCGCCGCCGGCAGCATTAAAAACATTATTGGCGGTTGTAACTGGATAGCTGCCACTACTTCCAGTTGCAATACTGTTGATAGTGTTGCCGGAACCTTGTCCTGCGGTCTGTCTGACATCCCCGTATGTTGCCGCCTGGATCGCAGAGTCAGTGCTCGGAGGGGTTCCCCAAGTTACAGCTATGTTGGCTGATGTTGTGGATGCGGAGGTTCCTATCAATCTGTATCCGATCCAGATATATGCGACGTTTTGAGAAATTGTGGCTATCTGTGTTGCTGCAACTCCTCCGACCGTGACACTTGTAATAGAGGGCGGGCCTCCTTCTGCCGTAACCACAACTATCACCGCCCTGTCAGTTCCGGCAGGGGCGGTATATGTATGAGCAGTTATCGCGCCGGTGCCTTCAGTGTGCGCGCTCCAGTTTGCTCCGCCGTTATCAAGAAGCGTAACAGCCGCTCCGGCTTCACCGGTCATGCAGAAACCGGCGAGCATTAAAAGCGCAAAGAAAAGTATAAATGCTTTTATTGAATACATTTTTTTAATAATCATCAGGCACCTTATCCTTTGAAAAACTTCCGGCAATATCCTTCATGCTGTACTGGTCAAACTTCAAGCGGAACTGCATGAACGGCCCTTTTGCAGTATATTTGCCGGCTGAGAAATCTCTGTCTATGAATCCAGCGAAATTATAGCCTAAACTTATCCATGCGTTCTTAACAACATTGCAGCCGACCGATGCTCCTGCGCTGTAATCATACTGGTTTGAGTTCCACGAATGAAGCATGCTGCCGCGCGCGCCTATGTCCCAGCGCTTTGTGATGTCATGGCGTGTTTCTATGCCGATAAGGTCGGTAAATCCGCTGTAAGAAATGCCGTCAAAAGTATCTTTCACATACTTTGCCCCGTACTGGAATGATATCTGGTTCTCCCTGTTCGGTTTGTAGTTTGCGTTCATGTTATTGACTATCTTCCAGCTGCTGAATTCTGTGACCGGGCCGTTATCCTCCTGGAAATAGAAGTCAAGGCGGTCAAGGACTATCCATTTAGTATTTCGCGGGCGGTATGCTGCGCCGAGGCGGATATCACCAAGAAGGGTATCTGTCCCTGAATCGTTCCTGGTTGTGAATAGCTGAAGGCCGGCAGACATGCCGAGTCCCTTTCTCACTTCTCCGTAAATGCCTGTAAGAAGTCCGTATTTATCTTCAGTGTCAGAGTGACGGGCCTCTCCGCGCCAGTTCCATGTCCACTTCTCCTCGCGGTATGTAGTGCCTAATGAGAGCGCTGAGAAGTCTTCAGCGGCTGCGGATGAGGGTAAAATAACAGCAGTATCATTTATGACAGTTTTGCTGTGGTCGAAACCTCCGTCAAAGCTCCACTTGTCATTATATTTCCATGTCTGCAAAAGGCCCATGGTTGCAAATACACGGGTTCCATCCTTGCTGTACTCGCGTGTCATTCCGGTATTGATACTGCCTCCGTTCCATGGCATCGTCCTCATACCGATACGCGTGTCCTGAGTCTCTATCGCTTCGCCGTCTGCAAGTTCATGCTCGGCAAATAATGTAACTGTATTAGAGAGCATATAGTCGGCGCCGAGGGTTGTGCGCGTAGGGAAGTCAAGGCTCTCATTGCCGCCGCCGATAGACTGCTCGCGGTCTGCCCTCAGCATGAGCCTGTTATCAAAGAACGCCTTGCTGCCTCCGAGGGTCGCCTGAAGCGAACGGTTCACGGTTCCGTCTTCAAGAGTATCCTCAGCCTGACGCAGGCCTGTGCGAATGCCGTATGATCCGGCAGAATAATCAGCGCCTGCCTCAATGAGATCCTGCTGTGTGTTGGAAATATTGTTCTTCTGCCGGTATGCCTGCGCATTAATGCTCAGGCTTTCAGTTATACGATATCTCATATCAGCCCCGATCTTTCGGGTGCCGCTCTCGCCTGTGTTCTGCTGGTTCAAGCCGAAGCCGTCGTTTGTTTCACGGAAGTAAATTAAACCGTCAAGCTTCTCTGAGTTGTGCCTGATCTCAGCTAAATACGCATCGCCCGTAATTGTGTCAGCAAGGCTTTCAGTATGGGTGGACGCGTATTCAGCTTTAATAGTGGTCTTATCAGTGATCTTCAGGGTGGCATCTGCGCCGTAGAGGTCTCCCTCATTTCCTGTCTGTCCCTCATGTATGTAAGTCGCTCCGGTCTCGATCTTTCCATCTATAAATTTAAGAGCGCCGCGTCCGCCGTAGTTATACTCACTCCCGGCAGCAGGGTCATTCACTTCATAGTCAACAACTATGAATATCGGGTTCATATTTTCATCTTTGCTGAATATAGGCTCTCTGAAGAATATAGTTCCGGCATCATAGTCGATGTTGTAATCCATGTGCCTTGAAAAAGATCGTGTTTCAAGTATGACCTCGCTTCGGAAACGATCCCTTGTCTCTATCACGATCTTTTCAGAGTTGAATACAATCTTTGAAGTATTGAGATGATACAGGCCTGATGTGCCGTCGCCGCGAATCTCTTCTTTGACAAATCCCTGATTCGTCTCAGCTGCAAACAGGTTCAGGCTTACATTGTCTGTCTGAAGCTCTGTCTTTAAGCCGTTAAAGCTGCGGTTGTAGCGTGAGAGTTCAGTCATTGTCATTCCGGTATTGTAATCGCCGAACATCGCGTAGAACTTGTCGCGCTCTATCTTGATATAGAGCTTCTCCGCGCTCGCAGCGTCATACTGCTGGCCTGAGGCATCGCCGTAAAGCGTGTAGTAAGTGTCAGGGTCTATCGTATGGAAGAGGCTGTCATGCTCCGTGTCTCTCTCTCTCTCAGAGTCGTATGCCATGGTGAGGAGCCACTTGCATTGTATCTTTCCTTTTGCAAAGAATGCGACACGGCCGTCCTTGTACAGGTCTTCTTTGATATCTGACTCCTCAATGTTTTCCATATGCCCTGAAAGCGTGTTATATCCGATAGTCCCCTCTGCAAGTCCGACAACTATCCATTCGCGTTCTTCAGGTTTAAGCCATACAGATATCTCCTGCTCATCTTCATTGAAGAGGAACTTAAGCAGCGCTTCACCAGAGCTTGATGTGGGCATCAGCATTATCTTTGCAATGCCGTCCTTGCCTGCTGTATATTGCGGTTCCTCTTTATCAAGCCCTGAGAGAGGGTCATTCTTAAACGCTTCTATCTTTTTATACAGCTCATATGGAGAGTTAACAGAAAGACGGCCTGCTGTTCCCTCACGCACAGGGTATCCGTCTTTATCAAAGAGGCGCACTGCTATAACAGGCGCGGTTCTTCCGTCTGCTGACAGGGCGGATTCTTCAGCCACAAGTTCAGCCTTAACAGCTGGGCCGGAGTAATGCAATGAATAAGAGACCCGGCCGGTCTCATTCTCTTTCTTGTCAAATGTTACGAACTCATAGAGGTTGTCGCCTTCGACAGGGTTGATGCCTGACCAGTTGCTGACGGCAATGGTGCCGGCATTGTTCTTTGTCATGCCGTTATAATTACGCTCATTCTCTTCTTTGCCGTTATGAAGGAATTTAAACCCGGCACCCGGGTCATGTTTAATAAATATTCTGATGCTCGGAACGCCCATGTTGTATCCTGGTTCAGGCGACAGCCACTGCAGCCCGGGTTCCGCAGATTCAAGCCAGCTGCTTTCAAGGAATGGTATCTCATCCGGTTTTTCAGAGGCATCATCCTGCTCATCCCATTGCTCGCCCGGCATAAGCCCGGTAGTCTCAGCAGAAGCGCTTCCGTTTCCTTTCAGAACGAGGCGCTGGTTCTTTTCAGAAGGTGTATCAAAAGTAAAAATAATATTTACTTCATTTTCAGTCATCCCGTTTGAAAGAGAACTGAACTTAACTCTGAATAAACTATCCTGCTTAACATCACCGAGACGGTATGTCAAAGAGCCGAAGATCAGGGCAGGGTCTGGCAATGGTTTGCCATGCATCATGCTTGAGCCTGCCAGGTATGTGCTCCCTTCAGGAAGCATGACGGTCATTCGGAGATTCTGCAGCGGAACCTTCCGGCTGTCTATCAGCACGCTGTGATCAATGCTGCTGCCGTTGACTTCATTTGTCAGCTCAGCAGATGTAATTCCTCTGACCTTTGGCTTTAGAGCAAAATGAAAATCAGCGCGCCACATAGTCCCGCCCTGCAAGTCAACAAACTGTGAGAAAGAACGTCCGGCAAAACGGCTGTTCTCTTCACATGGCACCACCCGGAACTTTTCAGGCATGCTCTCAATATCAAGCTGAACTACATGTGTTCCCGGCTCCACGCCTTCAAAATGGTACTTGCCTTCTTCATCGGTGAGGGCATAGGTGCCGTCCTCCATGTATATCCTTATGCCTTCCACTCCGTCATTTGCTTCCACTTCTTTATCCTCGCAGTTGTCAGCTATGACGCGGCCGACAATAGTGCTCTTTCTCCTGAAGAGGTCTTCCTTTACCTCAACCGTTGCAGTGGCTATATTTGAAGTGAAGCCTGATACAGAAGCGGCAACGGCTGTGTTGGAGGCTTTATCGTATTTTGCACCGGCAGAGACCTCGACTACATAGCTGATACTTACGGTAGCGGAACCGGCGATATTTCCGGCTGTTATAGTGAGCGTTCTGCCGTCTGAAGAGATCACAGGGTCAGGGAAAGCATTATCGTCTATCCTCAGCGAGCCTGCCTGATATCGGAAACCGATTGGAAGCCTGTCGTTAATAGTCACACCGCTTATCAAAGAGGCGGTCTTGTTCTCGATATTAAGGCTGTACTGTAAGAAGTCGCCTAAAGAAACAATTGACTTTGATGCCGACTTGTCGAGCCACAGCCCGCTTGATGACGGGTCAAGGGGTATGTCTATCTCAAGCGCAGGCCCGGGGGCAAGAGTGAATACCTCTCCACGCGAGCCTGTCACAATAGTGAATGGATCCGTTGTAAGTGACTGCAGTATTAGAGCAGGGACGGATGACGGGAAGGCATACCCGGCAGGCGGGGTTATTAGAATGCAATATTTGCCAGGATCAATAAGAGGAAAGCGGTATTTACCATCAGGTCCGGTAACTACCGGGTTCGGATAGTCAGGACTGCCGTCATCATATTTTACTTCAGCAAATGTATCTGTGCAATTGGATCCAACAGCAATTTTCATGCTTACTATTGCGCCCTCAACCGGCAGGCCTGTGTTGCTGTCAAATACTATGCCGAAGGGGTCAACATTAACAAATACCGATGATATGTCAGCGGCACAGAGCCCGGCGGCAGGATTAGTGTAGTCAGCGCTGATCTTTGAGCCTATATCAACAGTGAGGACACCATCATTCTGAGAAGCCGAGGCGCCGAACTCGGATGGGAGATAGCCTGTAAAAATACCTGTGGCAGGCCCTGTTTCAGTAAGGCGCAGATATTCACTGTCACCGGTGATATCGGCAGAAACGGTAACATATACAGAATCAGCAGAAAGGTTGTTGAGGTTCTGGTCAATGTCGATCAGCCTGATGAACAATGGCTCACCGGCATGGAACTTGAACGATAATCCATCATCTGGCACAAAGAGCGGGACAGGATTGCCGAGGGCTAAAGGATCTGTACTTCCAAATGGAACGGGCGGTTCTATTTCTACAAAGCTCCCTGTGCAGTCATCCTCACCTGATGCTGGCAGGCTTACTCCGCTGTTGCAGTATGATGTGGATGAAATAGTCATGATTTCACTGTTAGGATTATCAGGTGAGTACTTCATGAGCTTCAACTCTGATTTAGTGCAAGCTTCTACCGTAGTTGTGCTCACTGTATTTGATGGTGAGGGAATGTTAATTACAGACCCCACGCCGTATGTTGCAACTGCTGTATTAGTTATCTCTGTCCCGGCAGGCACTGCATGGGCGGCAAACGGTCTCGTAAATATCAAAACAAACATGAGCATGGACGCAAGTATAATGCTCGCCTTTGTATGGCTGCCGCATGAATTATCTTCAGGCGCAGCAGCCATGCAGAGACGGGCTGACCGGTATGAACCGGCCAGCCTGTCCTGATCTGAATGTTCTGTCAGATGACGTATTTTCATATTTAAATCTTTGGATCAAGCCTGCGTAAATGCAGGATCATTACTGAACGACCACCTGGAATTTAACTGTCTGACTTCCGCCGCCTGAAGCAACCGTGCCTATGGTCCCGGTTACAACGTCGGTGCCTACATTGAAACTTGCGCTGTCGGCATCTGCCGCGTTTGTCTCGCATGTCACAGGCGCCGGGGCGCTCGCGGCAGTGCTTACAACTATGCCGTAAGCTGCGGCGCATGTGGTCACATTGTCGTCATACTGTGTCCTGAATGCGACGCCAAGCCCTATCGTTGTAGTGAGATCGTCAGTGACAACAACATTGCTTGCTGCAACATCTCCGTTATTTGTTACTGTGATGGTGTATGTGATGATCGCTCCGGGTATGGCATGCGGTTCAGTTCCGCCGCCTGCCCATAAGTTGATCGGGTCCCATACAACAGAGGATGTTTTTGTAACAGTGAGATCTGCGGAGTTGACCTCCCATGAGTCTGTGTCTGAATCATAGCCGTCGTTATTGCCGTCAGTGTCGCCTTGCCCATCCGCAAAAACATCATCAACCGTTGCGGTGTTGTCAGCGGTTCCTGAGTCATCAGTGGCGATGGCGGCGCCCGGAGTGCCTGCGCTTTCGGCTACCTGTGCGGTAAGGATTACTCCTGCGATATCGCCGTCAACAGTGGAGCTTGGGATAGCACCTTTGACCCAGACCCTCTTTGTATCACCTGAGGCAAGGTCGTTAATGTAGGTTGCGGTGTCTGCAGCGTCACAAGTAGTGCTGCCGTCGTCAACAACTACCGTCAGGCCGGTGGCGTCGAAGGTGTCGGTACCTCCGAACGGGTCAGTCCCGCTGGTCATCTGGACAGATGTCAATAAGAAATCGAGAGTAGCGTTACCTTCGTTAGTAACGTCAAAGCCGAGACATTTGTAAGCTGTCGCAAGATCGCCGGGCACTACAACGGTGCGGCCTGAGCTTGCTTCCGCGACATTCAGATCCAGCTTTCTGTCAACTTCAAAGGTCGTGTCTGCGCCGCATGCAGGGTTGTCGCATCCTGTAGGCGAACTCGGTATATCAGGCTGATTAACACCGCCTACCTCATAATCTATGCTGGCCTGGTTGTTTATGTTGGTGCCTGACGGCGTGCCGATAGGCGCTGCTGTTGCTGTCATTGCCAGCCCGAATACGAACATACAGGCAAACAGCAATGTGAATAATGTGCTTCTTCTTGCGTGTTTCATTTCATTTCCTCCTTTTAGTGTTTTGCTTCCTGTTGTGGTTTTTTGTTTGTGGTATCTCATCTAATCCTCCTGTTATTTTGATTCTCCATTAACACCTCCATATTTTGTTTTTCTTTATTTTTTCCATCAGCACCTCCATGATTAAATTTTCAATATTTTCCTGCTCCATCGCACCTCCATATTTTTAATTTATGATCTTGTCTACTCAAGTTCTGCCTGAAACTCTACTTTTCCCTTTTCACCGGGCTGAAGAGAGTTCTTCATTACCCATCGTATATCTGTATATTCAGAAGCCTCAGCCTTTCTCTCTTTTCCATCTTCGCCTATGACTTTCAGTTTTTCGGGGACATTGTAGGTTTTACCTTTGTCAACAGAGAATGTGATATCTGTGCCTTTGCCTGATGCGCTTCCGTCTTTGTAGAACATGTGCTCAGGCACAGGGTCTACAATGGCGACATTTTCTGCGGCTTTGTCGCTTACGTTTTCGTATTTGATCGTGTAGATGACTTTATCTCCGGGTAAAACTTTTTCAGCCGGTACGCGCACTATCTCTTTCTCTCCTTTCTCATTGACAACCGTCTTCTCGATCTCTGCCATATTAGTGAGCATGATATGTCCCTTGTCCTGTGAATAGGCTGGAATGTGGAGTAAGGCGGTGATAAAGAGAGTTGCGAGTGATACCAAAAATAATCTTTTCATTTTCTCCTCCTTTTAGTTTATTGTTGCTTTAAAAGTTATCGTATGTGCCGGTGATGCGGATGTAAGGTTCCCAAGACTTATTGTGACAGTGCCCGGTGTCGAGGCCCCGACATCGCCGGCATCAGCGTCAGATGAATCAGTGAGAATGGATGCATCAAGTGTAAGTGTGCCGGGCTTGTAGGTAGTATTAGCCGGAACGGTGTCTGTTATTACAACATTCAGTGCGGTTGCCGAGCCTGATACCGTGATGCTGATAGTGTAGGTCAGCACTGCGCCGGTTATCGGGTCTGTGCCACCGAGGGGATCAAGTATGCTGACAGACTTGACTGCGGAAACAACTGCGTTGGCAACCTTGAAAGAGTCTGTGTCTGAATCTTTGCCGTCGTTGTTGTTGTCAGTATCGCCTGTGCCGTCTGCAAGTACGTCATCAACATCTGCCGGGTTATTCGCGCTTCCGCTGTCGTCGGTTGTTATGGCTGCGCCCGGTGTGCCTGTGCTCTCGGCAATCTGTGCGGTAAGTATAACAGCCGCTATATCGCCTTCGATCTGAGCCAATGGTATATCGCCTCTTACCCATACCCTCACGGTACCGCCTAAAGCGAGATTGTCGATGTAAGTTGCGGTGTCAGCAGCATTACATATGCTGTCCCCATTATCTACGACTGCTGCGAAGCCTGTTGTCACATTGAAGTTGTCAGTCCCTCCGAACGGGTCAAGGCCTCCTGCCTGGTTGGCAATTGTCAGCAGAAAGTCAAAGGTCGCGTTGCCCTCGTTTGTAACGTCAAAGCCGAGACACTTGTAAGCGGTGCCCTGATCGCCGGGTGCCACAATGGTACTGCCTTCGCTTGCCTCGGCAACATTCAGGTCAAGCTTTCTGTCGGTCATAAAAGTTGTTGGAGGAGTCTCGATCCTGACCTGAGGTGTACCGGTTATCTCGTAATTGACAAAGGCGATATTGCTGATGATGGTTCCTGCCGGTGTTGCAGCAGCATGCGCAAATCCTGAAGTAATAATCAGAGAGAACAGGATGAAGAGATAGAGGGTATTTTTTTTGATTAGTCTATTAAATTTAGACATAAATATATTTATATATATCTGAAGCAATACACATACCAAATTCATCTTATATTATATATAAGTGTTTAATATATTTATATATGATTTAAATCATATAATGCAGATAGTTGTAATTATTAAATAAGCAAAAGTGTATTGGATATAATATGATTTTTGTTCTGAGGAGATAAAATTAATAAATATTCGAGAGAATGTGTGTGAATTTACACACATTGTAAAATATGCGTCTGAGCGCAGATATCCAGTTATGGCTTACTTCATGTTGTTAAATAATAAGGCCAGTTTGTCGATGTCTGTTAAAAATATTTCAGCATCAGCAGCGCTCAAAGGTTTTGAAAGAAGGAATCCCTGTATATACTCACAGTTCAGTTTTTTTATCTTGACAAACTGTTCACTTGTCTCTACACCTTCAGCCACAACATGGAGGTCAAGGTTCTGAGCCAGTGTTATGATAGCCTTCAGGATCTCAAGCTTTTCATCTTTCGTGCCGATCTTGGCGATGAAAGACCTGTCTATCTTTAAGCCGTCAAACGGGAAATTGTGCAAATAGCTCAGTGATGAGTAACCCGTGCCGAAATCATCAATCTGCAGCATTACCCCCATATCTTTCAGCTGCTGCAGCAGAGGCGCGGTCATTTCCGCATTTTCCATCAGCAGTGTTTCTGTTATCTCCAGCGTCAGGTTCTTTGGATCTATTTTGGTCGTTGTTATGACAAGCTTTACCTGGTTGATAAGGTCGGGAAGAAACTGCTTGCTTGAGATATTGACATTCATCTTCAGCGGGATATCAAAAGAGAACTTGGCATTCCATTCACATATCTGCCGGCATGCTTCACTAAGCACCCATTTTCCGATAGGCACTATCATGCCGGTCTCTTCTGATAAGGGGATGAATTCTGACGGCTGTATCATTCCCATCTCCGGATGCTCCCAGCGGATAAGCGCTTCAAAACCGCATATCCTGTTGTCCTTTAGGGAGATGAACGGCTGGTAGAAGACTTGAAATTCTTTATTGACTATCGCCTTCCTCATGTCGCTTTCCATCTTCATGGAGGTTATAATATCTTTGTACATCGTTTCATTAAATATCTCATAGCGGTTTCTGCCGTTTGCCTTTGCGTGATACATGGCTATGTCGGCATTGCGCAGGAGATTATCAGGATTAGTAGAGTTTGGATAACTGAAGGCGATCCCGATACTCAGGGTTATGAAGACCTCATGTTCGCGGAGCGTGAAAGGTTGAAGCAATATCCCCTGCACCCGTTTTATAAGGGCAGTTACATCATTTGTGTCTGTGATCTCCTCAAGGAGTATTGCGAATTCATCTCCTCCAAAACGCGCAACTGTATCACTGGGCCTGAGGCATTCAACAAAACACTGGCTGGCCTTGATAAGCAGCTGGTCTCCTGCCATATGCCCAAGGCTGTCGTTTATTACCTTGAACCGGTCCAGATCTATAAAAAGCACCGCAAATAGATTTTCATTTTTTCGGGTCTTGCGCCTTATCGCATGTGAAAGGCGGTCCATGAAGAGAGCGCGGTTTGGAAGGTTTGTCAGGGAATCATGAAAAGCGTCATGAGTCAGCTGTTCTTCAATGACCTTGCGCTCTGTGATATCTGTCTGAGAACCGGCCATACGATATGCCTTGCCTGATTCATTCCTAACGGCAAGCCCCCTGGTAAGCATCCACCTGTAAGTCCCGTCTTTATGGCGCATGCGCTGCTCATTCTGGAACTGAGGTGTCAGGCCGTCAATATGCGCCTTTAGTTCGGTCTCTACCTGAATAATGTCATTAGTGTGTGTGTGGTTGGCCCATTCTTCAAAAACATCCTTAATCTCATCGTCATTATAGCCGAGCATTGATTTCCAGCGGGGAGAATAATAAATTCTATTGGAAATCAGGTCCCAGTCCCACAGCCCGTCATTGGCACCTTGTGCCGCTAGCATATACCTCTCTTCGCTTTCCCGCAGCCTGTCCTCTGTCTTTATGCGCTCAGTGATCTCTTTATTTAGTTCGTCATAGCTTTCTTTGAGCCCTTTGCTCATGATGTTGAAATTCTCCGCCAGTTCTCCGAATTCAGTCTTGTCATGATGCTTAATTGTAGTGCCGATATTTCCTGATGCAATGTTCCTTGTTGCAGAGAGGAGCTTGCTGACCGGCATCGTAATAAATCTCGTCAATCTGAAGGCGACGATAATGCTGAAGAATAGGGTTGCAAGTATTGTTATTATGAGTACATTTTGAATTTGATTGATCTTATTAGTGCTGTTGGTTGTCAATGACTCAAGCCTGATGCCTGCCCTCCTGGACATATCCATCAGAGCTGCGAGTATGTCATCTCCTATGGAGATTGATTCTTGTTTGTATCTGTCAATTCTATCTGTGGTGGAGCTTCCTGTTATGAAGTAGCTGATATGGTTTTCATAATCTTTCACAAGAGACTGCACGCGCATTATCTGGCTGTTTATATTAGGCTCGTGATGGCATGAGAAGCATTCACTGACTTTTTCGTTAAGCGACATTACGTCAGTCGCCATACTGTTCAGATCTTTGGGGTTAGAAGTGTTGAATCTGTATATGGTTGACTGGACAGACTGGAGGTTGATCAGGAGCTCTCTTCTCAGGTCTCCGACCTGGTGCAGCTTGATTATATTGCTGACATCAGACGCGCTGTCAGAGATATAGAACATGGAGACTGCGGCTCCTGCAAAGAAGATTATGAAAAGGGTGATAAGGGAGAGGATGATCTTCTTTGTCATTTGTTCCTGTAGTTATAGGTGTCGAGATCGATGCCTGCTTTATTTATCATATCAAATACAGGCTGATAATCTTCCTTTGTTGTGCTGATAAACTCTCTGGCCCCGAACTTTTCAAGCACCGCTATTCCTTCAGGATCTTTGCTCATGCCCAGAAGCGCGGCCTGCAGTCTGTTTCTTACGGATATGGCAATATTGCTTTTTATGCCGAGTCCGTTTGACGGTACAAATGGTGATTTTGCAAGTATCACGAGATCATTTTTTACCGAAGGATCTTCTTTGGCAAGCATATCAAAGATCGTGTTTTTAGCGCACCCTACTGTCGCTTCTTTATTGAGTACGGCGTATATGGCTGCATCGTGGCTGCCTGCAAAAAAGTGTTCTTTAAAGTAGCTGTCAATGTTGGTTACGCCGTTCTCCCTGAAATAGGCCATGGGAAATATGTACCCGGCAGTGGTTGCCTTGTCTACAAATGCTATAACAGAGTTTTTCATTCTGGCGACACTGTCGATCCTGCTGTCCTTATGCACAAAAATATATCCCTGATAAGAGGAGTTGCCATCAGGGTTTACCGGCCTTGCTATAGGCTGTATGTTCAGTTTTTTGATTGCCATTGCGCCTGTAAAGCTGCCCCAGAATGCGCCGTCGAGGTTCATGCTGTTAAAGTTATCAATGATGTTCCCGTATCTTGAAAGGATTATGAAATTAAGTTTTACCCCTGTCTTATTCTCTATGTATTTCCCCAGAGGTTCATACTTCTTCATCTGTTTGAATACGTTCTGCTCGGGGATAAGTCCTATATTTAATTCCTCAGCAGCATGAGATTGGGTGGAAAAAATAAATATGGCAATTATGGCGAGGATAATGCGCATGGGTAGACACCTCTTTAACTTTAGATTTATTCTCACTTAATATATCAAATACAAATTATTTTAACATTATGGGGGCGGGCAACAAAATTGAGGAGATAAACAATTAATAGTGTAAGGAGATCCGGGGAGATTATAAAGCGTATAACTTTTTTGTTACATATGGATCATCGGCAGATCATGGGAGTATTATCTTCAGCTTTCAGGTGCTCCATCCCGATCCTCAATATAGAACCCTGCACCGAATCGTTGAATTCTTTTTTCCACCTTACCTCACATGGAAAACATACTAAGTTTTCATAAAATATCTTAAATTCAACCTTAATAATATCGCCTATTTCAACAGGGTTCAGGCCTTCGTTTGAAACACATCTTACGCCCAATCCGTCGTCAGAGAAGTTCTCTATGACCCCTAAAACTATAACGTCGTTATAGATAATATTGGCGTCAACATTGATGTCATATCTTTCTGAATTTCTTCTTTCCATAGCGCACCTGTTAATCAGACGGATATATTATATACGATTGAGAATAATTTGTGCACCACATATTTTACTAAAACATTTTATTTTTGGTGATTATAAAAAAGAATTTCACATTAGTGACGCAGACAATAGTTGCAAACGTATAATCATGGGTTAACTGATGTCAGGATGGTATAAGATGAAGGTATTGCAGAGCTACTTGAAGCTCTCCTTGTCAGATGGGAATGAACCTTTTTCAACATCTGTTTTGAAACTTTTTACTGCGATCAATACATCATTTTTAATATTTGCATATCTCTTTACAAACTTCGGCGTAAATCTCTCAAAAAGTCCGATCACATCATGGAGCACGAGCACCTGTCCATCGCAGTAAGGCCCCGCGCCTATCCCAATGGTAGGTATTGAAAGTCTTTCAGTGATCTTTTTTGCAAGCTCCATCGGTATGGCTTCAAGCAGTAAAGAAAATGCGCCTGCATCTTCTGCAATTACAGCCTCATCAATAAGCTTTGCCGCTGCCGCTTCGGTCTTGCCCTGCACCTTATAACCGCCCATCCTGTGTATCGACTGGGGCGTAAGCCCTATGTGCGCCATCACAGGGATATCTGACCTTGTCATCGCCTTTATGCGGTCGGCAACCTCGGCTCCCCCCTCGATCTTGACTGCAGATGCTCCGGCCTCTTTGAGAAATCTTCCGGCATTTCTTACCGCTTCTTCGATAGATGCCTGATATGACATGAAAGGCATGTCCCCGATCACCATCGCATTTTTTGATGCCCTGGATACCATCTTTGTATGGTATATCATCTCATCCATTGTTACAGGCAGTGTATTCTCAAGTCCCTGAACCACCATTCCCAGAGAGTCTCCTACAAGGATCATATCTATACCTGCCTCGTCAACTATTTGGGCAAAAGGGTAGTCATAGGCGGTAAGCATTGTGATCTTGCTGCCGCTGCGTTTTTTGTTAATGATATCCGTGATAGTAATTGATGACATGGTATTTATCTTTTATGCTACTCAGTAATAATTTCTACCAGCTCCAAATCGAATGTAAGGTCTTTGCCTGCAAGGGGATGATTTGTATCCATCATAAATCCTTTTGGGGTTTTTCCGATAACCGTTGCCATGACCGGCATCCCGTCAGCCCTGTGGAGTTTTACAGTCTGCCCGATCGACGGGTCAAACTGTTCGGGCGCTTTGCTTTTATCAAATTCAAATATCATCGCTTCATTCCTCGCGCCGTAAGCCTCAAGGAATGGTATATGGACTGTCTTTGACTCTCCGACCTTCATGCCGGTCACGCCCTTATCAAACCCGGGGATGACATGTTTATCGCCAAGAGTGAACTCTAAAGGATGAGTTTCACGCGAAGACTCTAACACCTCATTATTTATATCTTTTAACGTATAGTGAACCTTAACCTTATCGCCGCTCTTTGCAATCATTTATCCTGCCCTCCAAATACTGATTATTATTTTATCATTGATTATAACACAGACAAATCTATGCTATGCCTTACTGCCGCTTCTTATGAAATATATCGCTGCACCACAAATTATCATTGTCAGGCATAGCGCCTGCCCCATGCTTAAAGGGCCGAGGATGAATCCGAGCTGGGGATCGGGCTGCCTGAAGAATTCTATGACAAACCTGACAAGCCCGTACCCTATTAAATACAGCGACAGGAGAAATCCATTGAACGGACTCTTTTTGCGTACGCTCCATAGAATGATAAAGAGGATTAACCCCTCAAAAAATGCTTCATACAGCTGTGACGGATGCCTGAGCAAGGTATCTGAATCAAGCGGAAAGTACATCCCCCACGCAGCAGTTGTCTCTCTGCCGTAAAGCTCGCCGTTAATGAAGTTGCCGATCCTTCCGAATGTGTAGCCGAGAGGAGCTACAGGGGCAAAGAGGTCTGTGAAATACCAGAAATCGATCTTCCTTTTTCTACAGAAGAGCAGGGCGGCTGTTATGAGCCCTACGAGTCCACCATGGTATGACATTCCCGCAATGCCGATGAATTGAATGCCGTTCTCAAATGAGAATGGGAGAAATATCTCAAGCGGGTGCGAGAGGTAATAATTCAGATTGTAAAACAATACATACCCGAGCCTTCCTCCTGCCATAAGGCCGACGATCATCCAGACAAAGGCATCCTGTATAGTCTCTTTTGTAAAACTGAATCCTTCACCTTTGACCCTCTTTATTACAAGGAGATAGACAATGGCGAACGCGACGATGTACATCATTCCGTAATAGCGGATCTGAAACTGGCCGATAGCTATGATGTTAGGGTTGATGTGCTCCGGTATATGCTGCCAGAAGTCAGTGAAGTTGTTCATGATTTCCTGTAAGTTATTTTAATTCCCCTCTATCAAGAGGGGATTAGGGGTGTGTTGCTCCCTAATGCCATGCGCCTATTTTACGAAATAAGAGGCACGGGTTACAAATATTGACAATATAAATTTCTGCTGTAAAAAAGTTCTTGTTTAAAATTCTAATAAATATTATGATTACATTCATTATGAGCTTTAAAGACATGAGTCAGAAAATGATAGATACAAAAATCACGACGCAACTTTGCAACTTCATGAATATCAGGCGACGATTATTAATGCTGTTTATTATGTTGCCAGTACTGTCTGCGTGCAGGCATCTGCCAACGCCCCCGATCATTATGCCGTTTGAGGTGCAGAAGGCTGGAACAAAGATCGAAAGCTATTTCCGTATCGAAAAGAGTGATACATACAGCTTCACTTTGCGGGTTGGGTTCAAGAAGGGTGATTTTGAGCGTGTCGCCAGGCTGGCTGGTCATTTCAAGTATAGTGACGGCATCCCCATTCCGCTGCGAATTCGAGTCGCGCAAATCGATACTACGGGTGAAAAAACGATTCTGGATAAAGAGGTATCAGAGTTGCAGTATGCTGGAATTTCCGTTGACAGATTTCATGGAATCATTATTAATTTTAAGATGTCCCCCGGCGATTACCGGGTCTATATCGAAAGTCTAAAAGATATTTCTGCGTTGCAGGGAACCCAAATTGAGTTCGCAATCGAGCGGGCTTATCTCGGAAAATAGTGCAGCCTGCACTCGCAGGCATCTTGTCTTTATTCCTCCTCTTAGCAATTACAATCTGCAAAAATTGTATAATAAAACCGGAGGTGCTGATATGCAAAAAACATTGTCTGCCGAAATTAAGAGAGTAACAAAAGATAAGGTCAAGTTTGAAATAACAAAAGAAAATTATGAGATGTTCTGTAATGCTGTCGGTCTTTATAAAAAGGATTTTATCGAGACACTGAAAAAATCAGAAGCAGATCATAAAGCAGGCCGTACAATAAAGAGAAAATCTCTGCTTGAAATCGCATAGAAGGCATGACAGAGATATATACTACTGCAACATTCGATGAGTTGTTTCTTAAACTTCCGATAAAGATTAGGATTAAAGCTGACGAGAAGACAAAATTATTCAGGGAGAATCCCTTTAATCCCATCCTCAGAACAGAAAAACTTCATCCAAAAGGTCATGATGTCTGGAGTTTCAGAATTGATATCCACTACAGAATCGTATTTAGATTTACAGGGAAAGATGTGGTTGAATTCCGCTTCATAGGCCATTACAATCAAATTTACAATTACAACATTTTCGGTTGAGAATAATGCGTAGAACCCCTTGCCTTTATTTCCTCCTCTTAGTTTAAGGGGAGGTTAGGAGGGGTTATTATAGTAACTCCCCCTTGCCCCCTCTTAACTTAAGAGGGGGAGGAGTTTCTGAAATCTTAAAGCAGTCCGGCTCTCTCCATTATCTCAGGCACTTTGTCTTCCGCGCCGATCGCCATGATGTGAACGCCGTCGCAGATCTTTTCATCCTTAAGCTGTCTGATATGCCTTGCCATTATATCTATTCCTGCATCTAAAGCCTTTTCTTTGCCCGCTGCCTTTAACTCATCGATAAGGTTCTGAGGAACGGTAATTCCGGGAACGAACTTGTTCATGAAGTTAGCCATGCCAGCGCTCTTCAGGAGAACTAATCCGGCAAGTATCTTAACAGGGAATTGCCTTGAGTAATTCATAAAATCCTTGAACTTGTCTATGTCATATATCGCCTGTGTCTGGAAGAAGTTCGCTCCTGCCGCTATCTTCTTTTCAAACTTCATAAGCTGCGGCTCAATCGGATTGGACTCAGGTGTGACAACAGCGCCCTGATAAAAATCGGTCGCGCCTTTAAGCTCATTACCCATCATATCTTTGCCTGCATTAAGACCGGCTACTATCTGAAGAAGCTGGACAGACTCGATGTCATATACAGGTTTTGCCTCTTTATGGTCGCCTGCATTAGGATGGTCGCCGGTCATGCAGAGGACATTCTTTATTCCGAGTATACTCGCGCCTAACAGGTCTGACTGAAGCCCGATGCGGTTTCTGTCGCGGCAAGTCATCTGGAGGATAGGCTCATGCCCCATTTCAAGAAGGAGTTTGCAGAATGAGACAGAGCTGATGCGCATGACGGCAGACTGGTTATCCGTTACGTTCAGGGCATCCACTTTCCCTTTGAGCAACTCTGATTCATGGAGTATCTTCTTTATATCAGTGCCCTTTGGAGGGCCGACTTCTGCTGTTACAACAAATTTTCCGGAATTAAGGGCGTCTCTAAGGCTCACTTTTTTACCTCCTCTTTCTCACGGGTATTAAGGGTAGCGGGCTTTCTGCTGGCTGACCAGTTCTTCGGGCTGAGCGTCTTTTTGAAATCTTCAAGCCTGTTGGTCTTCTTCATCCTGTTATATATCCTTACCCACGCGCACTCTATGTCCGGGCTGACCTCGCATTTGCCTTCATTCGTCCCGCCGCAGGGGCCGTTCAGAAGCCCCTTGGGGCATGCGGTGACAGGGCAGATGCCGCCTGTCTTATCAAGTATGCACTCGCCGCACAGGGAGCATCTTTCATCGAACATCTGAAACCTTGTCATGTTGCCGAGAAAGAGCGTATCGTTGGACGGGAATACGGGTTTGTCAGGGAATATCTCAACGGCTGACTGTGTGCCTGCTCCGCAGGACATGACGATTATGGCATCAGCAGCAGCGCATGAATCTTTATCTTTTTTTAACTCGATCTTTGTGCCGAGCGTCTGGCATCCTGTCTTAGGAAGCATGGTTCCGGTGACGGTCTTTCCCTCAGCTTCAAGCGCTATTTTAAGCGCTGCGAGTTCTGGTTCGCCGCCTGTTCCGCAGAGTGAAGCGCACTCGGAACAGCCGATGAGAAAGAAACTTTTGTAGTCTGCGATATTTTCCAGCAAAGCCTTAAAGTCGCGTTTCTTGGTGATTATCATTTTTCACTCCTTATGCCTGAAATATGGGCCGGTTTAATTGTTCTGCTTGATAAGCTCCAGAAGCTCCATCCTTGTAGATTCCTTGGTCCTGAAGATCCCTCTGACGGCTGATGTGACTGTGCTCGCTCCTGACTTCTTAAGCCCGCGCATGGAAAGGCAGAGGTGCTCCGCGTCAATGATCACCATCGCGCCTTTTGGTTTTAATTTCTTCATTATAAGGTCGGCAAGCTGGGTTGTAAGCCGTTCCTGCACCGTGGGCCTCTTGGCAAAGAGTTCAACCGCTTTTGCCAGTTCACTTAAACCGACGATCTTTCCGCCTGAAGGGATATAGGCGACATGCGCCTTGCCTATAAAAGGAAGAAGATGATGCTCGCATACTGAATAGAATGGGATATTTTTAAGAAGCACCATCTCGTCATGGCTTTCACCCTCTATTGGTTTAAGAATCTCATCATCCGGCGTGGAGAGGCCTGCGAAGATCTCTTCATAGAGTATGGCGATGCGCTGCGGCGTATCCTTGAGCCCGGGCCTTTCGGTGTCTTCCCCGATGCCTTCAAGAACCAGCCTTATGCCTTTTTCAATCTTCTTTCTATCCATGTTTGCCACGTAATATAAAACAGATTATCTTATTTTGTCATCAAAGCAGGAAGTATCGCCTCAAGCGCGTCAACAGCATGCACAGGATGGCTGTCAGGATGTATCGCTCTATTAAATAGTTTTTCAGCATTGACTGCTGCATCAGATTCACTTGAGCCTGCATAAGAGGCAAGAAGTTTTGTAAAAGTTGAAACAGTAATTGACCTGTTGTCTTCAACTGCCTTTCTGACCTTATCTATATTCTGGTACAGCATGCCGAGCCATCCCTGATGCACAAGTTTGGTGACCGTAGCAGGGCCGACGCCGCCGGTCTCCAGAGTGAATGCAGCAGCTTTAGAGCGCGCAGCAGGGTCAACATCACCATAAGGCGATTTGCCGTCTTTTCTGAATGATGTGGATGCGTCTATTATCAGGCATCCCTGCTTAACCATCTCAGGGGTAAAGAAGTATTCTGTGTCAGAATGAACTTTGTAAGGGTGAAATCCCATGCAGCCGAAGATTATATCAGCGCGTTTTGAAAGTTCAATATAAATTCTACGCTGTGTTTCTTTATCAGAAGCGCCGCCTGAACCTGTCTTTGTATGCAAGGGCCCTAATACCGTTGCGTCAAAGCGCTTTAATAGATTAAAGAGAGGTTCTCCGACGATATTGCTTCTGCCTGCTACTACAACCTCAAGTCCTGCGAAGCTGGCTATGCCGTCCGGGCGAAGCCTGGCTCCTTTCTCTCTGACGAGGTAGACGCTTGACAGATCCACCATGCCTCTTGGAGTGCAGCAATCATAATAGCGTTCCGCGCCCAATGACATAAGTCCCAGCGTGACCTGATTAAGCCCGTCGCCGTCCTTTGCTACATTGATACGGTTGCAGAGAGCGGTTGTATCAATCGTCTCTCCTGCCTTGCCGCCGAATGGAAGCTGGAACATTAAGATGGATATGGATTTGTCATTGTTCCACTGCTCAAGCTTTTTGTACATTTCAGAAGCTGTGACAGTAGAAGGGAATTCTTCGAGCATGCTGGAGAGGCCTGACATCTTTGTTGTGGCTGATTTCATACCGACGTAGCTTCTTGATGCTGCGACTTTCGGATCGTCTTTGTCACCAACCAGAACGGTCAGTACCTTTGAGTCAGCAGGCTTAACATCCTTTAGAGCCGGTATCTCGCTCAGAAAATCAGACCTGCGTTTAAGTTCGGGTATGATCACATCCTGATATCCCTTTGGAAATTTCTGCTCTCCCTTTACGACCCCTGAGCCGTTAATGACATTGGAATATTCTTCTCCGCGGAATGTGCGTGAAATAAGATGTTTGAAATCATCCTGCGCAAACAGCCAGTGGTTAATGCCTCCGATGCGTTCTTTATACTCTCTGTAATCCATTAGTTCCTCCTGAGAATTATTTGAATTTTAGTCAGGGATTGCTTTAAAAAATTGAGAAGAATTTTAGCATTTATGAATTATGAGTGTCAAAAAGTGATAGAGGCAGATAAAGGCAGATTTAATGATGAGAGTGAATTAAAATCAATCCCCTCTTGCCTGAATAGCAAGAGGGGATTGATTGAATAACAGCTGAATACAATTGCAATTACGAACTAACCCTTTTTCTCCTGTTTTGCTTTTCTCTTTTCTTTAAGGGTCATCTTTGGTGCTTTCTTAACATCTGATTTTTGTTTGTCTTTTCCTTTGCTCATTTGATGCCTCCTTTTTTAAGATGGGATTAGTTTTTGTTTATTGTTATGAATCATTATAAATATTTTTATTTATACAAGCAAGGGGAATATGCGGAGATCATGCTTTGCAGGAGATGACCCGTTTATCAGTAATGATGATATCAACCTTGATGTCATGAGGTTCTGCCGGTATCCTGTCGCCGATCTGTTCTTCAAAAGCAAGCGCCACGGTTATTATATGTTCAGCCTTTGAAAGCATCTTTGATTCATAGCTCAGCAGCCTGTCATAGTAACCGCCTCCGTATCCCAGCCGGTTCCCTTTAGTGTCAAATCCTGTTCCCGGAATGACAACCAGGTCGATCTCTTTCAATGAGACTTCACGGTCTTTCAGTATGCCCGGTTCCTGTATGCCCATATATCCCGGGATAAGCTCTGAAACGTCCCTGACCTCAAACAGCTTTAATCCTCTGTTATCATGCTCAACCAGCGGTAAGATGAGTTTCTTCTTTAGATGTATCACGTCCTGAAGGTAATTCATTGTATCAACTTCAGAGCGGAATGAGGCATATAACAATATGCATTCAGACTTTTTAAAATCTTCCAGTTCAAAAAGCTTCTTTTCAATAGATCTCTCTTTTGCCTTCTTCTCGTCAGGATCTATTGAATTGCGCTTATTGAGCAGGTCTTCCCTGATTATCTTTTTCAAATATGCTTCTCCAGATTCATCTTTATCTTTTTAACTTCCTCAACTGCAATGGCTGACGCCTTGTTTGATGGAAGCCCTTTGACGTCAGCCTCCATTATATCGTTGTTAAAAGATATCGCCCCAAGCAGTTCCATATCCTTCAGCGAATCTTTAATAAAAGATATATCGCTTTCACCTCTCGTCTTATTGGCAACGGCAAAAATCTTTTTGATGCCCAGTTCTTTTGCGAGCCTTTTCACGGAGAGCGCTGTCTGTATGCTCCTCTGCCCCGGCTCCACAACAACTATGAATCCGTCCACGCCTTCGGCAGTACCCCTTGTGAGGTGCTCTATGCCTGCCTCCATATCAACTATGACGATCTCATCTCTCTCAAGGATTAGATGCTTGAGCAGTCTCTTTAAGAGCGCACTCTCAGGGCAGTAGCATCCAGATGAGGCAGTCCTTGATTTTCCCATGATAAGTAGAGTTGTATTGCCGAGTTTAAACCCGAAGCCTTCAGGTATATCATCAACCTTGGGATTGAGCCTGAATATTCCGCCCGGTTTTCCTGGTTTTACACCTGTCCTCTCTTCTATCAGGTCCGGCAGGTCAGCTATCGGCCGTATGGTGCTTAGATCATCTTTTGAGATGCCCAGTGCAGCAGCAAGGTTGGCATCCGGGTCTGCGTCAACCGCTATGACCTTTTTGCCTTCTGAAGAGTAGATATGGCTTAAAAGAGCCGACAGCGTTGTCTTGCCGACACCGCCTTTGCCTGTTATCGCTATTTTCATTATATTAACTCCTCAGTTATTGAATGGATGTATGAATCAAATTAACATGTATGAAATATTTTATCAAAGAATTTAAATTATTAATTATTTCATTGACTCTGAAATTGCGCTCTGATAGGATGTTCTTATGGCAGAGAAGGCAAAGAGCGCAATATTTTTCGGTAAAGAATACAGAGTATTCCTCTTTAGTATCAGCCTCATCATAGCCATTTTTGTGTCAGGAATTTTTCTCGGATTATATTACAGGAACGGCCAGTTGATCGAGGAAGAGATCCTCACTGCCGCAAGAGGTGACTTCAATGACATCGCGCTGAACAGAAACTGGGGCTCCGGGCACAGCGGGGTATATGCAGAGAAGAAGAAGGTCATCGATCCTGAGAACTATCTTAACAATCCTGATTTTGAATCCATGAACGGCAAGTTTTATACAAAGGTCGGTTCGACACTGATGACAGGCGAGATTGTGCGGTTTGCGGCGATTGAGGAGATGCTCCTGTTTCATATAACGAGCCTTTATCCTCTTGATCAAAAGAACCTCGCGGATGAGTTCGAGCGGGATGCTCTTGTGAAGTTCAATGAGGGCGTTCAGGAGTTCTACCGCAAAGAGGTTATAAATGACAGAACATATTTCAGATACATGGCGCCTCTCTACATGAAGGATGAATGCCTTGGGTGCCACTTTGAGCAGGGCTACAGGCTTGGAGAGATCAGGGGCGGTATAAGCCTTAACTACAATATCGAGCATATTCAGGCAAAGCTCAAAAACAATAATTTCATAATCTTGTCTTTAGCTGTTCTGACGATCATCTTTCTTCTCGGGATCATTTATTTGATCGTACTGAAACTGATGAGGAAGCTGTCACAGGCGTATAAGAGGATCGAGGAGCTTTCGATAATAGATGAACTTACAGGCCTGTATAACAGGAGATATCTTGCATACCGCCTGCATGAAGAGGTCAACAGGGCGCAAAGGTATGGCCATTATTTAGGATGCATCATGATGGACATTGACCACTTCAAAAAGTTCAACGACACATACGGCCATATATTCGGCGATCTGATACTGCAGAAGGTTGCGGCGATAATCAGGAAGCACTGCCGGGCTGAAGATATAATCGTGCGATACGGCGGGGAAGAGTTTGTCATCATCTCACCTGAAACGAGGGTTGATGGCGTTCACGTGCTTGCGTCAAGGATACATGATCTGATAGCTGAGGAAGAAATTGAGGGCCCCGGTTCTGAACCGATCAGGATAACAGTAAGCATGGGTATTGCCGAATTATTCTATGAAGAGAAGGAAATTCCCGAGAGTGAAGATGAGATAATAGAACTCGCCGACAGGGCGTTATACTCTGCAAAAGCAAAGGGCAGGGACAGGATAGAGGTTTTTGAAGAGTTGGAGAAATGATTGTTGTGATGACATTTATTTTATCTTCGCCAACAAGACCTTTCGCATAACATCAACAGGCGGTTTCACTCCGGTCCACAATTCAAACGCAAGCACACCCTGCCAGAGCAGCATGCCTGAACCATTGATCGTCTTTGCGCCTCTTGCCTTTGCTTCTTTGAGAAGAGGAGTCTCTTTGTAGATAAGGTCGCAGACCACCATTTCAGAAGTAATTTTATTCGTGTCAAAGGGCAGGGGGTCGGTATCTTTCAGGCCGAGCGGGGTGGCGTTTATGATAATGTCTGGCTTGCCGGCTTGTTTAATATCATCCAGCAGTGTCACGTTATCACGAATTTTGCTGAGATCGTCCACAAGCTTTTGAGCCTTGGTTTTGTCTATATCAAACATGAACAGCTTTGACGCCTTCTCGCTCAAATAATAACTTATCGCCCTTGAGGCGCCGCCGGTTCCTATAACGAGCACATCTTTATTATCTATGGTGATATTTTCTTCAGACAGCGAACTCATAAATCCTCTGCCGTCTGTGTTGTAGCCTTTAAGCCTGCCGTCAGTATTAACTATCGTATTGACAGCGCCTATGAATAATGCCTCTTTATCAACTTCATCAAGAAGAACGATTACATTCTCTTTATGCGGGACTGTGGTGTTTACGCCTAACATCCCGAGCGCTCTTATGGAGTTTACAGCGGCGGGCAGGTCATGAGGCGCAACTTTAAATGGGACATAACACATATCAAGTCCAAGCTTTTCAAATGCTGCATTGTGCATATTAGGCGAGAGAGAGTGCTCAACCGGATACCCGAATATGCAGACTATTTTAGTCTTCCCACTTACATCCATCTTTTATTCCTTCTATAAGTCCCTGAGGTGTTGACTCGATGACCTTGACCGGAATGCCAAGCGTCTCTTCGATGTCTTTGATCTTAACATTATCAAGAAATACATTTGTCCCATCCCGCAGTGTTACATCCGGGACAAGAAGGCAGTCAGCCCTTGTCTTGCCTACGAGGGTCTTTATTATGTCCTTGCCTGTCAAAAGCCCGGCAACGGTCACTGACGAACCAAAGTGCCTGTTCTCAACCTCAAAGACCTCAAGGTTAAGCCCGTCTATCGTGTCCAGCCTTTTTTTGAATTCATTAAGAAATGGCATAAAAGATCTTCCGGTAAATGTGACTATATTTTTCGGCTCGATCTTTTTTGGGAGTTTTGCTTTTTTAGCCAGGTTCAAAAACAGCGGGACCATTCCGACACCGTTCTCTAATTGAGGAAGGTCGCCGTAGTTCTTTAATGCTGGGGAGGGTATGCCGGCATCAATGTATAATTCATCAGCGATGTAAACGAGAGTATCACCATGGCGTTTATTGAATCTTGCCTGAAGCTTCTTAACTTCCTCAATGACCTTTTTTGCTCCATCTGCTTCAATAGGCTGCACAAGTTTCTTTTTGTATTTGGTCAGGCCGACAGGCACAACAGAAATGGAGAGCATATACGGGTAAAATTTAGAGAGATCTCTTATTGTGCTCAGCAGTTCTTCCCCGTCATTAAACCCGGGGCATAGCACTATCTGGGCATGTATCCTTATCTTGTGAGAAGTGAAGTATTTTATTTCTTCAAGTATGTCGGGCGCCTTTTTATTGCCCAGCATCTTTCTTCTTAAATCATTGTTCGTTGTATGCACGGATATATACAGCGGGCCCAGCCGTTGCGAAACGATCCGCTCCTTATCTTTTTTTGTGAGGTTGGTCAGTGTCACATAATTGCCATAAAGAAAAGACATACGGTAATCGTCGTCTTTAAGATAGAGGCTCTTCCTCATGCCCTTGGGCAGCTGATTCACAAAGCAGAAGATGCAGTTGTTATTGCAGGATTTAGTCTTAAAGGATTTAAGTTCAATGTCAAGGTTTGAGATGTCTTTCTTTGGAACGGTGAAGTTCAGTTTTTTATCGCCTCTGATGATATCCATATGCAGAGATGAATCAGCGGCATGGAACATGTAATCTATTATGTCCTTAACAGGCTCGTTATTAATGGCTGCTATAACATCGCCTTTTTTTAAACCGAGCTTCTCGGCGTTGCTGCCTTCTTTTATATGGTTGATGCTTAGGTTCATAATCTTTATGCCTGGCTGTTGCCGGGATTAATTGTCTTTAGTCCGTTATATATGTACTGCAGCCCTGAAACTATTGTCAGAAATGCTATGAATATCAGTAACAGAAAGAGTGAAGATGTATCACCATTTATATTTACAAACAGCAGGACAACGCCTATAAAAATAAACTGAAATGCGCTTGATGCCTTTCCTAAAAGTGTAGGTTCTATCTTAAGCCTGTTAACGATAAAGTATGTGATGATGCATCCGGTAATAACTATCAGGTCCCTGCTTATGACCACAATAGTGAGCCACTTTGGTATCATGCCGTAATAGGTCATCAGTACAAATGATGTCACCATAAAGAACTTGTCTGCTATCGGGTCCAGAATCCTGCCAAGTTCGGTTGTCTGTTTTGTTATCCTCGCTACAAGGCCGTCAAAGATATCAGTGCAGGCTGCAAGTATAAATATATAAAGTGCGGCCTGGTATTTATTGTACATAAACGCAGCAACAAATGGCGGCAATAAAAGTATCCTTGTGATGGTAAGAATATTTGGAATGTTTTTAAACATAAAATAATATCAATTGCCTAATAAATCATATAAATAACAGAGTTAGCATATATTGCTAATAAAAAGCTTTAAAAATAAAACAGCCCCTGTTATAAAATGATAACAGGGGCTGTCAAAGCTTATTTATGTATTTTTAAAATACGCCTTGCACTTTACCTGTTTCAGTATCTACATCAACCCTCTTGAATGCAGGATTGGAACTTGTTCCAGGCATAAGGCTGATAGCGCCTGCCACAGGAACGATAAATTGTGCGCCGCCGTATGTGAGCACCTCTCTGATCTTGAGCTTCCATCCGGTAGGCACGCCCTTAAGAGCAGGGTTATCAGAAAGAGAGAGGTGTGTCTTGACCATGCACAGCCCTAACTTTGAGAGTTCAGGGTCTTTCTGTATCCTGGCAAGAGCTACCTCTGCCTCAGGCGAGTATTCAACTCCGTCTGCGCCGTATACTTCCTTTGCGATAAGCTCGATACGCTCTTTAACAGGCTGATCAAGCTCATAGAGGAATTTAAAATCATTCTTTTCTTCACATGCAGCAACAACTGCTTCGGCAAATTCAATAGCGCCGGCACCGCCTTTCTCCCAGTGTTTTGAGAGAGCGACCTTTGCGCCTGCGGCTTCAACGAGTTCGCGGACCTTGGCGATCTCAGCGTCGGTGTCAGAGTAAAATGCGTTTATACATACAACAGGGCTGATGCCTGCCTTTCTGACATTCTTAATGTGATGGAGAAGATTTCCGCAGCCTTTTTCAACCCAGCCGACATTCTCAGTGCTGTATTCTATAGGCATTGCCTTGCCAGGAACAGGGACCGGCGCTCCGCCGTGGCATTTAAGAGCCCTGATAGTTGCGACTACAACCGCGCAGTCAGGAACGAGTTTACTGAAACGGCATTTAAGGTTCCAGAACTTTTCAAAACCTATATCAGCTCCAAATCCTGATTCTGTCACATGATAGTCAGAAAGCTTAAGGCCGATCTGGTCAGCGATGATAGAGCTCTGGCCGATAGCGATATTGGCAAACGGGCCGGCATGAACAATAACAGGCTGGCCTTCAATGGTCTGCATAAGGCTTGGATTTAAGGCAGAGACCATCCATGCTGTCATCGCTCCCGCGACCTGAAGGTCTTCAGTTGTGATAGGCTTGCCCTTCTTGTTATAGGCAACGACTATCTTGCCCATGCGCTCGCGCATGTCCTTCAGGCTGGTTGCGACTGAAAGTATCGCCATGACCTCTGATGAAACAGCGATGCCGAACTTTGACTTCATCAGGAAGCCGTCTTTATTGCCGTTAACTCCGTCAATGCCGATTATTATATTTCTTAAAGACTGTGCGCAGAAATCGATTATCCATCCCATCTCAACTTTAGTAGGATCGATATCAAGCCTCTCCATGTTGCTCAGCCTCATAAGCTGCTCGTCATTATAATTACGTTCATGCTGCATCCTTGATGTAAGAGCAACCATAGCAAGGTTGTGCGCGTTCATGATTGCGTTGATGTCGCCGGTGAATCCAAGCGAGAAGGGGGTCAGCGGGATACACTGCGCAAGCCCGCCGCCTGCCGCAGAACCCTTGATGTTCATTGTAGGGCCGCCTGAAGGCTGCCTTATCGCTGCGCTTACACTTTTGCCGAGCTTTCCAAGGCCCTGAACAAGGCCCATTGTTGATGTTGATTTCCCCTCGCCAAGCGGCGTTGGGGTAATTGCCGTAACGTCAATATACTTTCCGTTCGGCCTGTCCTTAAGGCGTTCCATAACAGCCCTGTAGTCTATCTTTCCGATGTAATGGCCCTGAGGCAGAAGCTCCTCTTTCTTAAGTCCAAGGCGCTCTCCTATCTCATAGATAGTTGCCATTGTTTTTTCTGCTTCTTCCGCAATCTCCCAGTCTTTGTGTTTTGTTGGATCGAGTGGCATTGTTTTAATGTCCTCCTTAGTTTTTGATATTGTTGAACTATTTAATGCAGACTAAAATGCTTTGCAGTTTGTATGTAATAAATCTATAATATCTGCAGCCTGGCAATGACAATTGCAGGTCTGAAACTTTAGCATAGAGTAAACTTGAGTGTCAAACATTTTTTAGCATCAAATCTCAGAAAATAACATTAAGGAGGATTGATCAATGAAACCGAGTGAAAGAGAAGCAGAATTTATCGCAAGGATGGAGTTTGATAGAAAGAGGAAGGTCGATGAAGAGAAGCACAAAAAACTTAAAACAGAAGAGAAGAAGAAACTGAAAGACCTTCATCAAATGAGATGTCCTAAATGCGGAATGGAATTGATAGAGATAGACTACAAAAAACTTAAGGTGGATAAGTGCTCTGAATGTGACGGCATATGGCTCGATGCCGGTGAGCTTGATGCTATATCAAAGCTTGAGAAGGCAGGGCTTGATAAGCTGTTTGGTGTTTTTAAGAAATAAAGGTTAATTATACCTGACAGGCGAGGCCTTTACCGCGATGAGCAAATGTATATTAACGGTAAAGGTCTTTCTTGTCATAACTGTTGTTCCACTATAATCTAATTACAGATACTTTCAAAGGCAATTTGAATGACGCTTTGGCTTAGTTTCATCGTATGCACATCTGTAATTGTCTATTCAGGGACAAGGCTTGCCAAGTACGGAGACGTTATCGCTGAGAAGACAGGGCTTGGCAGGGCATGGATCGGCCTGGTGCTCATGGCGTCAGTAACGTCCCTTCCTGAACTTGTTACAGGTATAACCTCTGTCACATTTGCAGGGGTTCCTGATATCGCAGCGGGTGACGTCCTGGGAAGCTGTGTCTTTAATATGCTCATCCTTGCGCTTCTTGATGCTGCGCACCGGCCGCAGCCATTGTCTGCAAAGGCACACCACGGACACATTCTCTCTGCTGGTTTTGGAATACTTCTTTTGGGAGTAGTCGCCATAAGCCTGTTTTTGGGAGACCGTATTCCTGCATTTGGCTGGATCGGACTTTATACCCCTCTAATTATGGGTGTCTATTTAATCGCCATGAGGCTGGTCTATTTTTATGAACAAAGGCAGATCTCCGCATTCATAAAAGAAGTAGCTGTTGAATTGCAATACGAAAAAATATCGGCAAAGACTGCTGTCGTACATTACAGCATCCATGCGATTGTTGTTGTCATAGCAGCCATCTTCCTGCCCAAAATAGGCGAAGCTATTGCAGAGACAACAGGTTTGGGCCAGACATTTGTGGGCAATATCTTTATAGCTGTATCCACATCCCTTCCTGAGGTGGTGGTCTCTATAGCTGCCGTGAAGATGGGGGCGATAAACCTTGCAGTCGGAAACTTGTTCGGATCCAATATATTCAACATATTAATCCTTGGCATTGACGATCTCTTTTTCTTGAAAGGCCCTATGTTATCATTTGTAAATCAGAACCATGCGATCCCGGCATTATCCGCCATTGCCATGACAGCCATTGCAATTATCGGTTTGACCTATCGTGCTGAGAGTAAAAAATTGTTTCTGGCATGGGATTCTGTCGGGATGATTTTAATATTTATGATTAACCTAATGCTGTTATATATGATGAAATAGAAGGAGAGATAAACAATGAACTGGCATCAAAAGAAAATCAATGAGGTAGTTGACGAACTGAAGACTTCGCTGCAGGGGATCTCTTCGGAAGAAGCTGCCAAACGTCTCGGAGAATACGGCCCCAATGAATTAAAGGAGAAGGCGAAGAAGACCCCGCTCATGATGTTTTTTGACCAGTTCAAGGATTTCATGATAATGGTGCTTATCGCCGCCGCTGTTATTTCAGGGTTCATCGGTGAGGTGTCCGACACTATTGCAATCATTGTAATTATTGTTATAAATGCGGTTATCGGCTTTATACAGGAGTACAGGGCTGAAAAGGCTATGGCTGCTCTTAAAAAGATGGCAGCTCCATTTGCAACGGCAATAAGGAACGGCGTGCCTGAGACCGTAGACGCCTCGCTGCTTGTTCCGGGAGATGTTGTCATAATTGAGGCCGGCAAGATAATGCCTGCTGATATGAGGCTGATCGAGTCAGCGCAGCTGAAGGTGGAAGAGGCGGCCCTTACCGGTGAATCAGAGGCTGTTCTGAAACATACGCATGAACTCCATGATGAGCACCTGCCTTTAGGCGATAGAAAGAACATAACATATAAGGGCACATTCGCGACCTATGGCCGCGGTTCCGGCATTATCATTGCGACAGGCATGAATACAGAGCTTGGCAAGATCGCGACAATGCTGCAGGAAGAGGAAGAGGTGAAGACCCCGCTTCAAAAGAGGCTTGCCAGCTTCGGCCAGAAGCTCGCCATTGCCGTGCTTGCCATATGCGCAATAGTCTTCGGCATCGGCGTGATGAGAGGGGAGGATCCCATGCTGATGCTCCTGACAGCTATCTCCCTTGCTGTTGCAGCGATACCTGAAGCGCTGCCTGCGGTAATAACTATATCTCTTGCCCTCGGCGCAAAGAAGCTGGTTCAGCAGAATGCACTCATAAGAAAACTTCCTGCCGTAGAGACGCTCGGCTCAGTCACCTACATTTGCTCAGACAAGACAGGCACTCTTACCCTCAATAAAATGACGGTGGAGGAGCTGTATATAGATAATGAAATAGTAAAGACAAAAACTTCTCAACCTCAAAATTTCAAAACTTCTCCATCCTCTTTGCTGATGACCGCTCTCGCGCTCAGCAATGACGCTGTCTTTGATAAGGACGGCAAGCTGATCGGAGACCCGACTGAGACCGCGCTTTTTGATATCGCAGACAAGAACGGGTTTAACAAGTTGGAACTTGAGAAGGAACTTCCACGTGTTGCTGAGATCCCGTTTGATTCTGACAGAAAATGCATGACAACGTTTCATATGACCCCCCCCATCCCCCCCTTGGTAAGGGGGGGCGAAGGGGGGGTAATCTCCTTCACCAAAGGCGCGATAGATGTATTGCTCGATAAAGCTGACAATATCCTAACGTCTGACGGACTCAAGCCTGTCAATAAAGAAGAGATAATAAAAAATGGCGACAGGATGGCTGCTGATGGCCTGCGTGTTCTTTGCGTTGCCATGAGAAAGTGGGAGAGCCTGCCTGATGACATGTCTTTTGAAAATGTTGAGTCAGGGCTTACCATTATTGGCCTCACCGGCATGATGGATCCGCCTAGAGAAGAGGCAAAAGAGGCTGTCGCGATGTGCATAAAAGCGGGAATAAAACCCGTGATGATAACAGGAGACCATCCGATCACTGCGAGAGAGATAGCAAAGAGGCTCGGCATCATTGATGAGGACCCGAGGACGATAATTACCGGAAGAGAGCTTGATAATCTGACAATGGAGGAGTTTGAGGAGCGGGTTGAGCATATAAGGGTTTACGCGCGAGTCGCGCCTGAGCAGAAACTTAAGATAGTAAAGGCGCTTCAGGACAAAGGGCAGTTTGTCGCAATGACAGGCGACGGCGTGAATGACGCACCGGCATTAAAACGGTCTGACATCGGCGTTGCCATGGGAATCACCGGCACGGATGTCTCTAAAGAAGCCTCGGATATGATACTGCTTGATGACAATTTCGCGACCATAGTTAAGGCTGTAAAGGAAGGCAGGAAGATATATGACAACATCAGGAAGTTCGTAAAATATCTCCTTACAACCAACTCAGGCGAGATATGGACGCTCTTTCTTGCTCCGCTGGTCGGGCTGCCGATCCCGCTTTTGCCGATACATATACTATGGATAAATCTGGTTACTGACAGCCTTCCGGCGCTTGCGCTTTCCGCCGAACCTGCGGAAGGAGATGTTATGAGCAGGCCGCCGCGGCATCCGAAAGAGAGCATATTTGCTTACGGATTGGGGATTCACGCTATATGGGTCGGGCTATTAATGGGCGGTGTAGTTCTGTTCGTTCAGGCATGGTCGATCAATACCGGGCATGCCCACTGGCAGACGATGGTATTCACCGTGCTCTGCCTGACGCAGTTAGGCCATGTCCTTGCCATACGGTCGGAGAAACAGTCTCTGTTCACCATAGGCTTGTTCACCAACAAGTTCCTGCTCGGAGCAGTTGTGTTGACCTTCATCCTTCAGATGGCAACCATATATGTCCCGGCATTTAACTCTGTTTTTAAGACAGAGCCGCTGACACTGAGTGAACTGGCATTAACACTCGCGTTATCGTCTATAGTTTTCATTGCGGTTGAGATAGAGAAGTGGTGGAAGAGGAGAATGGATTAATTGCAGGTGGATGTTCTTTTTCCTATTAACGCAGGGTCATTCACCTATCTCGTGCCTGATGAGTTAACCTCTGGTATTAAGATCGGCTGCCGTGTGCTGGCGCCGTTCAGGCGTTCAGAGAAGGTCGGCATCGTAATTGGAATTAATAAAAATCCCCCCTTGCCCCCCTTTGCCAAAGTGGGGGTACATGGAATTGCCAAGGCGATCAAACTTAAAGAGATAACAAAGGTCTTTGATGAAGAGCCGCTTGTCCCTGATAAACTTCTGAAGCTCATGGATTGGGTAGGGCAGTATTATATCGCTTCCCCCGGCATGGTCTTAAAAAACGCATTGCCGTCATCTATCTTTGAAGGCAAAAAAACCGGAAAGCAGAGAATAACTTCCGGCTCGGAAGAAGGAATTAAAAAACGTATCGTCCTGAACCTTGAACAGAAGGATGCTTTAGAGAAGATCAATGATGCCGAATCAGGCGTATTCCTTCTTCATGGCGTTACAGGCAGCGGTAAGACAGAGGTATATATCCGGGCTGTAAAATCTCTTCCTCAGAATAAATCTGCGATAGTCCTTGTGCCTGAGATAGCTATCACAGCCCAGATGATAGGACAGTTCAGGAATAACTTTGGCGACAAGGTTGTCTTTTATCATAGCGGGCTGTCTGTCGGCGAGAGGCTTGCAAGCTGGCATAAGATGCGCACCGGCGAGGCTAAGGTCGTGCTTGGCGTGAGGAGCGCGGTCTTTTCTCCGTTTGATAATCTCGGCCTTATTATAATTGATGAGGAGCATGACGGGTCTTATAAACAGTTTGACGGGCTTAAATACAGCGCAAGAGATGTCGCTCTTGTGCGGGCGCAGATAGAGGGGATAAAGATCGTCCTCGGTTCAGCCACGCCGTCACTCGAGACTTTTTATAATGCTGAGATCGGGAAGTTCACTAAGATCGAACTTCAGCACAGGATCGACAAGAGGCCTATGCCGGATATTGAGATGATCAATATGTCCAAAGAGAATAAGGTGCTGTCATTCTCTGAAAAGTTAATAACAAAGATCAAGGAGAAGCTCTCTGCGAAAGAGCAATCACTGATACTGCTTAACAGAAGGGGATATTCCCCGTTCCTTATGTGCATCGACTGCGGATATACCTACAAGTGCCTTGTCTGTAGCATAACCCTCACTTATCACAAGAATACCGAGAGCCTGAACTGCCACTACTGCGGCTCATATCTTAAACCTGCTGACGCCTGTCCTGAATGCCGCAGTACGAAACTTGAATATATCGGCACAGGCATACAGAAGATAGAAGAGGGGCTTAAAGACCTTATCCCTGAGCTCAGAGTGGCAAGGATGGACAAGGACACAACCACACGCAAGCTCTCTCACTACAGAATGGTCAAGGATATGGAGGCCGGAAAGACGGATCTCCTTTTAGGAACCCAGATGGTTGCTAAAGGGCATGATCTTCCTGATGTTACTCTTGCCGCTGTGATATCCGCTGATGTTGCGCTTAACCTGCCTGACTTCAGGTCAGCGGAACGCGCGTTTCAGCTATTTACCCAGCTTGCCGGAAGGGCGGGAAGGGGCGATAAAAAGGGCGAGGTGCTTATTCAGACTTACGAGCCTGATCATTATATGTTTGATTATGTCAGGCGGCATGATTACAGGGGCTTTTATGAAAAAGAGATTGATCTCAGAAAAGAACTTTCTTATCCTCCCTTCAGTAAACTTGTCCGAATAGTGTTTGGTTTTAAGATTAAAACAACAGGCGAAAAGGTTATTAAGAGCCTGTCAGCAAGGCTTAAGAAAAATGAGGCCGGCAGTGTGACAGTTCTCGGCCCGGTCATTGCGCCTATTGAAAAGATAAAGAATCTCTACAGATGGCATCTGATATTAAAAGGGAAGAATTCTAAATCTCTGAGGCAGAAGGCTCTTGAGATCGCTGATATGGTCAAAGACATTAAAGATATGAAGGTTGATATAGATGTTGATCCGATAAATATGCTGTGAACTAATCTATCTGATATTCAGTGTTTATCTTTTAAAACTGTTTTTATCTCTTCAATATCATTCCTCATCTGTTGGGCCAGTTCTTCAACACCTGCAAATTTCTTCTCATCCCTGATGCGCTTTATGAACTCCACATTTATCTCCCTGCCGACGATCTCGTCGTCAAAGTCAAAGATGTGGACTTCGAAACTTAGCTTCATCTGTTTAAAGGTCGGGTTTACCCCGATGTTGGCGGCGCCGCAGTATGTTTTTTTGTCGAACTTTACCTTTACCGCATAGACACCGTCCATGGGAAGAAGTTCGTTAGATGTTGAGATATTGGCGGTCGGGATATTAAGGAGCGCCTTTCCTCTCTTTGCTCCCTCGATTACCACGCCTTCAACAGAGTAGTGCCTTCCAAGAAAGAGCGGCGCCTCATCTACCTTGCCCTTTGCGATAAGGCTTCTCACCTTTGAACTGCTGAGAGTTATATTGTTGTATGTGATATCAGGTATGGATGTTACCTTGAAGCCGTATTCATTGCCAAGCTCCTTCAGCATTTCAGGACACCCTTTTCTCCCTTTGCCGAAGCGGTAGTTGGCGCCTATGAATATCTCCTTCACGCCGATTGCATCCCAGAGTATGTCGTGCACAAAATCCTCAGCTGTCATATGAGAGAATTCTTTTGTGAAGTTTGCGCAGACCAGCACGTCTATCCCGTGCTTCTTTATAAGTTCAGCCTTGCTCTTAAATGGGGTAAGCCGGCTTGGCGCCCTTTCAGGTGCTATAACCCGCAGAGGATGGGGCTCGAATGTAAATACGATGGATGTTCCCTTCTTCTTTCCGGCTTTATCAGTGACCATTTTAAATATCGACTGGTGGCCGAGATGCACGCCGTCAAAGTTGCCTATAGTAAGGACAGGGTAGGGGTACTTCTTTTTTATATGCTCAATCCCGTCAATGATGATCATGCTTGATAGTATAACGCATGTCAGCTTTTATATGCCGCCTTAAGCTGGCCGCAGGCAGCGGATATTTCCGAGCCTTTGCTCTGTCTTATGGTAGCAGGGAGCCCTGCATTTAAAAGTATCTCCTGGAACAGATGTATCCTGTTTCCAGATGGTTTATTCAGCGTCTTGTCATCAGATGCGTTATAAGGAATCAGGTTGACCTTTGCCCTTATGCCCTTAAGCAGTTTCACAAGCCTTTTCGCATCTTCATCCGAGTCATTCAGTCCGTCTATCATTACATACTCAAAGGTGATCCTTCTCCTTGGCGCCAATGTGAATTCCCGGCAGGCGTCCAGCAGGTCTCTAATCGGATATTTTTTATTGACAGGCATTATTCTGCTCCTGACCGCATCGGTGGTAGCATTCAGGGATATCGCGAGGTTTACACCAGGGCCTTTTTCACCAAGTTCCAAGATCTTCGGGACTATGCCGGCGGTTGAAAGGGTTATCTTTCTCTTTGAATACCCCATCAGGGAGGTGAGTTTCCACAATGCCGTGTTCACCTCTTTGAAATTATTAAGCGGCTCGCCCATCCCCATCAGCACGATATTGGTGATATCCTGTTCATCCTTTTTATCTTTAACATCCGCGTTAATATATTTCTCAAGCACTAAGACCTGATCAATGATCTCATGAGATTTGAGGTTCCTTATGAAGCCGAGCTTTCCGGTCATGCAGAATTCGCACTTCAGTGCGCATCCGACTTGTGAAGATATGCAGATGGTATATTTCCCTTCACCGTGAATATTAGGGATAAGCACGCTCTCTATCGTCTCGCCGTCCTCAAGTTCAAAGAGGAATTTACTCGTTCCGTCTTTGGCTGTTTTTTTATCAAGAAGCTTCAGGCTGCTGATAAACGCCTTTTCCTTTAACCTCTCCCTAGTCACGGCCGAGAGATCGGTCATCTCGTCAATAGATGCGGCGTGTTTTTTGTATATCCAGTTTATGACCTGCTTTGCCCTATACGGCTTTTCGCCGAGCTTTTGGATGAAGATGCTCATCTCTTCTTCAGATAACTGTTTAAGATTTGTTTTCATAATAAATCCGGAAATTTTTATTTTGATATAATATATTATTCTATCTATTATTTTGGAGAAGAGATATGAAATGTAAGATGGAAGAGCACAGGGATTTATGTAATTGCACCTATGCATCGTGCGAGCGTAAGCTCAAGTGCTGCGACTGTCTTCATTATCATAGAAAGAAGAGCCAGCTTCCGGCATGTTTTTTCAATGCCGAGTTTGAACGGACATATGACCGTTCTATTGAGAACTTCATAAAGATGTATCAGAAATAAAATATCGCCGGTGTGGTGTAATTGGTAGACGCGCCGGACTCAAAATCCGGTCTGGGCGACCAGGTGGGAGTTCGATTCTCCCCACCGGCACCATTTTTGAAGTTTCATCGTATTATTTTCTCTCGATTAATATATTAAACTTGAATTGTCCAGGACATTGAGGCATTAATGTATTTTTTGGATTTTATTAAGGCGTGGTCAGAGAATAATTTAGATATTATCTTCTTCTTTTCCGGGTTCGGCTTCTTCATCATGGGTATCGCCATCCTTGTCCAGCCCAAGAAAGGGAGCGAGTTCAGGGTTGCTGACTTTTTCTGGCTCCTTGCGGCCTTTGGGTTGACCCACGGATTGAACGAGCACCTTGACATGTGGTCATTGATAAGAGGCAGGCACCCTTTTCTTGATTTTGTCCGATGGTACATCCTTGTAATCTCTTATATCTTCCTATTTGAATTCGGAAGGAATCTTATTCGCATGGTTTCCCCTGGTTCTTCCATGTGGCAGAAACGGGCAGCTAAGTTTCTCGGTTGGTGGTGCACTCCTCTTATTGCAGCGTTTATCCTGTATAAAAGCGTATTCACTTATGACTTTTGGATGATAGCCAGCATATGGACAAGATATCTCTTCGGTTTTATCGGAAGTTTATTGATAGGACTCGGGCTTTCTTTATACTACAGGAACAACGAGGCCATCTTCAGGCCCATAAGGGTTAAAAAGTATTTTTTAACGTGCAGCATCGCTTTTTATTTATACTGCTTTCTGGGCGGACTGGTTGTGCCCAAAGCCGATTTTGCTCCATCAAACTGGCTTAACACGGAATCATTCCTTGAAATGTTTTATTTTCCGGTTCAGTTCTTTCGTGCCGTTTGCGCCCTGACTGCTGCCTGGGCAATAGCCGGTATCCTTAAGATATTTAACTGGGAGGTGAGGAGTAAACTTGAGGTATCCGCTAATCGTCTTCGGAAGATGATATTTAAAGTATCAAAATTGGAAGAAGACGAGAGAAGGCGCATTGCCGAGGACTTGCATGACCATATCGGCCAGAATTTAGCCATTTCCAAGCTAAGGTTAAAAACGATTAAAGAGGCCTCGATGCCTTCATCAGAAGCTATTGATGATGTCCTTGAACTGATCGATGAGTCAATAGCATATACAAGATCGCTTACGTTTGAATTGAGCCCGCCCATCCTTCATCAATTGGGATTCGTTCCTGCAGTTGAATGGCTTGCGGAGCAGTTCAGGAAAAAGTACGGCCTTATTACAGAGGTAGTGTCAGAAGGGGAGATTCATGATATCAGCGGAGAAAAAAGCATAGTCCTATTTAAAACTGTCAGGGAACTTCTGCATAATATTGTTAAACACGCTCTTGCCGAAAAAGCAGTCATCAGAATAAAGAAAGCTCACCAAGACCTCTGTGTTACAATTGAAGATGACGGCATCGGATTTGACGCCAAATCAATTAATGATTACCTGGAAAACGAGAGTGGATTCGGAATATTTAACATACAGGAAAGAATTGCTTATTTTAAAGGGACATTTAATATAGAATCTGAAAAATCAAGAGGGACAAAGATTGAAATAATTGTTCCCCTTGAGCATTATTAAGATAGCTATGACTGATACGAATATAAAAATTCTCATTGCGGATGACCATAAAATAATGCGTGACGGCCTCCGTACGCTGCTTGAAAAACAGGCTGATTTTCAGATCGTGGCTGAGGCGGGTGACGGGAGAACCGCAGTCAAGATGGCACAGGAACTATCTCCTGACCTTATTGTTATGGATGCTTCTATGCCAGATATGAACGGCATCGAAGCGACCCGCCAGATAATTTCCAGCATTCCAGGCATAAAGATAATCGCTTTATCAATGCACTCTGACAGGCATTATATTGTTGAGATGTTAAAGGCAGGCGCGTCAGGATATGTGCTGAAGGATTGCGCATTTGATGAATTGATATCTGCCATGCGGTCGGTACTTGATGATGCGATGTACCTGAGTCCAAAGATAACAGATACGATCCTTACCGAGTACATTAACGATGTGCCGTTTAAGAATATTTCCGCTTTCTCTTCCCTTACAAACAGGGAAAGGGAGGTTTTGCAGCTTATCGCCGAGGGCAATACCACTAAAGAGATAGCAGGACTTCTGGGTATCAGCATAAAGACTGTCGAAACCCACCGCCAGCAGTTGATGAATAAATTGAAGATCCACAGCATAGCCGGTCTTACCAAGTATGCTGTCCGTGAGGGCCTGACCTCTCTTTAGTGAGGCTGCAGCTTTTGCAGTAAATTATTTTTTGTTAGCCAAATACATAACAAATATGTACAATAAGGTAAAATTATTACAGGAGATATAAATGAAGAATTTGAAGATATCCTTATTCACATTAATACTGGTCGCTGCTTTGGGGCTCATTGTAGTTTATGAATCTGTAAATGCCGAGGATCTTATTCCATGGAAGGGAGACAGGGTAATCGGATCACAGGCCGCTGATTTCACAATAAAGGACCTTAAGGGCAATGATGTCACACTCTCTTCTTTCAAAGGCAAGCCTGTCCTTCTGAACATCTGGGCTACCTGGTGCCCTTACTGCAGGAAGGAGAGGGCTGAGCTGAATGAACTGTATAAAGAGTATAACGGGAAAGGGTTGGTAATAATCTCGGTAGCGAATGACAGATCTATTGAAAAGGTAAAGCAGTATATTAAAAACAATCCTGCCAGTTACATGGTCCTTTCAGATGAGGACAGCATTGTAACAGATGCTTATAGTGTTTATGGCTTGCCGACCAATTTTCTTATTGACCGCAACGGTATAATAAAAAACAAGTTCTCGGGTTTTCGAAGCTGGACTGACCCTGAGTCAAAAAAGCTCCTGGAAGAGTTTATCAAGTAGCCTTTCTTTCTTGACAAATAAAATCTCCAATGATTAGAATTTCTCTCATATTCGTTTTTATATAGTTACATTTAATATTAAATAAACAACTAAATAAGGAGGAACATTATGAATCCCGAAGACGTCAAATATCACAAAGAACACACCTGGGTAAGGGTCGAAGACAAGAAGGCTACGGTCGGCATCACTGACTATGCACAGGAATCACTTGGTGACATTGTCTATATAGATGCTCCTGAATTAGATGGGGAAGTAGATGCAGGGACAGAGCTCACTCAGATCGAGTCTACCAAGGCTACCTCTTCTGTGATCAGCCCCGTAACAGGTACAATCGTGAAGATAAACGAGGACCTTTCTGATTCTCCGGAGATCATCAATGAGGACCCGTATGGCAAGGGCTGGATAGCTGTACTTGATATTGAGGACGAGGGCCAGCTTAACGGCCTTATGGATCTGGAGGCGTATGAGAAATATCTTGAGGAAGAGGTGAAGCTTAAATAATGAAGATAACAATTCTGGGCGCGGGCCCTGGCGGGTATGTAGCAGCATTAAGGGCAGCACAACTGGGAGCTGAGGTAACGGTAATTGAAGACGGTGAGGTAGGCGGCACTTGCCTTAACTGGGGATGTATTCCTACAAAGACACTTATCGCGTCCGCTGAGGTTCTGCACAAGGCGAGAAACGCAAAGGATTACGGGCTGGATTTTGAAGGCTCTATCTCTCCTAATATAGCGAAGATAGTTGAGAGAAAGAACAAGGTTGTAGGCACTCAGGTCAAGGGCATACGCGGGCTCTTCAAGTCATGGGGAGTCAGCCTGATTGAGGGCAGGGGCGTTATCGCTTCCCCGAAAAAGCTGAAGGTCACACTGAAGGACGGCTCTGTTTCAGATATTGATACTGACAAGATAATTATCGCTACAGGTTCAAGACCTGCGCAGATACCGGTATTCCCATTTGACGGGAAAAGGATACTCTCAAGCGACCACGCAATCAATCCGGATTCCATTCCTAAAAGCCTCCTCATCGTAGGGGCGGGCGTCATAGGGTGCGAGTTTGCATTCATATACAATGAGTTTGGTTCTGAAGTGACTATGGTCGAGATGATGCCGAACGCCGTCTCAACAGAAGATGAAGAGATATCGCAGATACTCGAGAGAGAGCTTAAGAAGAACAAGATCAAGCTCCTGACCAATACAGGCGTTGATAAGGTTGACGTAAAGGCTGACGGCATAACCGCTACACTCACAAATGGAAAGACTGTCGAGGCTGAGAAGGTGCTCGTATCAATCGGAAGGGCTGTTAACAGCGCGAATATCGGACTTGAAGATGTTGGCGTCAAACAGGGCAAACGCGGAGAGATAATCGTAGACAGCAGCCTGCAGACCAATGTTGAAGGTATCTATGCCATAGGTGATGTTACCGGAGGGATAATGCTTGCGCACCTCGCATCAAAAGAAGGTATGGTCGCTGCTGAGAATGCCATGGGCGGAAACAGCAAAGTTAATTATGATGTTATTCCTGCTGCGATATTTACAAGCCCGGAGATAGGATCAGTAGGACTGAGGGAGAAGCAGGTCGCTGCAATGGGGATTAAATACAAGGTCGGAAGATTTCAGTTCAGGGCGCTTGGCAAGGCGCATGCCATGGGGGAGATATCAGGCCTCTTTAAGATGATAACCGAAGAAGTGACTGACAGAATAATTGGCGCGCACATAATAGGTGCGCATGCTTCCGACCTGATACATGAAGTTGCTCTTGCTATGCAAAATGGACTGACCGCAAAGGATATTGCAGATACAATACATGCCCACCCGACACTTGCCGAAGGTATTATGGAGTGTGCTGAAGATGTCCATGACAGGGCGATTCATTCACCAAAAAAGTAGACAGGCTTTAAGCATTAGTGAATAAAATACATCATGTCTTATCAGATAACATATTGAATTTATAATCATGGTCAGGCTTTTTGCCTGGCCATATAATTTTTTCAGGTAATTAAATAATGAAGACCAATGAAGTAAAGATAGGAAATGTATCTATCGGAGGAGATAACCCTCTTGTATTTATTGCAGGCCCCTGTGTTATCGAGTCAGAAGCGTCTACTCTTAAGGCTGCTCTAAGGCTTGCTGAGATGTCTCAGCGGCTGAATATCCCGATCATTTTCAAAAGTTCATATGATAAGGCAAACAGGACATCTGTTACTTCATACAGAGGCCCCGGCATTGATGACGGGTTAGCTATTTTAGATAAGGTCAGGCAAGAGACAGGGCTTTCTATAATCTCTGATGTCCATTCTGTTGAAGAGGCGAAGAAGGCTTCTGAAGTGTTGGACTGCCTTCAGATACCGGCATTTTTATGCAGGCAGACCGACCTTATAGTTGAGGCTTCCAAGACCGGCAAGCCTGTTAATGTAAAGAAAGGACAGTTTCTTGCGCCGGGTGATGTAAAGAACATAATAAATAAAGCTCTCTCAACCGGAAATGAAAATATTCTGATCACAGAGCGCGGCGTTTCTTTTGGATACAATAATCTCGTTGTTGACATGCGCTCCATACCGATAATGCAGGGGTTTGGTTATCCGGTAGTTTATGATGCCACTCACAGCGTTCAGCTTCCGGGTGGGATGGGGAGTTCATCAGGAGGCGAGAGACAGTTCATAGAGCCGCTTACGAGAGCTGCGGTTGCAGCAGGGTGTGATGCTGTCTTCTTAGAGGTACATGAATGCCCTGAAAAGGCTCTATGTGACGGGCCGAATATGGTGGCGCTGGATTCACTGCCGGAATTACTGCAGCAGCTGGTTCAGATCAACGAACTGATAAGGAAGATGTAAGTAAAGTCATGGATAAGTATATTGAACAGGCAAAAAAGGTTTTAAGGATCGAGGCGGATGCCATCGAGGCTATGATCGAAAGGGTCAATGAAACGATCATAGAGGCTATTGATATCCTGTATCAATGCAAGGGGAAGGTCGTGGTCACCGGGATGGGAAAGTCAGGGCTTATCGGCAAGAAGATAGCCGCGACACTTTCATCAACAGGAACCTCCGCATTCTATCTTAATCCTGCAGAAGGAAGCCACGGCGATATCGGCATGGTGACAAAAGATGATGTTGTCATTGCAATATCAAACAGCGGCGAAACTGACGAGATAATTAATATCCTTCCTGTGCTTAAGAGGCTTGACGTAAAGATTATCGCGATGACTGGGAATTCCGGATCGACACTCGCCAGGAAATCTGATGTCGTGCTTGATATATCAGTTAAGGAAGAAGCATGTCCAATGGGGCTTGCTCCGACCGCCTCAACCACAGCCACGCTTGCGATGGGCGATGTTCTGGCCGTGACCGTATTAAGCAGGAAGGGCTTTACTGAGGAGGACTTCGCATTCTGCCATCCAGGAGGCAATATCGGCAGGAGGCTGCTGACAACTGTCGAAGACCTTATGCACAAAGGAAGCGATGTGCCTGTTGTCGGCCTTGATACGAACATGAAGGTTGCCATACTAGAGATCTCATCCAAGCGCCTCGGCATAACAACGGTTGCTGATGCGGAGGGAATGTTCAAAGGCGTGATCTCTGACGGGGACCTCAGGAGAGGTCTTGAAAAATGGGGTGAGGGTTTTATCAATCTCAAGGCCGGTGATGTCATGTCAGTTAGTCCCAAGACAATAATGCGCGACGCCCTTGCTACAAAGGCTGTTTCTATAATGGAGAAGAACTCAATTACATCTCTTGTCGTTCTGGATCAGTCACGGAAGGCTGAGGGGATAATACATCTGCATGACCTGCTTAAGGCTGGGATAGTTTAAAAAATGAAAGATATGAATAATACCGCTGAAAAAGCAAAGAATATAAAACTGCTGATACTGGATGTTGACGGTGTTATGACTGACGGCAGCATAATGCTTGATAATAACGGGAATGAATACAAGATATTTCACGTCAGGGACGGCCATGGGATAAGAATGCTGGATAAGGCCGGCATTAAGACAGCTATCATTACAGGAAGAAGGTCAAAGGTTGTGGAAAGAAGGGCGCTGGAGCTCGGCATTACTGATGTACATCAGGGAGTATATAAGAAGTCGGATGTCTATGACGGGCTTCTCAAGAAATATGGTCTCAACGACGAGAATGTTGCTTTTATGGGTGACGATACGGTTGATATCGAACTTTTCAAAAGGGCAGGCATGACCGCTGCGCCGGCAGATGCTGAGGATGATGTCAAAAAGATTGCAGGCTTCATATCAGGCAGAAACGGCGGGAGAGGCGCTGTAAGAGAATTTATCAACTTAATATTGAAGTCTTCGGGCCTCTGGAAAGATGTCTCAGGCGAGTCCATTGATTAACATACCCACTCTCATCACATTAAGCAGAATATTTGTGATCCCGGTCTTTGTCTTTGTTGCGGCGAAGAATCCTTTTATGGGCGCCATTATATTTTCGCTTGCCGCTATTACAGATTTCTTTGACGGATATATTGCGAGAAGGTCAAAGCAGGTGACCAAGCTCGGGATACTGCTTGACCCGATAGCAGATAAACTTCTCGTCATATCCGCTCTTATCGTTCTTGTGGACATGGCGCTTGTGCCGGCGTGGATAGCCATAGTCATCATTGCCAGGGAATTTCTCGTGACCGGACTGAGGGTGGTTGCATTGACAAAAGACCTGGTGATACCTGCCGAACTTGGGGGAAAGATAAAGGTCGGCGCGCAGATAGCTTCGATAATAATACTGCTGCTTGACAGGTCATTGATCAGCTATGATTTTTTCGGTCCGCTCGAGTTCCTTGTTGAATACAGCGTCGGTATCACGCTCCTTTGGGCAGCAATGATAATAGGCCTGGTGTCCGGAGTACAATATTTTAAGGCATTCTGGAAGAAGCTGTAATGAGTCTCAGAATTTATCTTTACCTTCTTATCCCGCTCTCTTACCTTATCGGCTCCATTCCTTTCGGCGTTATCATAAGCAAGGCAAAAGGCATAGATATAAGGAGCACTGGAAGCGGCAATATAGGGGCGACCAATGTCTTGAGGGGCGTTGGCAAACTACCCGCGCTTCTTACGCTTGTATGTGACATTCTTAAGGGGGCGGCGCCTTTCTTTTTACTGTATCTTATACTTGGCGAACGTGGTTCTTCTTCTTTTGATCTATGGGGCGGGATGGCGGCTCTGGCAGTTGTGGCCGGACATCTCTTTCCGGTCTTTCTTTCCTTTAAGGGAGGGAAGGGCGTTGCAACAGGACTTGGGGTTATGCTTTTTTACAGTCCGATAACCCTGGCAGTTATGGTCATTATATGGCTGGTGACCGCTGCCATTGCCAGATACTCCTCTCTCTCTGCCATAACTGCATATTCTGTAATGCCGATAATACTTGCACTGTCAGGCGCTTCATTTATTAAAGTTTCTTTTGGTTTAATACTTGCTATGATGATTGTCTTAAAACATGCTTCAAATATAAAGAGGCTTTGCAATGGCGCAGAGACTAAAATAGGCGGCAGTAAGGGATGACTGGCAAAAGAAAACCGGCTGTGGTTCTTTTAAGCGGCGGCATTGATTCCACGACAACCTTGTATATCGCAAAGGCTCTTGGGTTTGACCTTTATGCCATAACATTTAACTATGGCCAGAGGCACAGTATTGAGCTTAGCATGGCCCGTCTATGCGCAGAGAGGCTTGATGTCAGAAAACATCTTGTCCTTGATATTGACCTGAGACAGATAGGCGGGTCAGCTCTCACCTCAGATATGGAAGTGCCGAAAGCAGTTAACAGCCAAGAGCAGGCACAATCCCAAATCCCTGTTACTTACGTTCCGGCAAGGAATACCATATTTCTATCATTGGCGCTTGCCTGGGCTGAAGTTATAGGTTCCGAAGATATCTTTATAGGCGCCAATGCTGTTGATTACAGCGGATATCCTGACTGCAGGCCGGAGTTTATCCATGCATTTGAGAATATGGCAAACCTCGCTACCAAGGCTTCAGTTGAGGGAAGTCTAAGATATAAAATTCATGTTCCGCTGATAGATATGACTAAAGCCGGGATAATAAGGAAAGGCGCTGAACTTGGCGTGGATCATTCTCTTGCATGGAGCTGTTACGATCCTGAAATGAGGAACGGTAAATATTTGCCGTGTTTGAGATGTGACAGCTGTGTGCTGAGAATTAAGGGATTTAAAGAGGCAGGAATAAGTGATCCTTTATCAGATGCCTGAAGAACTTAAAAATCGCTGTTGAACTTGTAGCCGAATCCGGCCCTGCAGACCCCGTTAATATGTTCTGTCCACTGGGCAAGCCCGAATTTCGGTATATCGTCGTGACTTTCTGCTTTGATCGTGATGACCTGGCCTTTTTCAAGGGGATAATGGGTTATCAAACTAAAACCAAGATCCGAAATATCAACTATCTTTCCTCGAGAAAGGATCTTTGTGCTCTGCCTGAACTGTATCTCAGTAACTTTGAACTCGATATCAATGTCGGTTGTTCTTCTGAATGACTTCCGTCTTTCTTTCATTGTTTTAACCTTGCAGTGTTTCTATATAAATCTTATCAATTAGAATTAACTAAGTCAAGGAACTGATAATGTTTCTATTGCCCTGATTAATTATGTTTTGTTGTGTTGACCGCAATAAGATTGAAAATAATTTATATTTAGATTTAAATGAAGTAAAATGAATAAGTATGGAAGATAAAGGCATAAATACAGCAGGCATTATCATAATCGGCAATGAGATACTCTCCGGCAAGGTGCAGGATGTGAATTCTTACTATCTTGCAGCTGAACTCAGGTCGTTAGGCGTTGATGTCAGGCGCATATCAGTGATACCTGATGAACTCGATGTCATAGGAAAGGAAGCAAGGGATTTCTCCGTTGCATATGACTTTGTATTCACGACCGGCGGGGTGGGCCCCACACATGATGATGTCACAATGGAAGGTATCGCGCAGGGCTTTGGTGTCAGGCTTGTGCGCAGCCCTTTGATCAGGAATATTTTATCATCGTTATATGACTCTATGAATGACGCAGTGTTGAAGATGGCCGATGTGCCTGACGGTTCTGATATTATCTTTAATGAAAAAATGCGGTTTCCCGTTGTTAATTTTAAGAACATATATATCTTTCCCGGAATCCCCGGCTACCTTAAGAACAAGTTTCCCCTCATCAGGGAGAGGTTCGCATCATCTTCCATATATCTGAATAAAATATTTCTAAAGACACGTGAGTCTGATGTTGCCGCAGTGCTGAGCGAACTGGATTCCTCGGAGAATGGCATCACCATAGGGTCGTACCCCATTTTGGAGTGCGATGATTTTAATCTTATTGTTACAGTCGAATCCAGGTCTATGGACTCATTGGAAAGAGCAATGAGGAAACTTATTGAAAAACTCCCCGGAGAGGGCATTATAAAAATAGAGTAATATGGATGAGCTTTCAAAGGAATATGTTATCTCCTATTACAGTAAGTCCCTGAACTTTCACGGTGACACGCCAGCCGCTGTAAAATGGACCGGGCAGGGACAGCTCCTCCGTTTTGAATCCCTGCTCAATCTCAATGGGGATATCAGCGGCTGCAAGGTCCTTGATTACGGGTGCGGCAAAGGGGACTTTTATCAGTTTCTTACGGATATGGGGATCGATGTTGATTATGTTGGATTTGATATTAATAAGGATATGGTCGCTTTAGCCAGAAGAAAGTTTCCACAATGCAGGTTTGAGATCTTTGATATTGAGAAAGATACGCTGGATGAGGATTTTGATTATATTTTCCTGTGCGGTGTCTTTAATCTTAAGTTAGAAGGTATTTATGAGACTGTGAAGAATGTGCTTTCGAGACTCTTCAAGCACTGCCGTCATACCCTTGTTTTTAATGCGCTTTCTTCACATGACCCGAGAAAGGACTTCGAGCTTCACTACATCTCACCCGAGGATATTTATGATTTTGCGGCAGCTGATATTTCACCTTACGTCGCCCTCAGGCAAAATAAGGGTTTGTATGACTTCAACCTGTTTATATATAAGTCAGATAAGCACTAATGAGTCAGGTGGTCTTTTCTTGGTTTCAGCAATATGTATAATATATTTAATGGATAATATTTAAACTCTTGCCTTTGTCTTAATTGATCATATGAAAGCCAATAAGTTTCTTGTCTACATTATGCTTTTATCGATAGTCGCGGTTGTATCCCTGCCGATATTTACCGAACTATATGTCTATCCTGCTTTTTCCAGATACCATATGAAGGAAACAGAAGAGCATTCTGTACACATATCCAATCACATCGCCGGGATCTTCGACATTAACAACTTGTCTATAAACTATACTTCCTCTGATGATTTTGTTAAAGAGATAGATAATGCCAGGAAGAACTTTAACCTTTTTAAGATAAAAGTCTTTACACCTGACGGCAGGCTTGCATACTCAACTGACAAGGGGGAGATAGGCGATATCAATAAACACCCGTACTTTTACGATATCGTCCTTAAAGGTAATATTTATTCAAAAGAGGCAAAGAAGGATACGAAATCTCTTGACGGCAATATTATACCTATCGATGTTTTTGAAACTTATATACCTGTAATGAAAGATGGAAAGGCTGTTATTATTTTCGAAACCTATCTTGATAATTCTACAAGCAAGGCGGCCTTTGATAAGATCATATCAGATATAACTAAAGCGATGTCAATTGTGTCATTGCTTCTTTTTGGCACGGTCATGTTCAGTTCTTTCAAGGCAAGAAGGAGCATGGCAGAACGTGAGCGCGCAGTAAATGAGCTTATGAAATACCGCGACAACCTTGAGTCAGAGGTCAAAGAGCGTACCGCAAAACTCGAAGATGAAAAGGCCAAGACGGAAAGTATTCTTGCCGGAATGGGTGAAGCTGTAAGCATGCAGAACCTTGATTTCAAGGTCATGTACCAGAATAAGGCGCATATTGACATTGTTGGAGATCATTTTGGTGAATATTGCTATAAGGCATATCAGAAGCAGGATAAAGTTTGTGAAAACTGCCATCTTGAAATGGCTTTTAATGATGGCAAGATCCATACTGCGAAACAATCCAGAATAACCGAAGATGGGGAGATACACTATGAAATCATGGCGTCTCCCTTGAAAGATTCATCCGGGAAGATAATAGCGGGTATTGAGATGGTCAGAGAAATTACTGAAAATGTTCAGAGGGAAAGGATGCTTGACGAAGCAGTTTTAGAATTGACCAGATCTGAAAATGACCTCAGAAACCTGTTTGAATCTGTTAATGATGCTGTCTTTGTTCTTGATCTGAAAGGGAACTTTATTGATGTCAACTCCATCGCTTTTAAACGGCTGGGTTATACAAAGGAAGAGATGCTTTCAATGCATATCTCTGCACTTGACTCGCCAGAGTTTGCCTCAAGGGTGTCTGAACGCTTTGATGAGATCACAAAACGAGGCAAAGCCATATTTGAGTCTGCCCACCTGAGAAAGGACGGCACAGCCATGCCTGTTGAGGTGAATTCAGTCCTGACCATCTTCAAGGGCAAAGAGGTATTGCTCAGCACTATTCGTGACATAACCCAAAGAAAGCAGATTGAGAATGAACTGTTTCAGTCAAGGACGGAGTGGGAGGAAACATTTAATAACATAACCGATATGATCACTATCCATGACAAAAATTTTAATATAATTCAGGCAAACCAGGCCGCGCTTAATACGCTGCATTTGCCAAATTCAGCCCCCGGTAAACAGCTTAAATGTTATCAGTATTATCATCGCACATCATCTCCGCCTGAAAAATGCGCGAGCTGTGAATGTATCACTACCGGTAAGCCTACCACTTTTGAGATGTATGAGCCGGCATTTGATAAGCACTTAGAGGTCAGGGCCATGCCCAGGTTTAATAAGGAAAACGAGATTGTCGGGGTTTCCCATATTGTAAGGGATATTTCTTACCGTAAGGCTTCTGAGCAGGCCCTTAAAAACGCACATGATATGCTGGAGGAGAGGGTCAGGGAACGGACAACGGAATTGCAGAAAACCAATGAGCAATTATTGGATGAGATGAATGAGCGTCTTCAGCTTGCGCACGAACTGAAGGAGAGCGAAAAACGTTATCGGAGATTTTTTGAGGATTCACCGACATCTCTCTGGGAAAAAGACTTCTCTGAGATCAAGGAATATATTAATAAATTAAAGAGGGCAGGTATAAATGATTTTAGGGATTATTTTTACAGCCATCCTGATGAGGTCAGGCACTGCGCGACACTGCTTAAGGTAACCGATGTAAACACAATAACGCTTGAGATCTACAAAGCAAAAAGTAAAAAGGAGTTTCTGGAAAATCTGCACAGGGTTTTTTGTGAGGAGACTTATGAACTTTTCAGGCTTGAGCTTATTGCTGCTGCTGAAGACAACTTTGAACTTGAAGCTGAGGGCATAACTCAAGATCTTAAGGGCAGGAAGAACCATATTTCCATAAAATGGTCTGTGCAGTCAGGTTCAGAAAAGACGCTTTCTAAAGTTCTTGTAGCTGTTGTTGATATAACGGAAAGGAAAAAGGCTGAGGAGTCGCTGATCGATAATGAAAAACGGCTGCGCGCAATTACAGATTCAACAACAGACCTTATATGGGAAGCAGATACAAGGTATGATGTATTGTACTGGTTTGGGGATGTCGATGGACTGCTTGGTTATGGCCCGGATGAGTTTCCGCGCACTATTTCAGGCCATATGGAGAACATACATCCCAAAGACCGCGAAAGGATTGCCGCATCTTTTGAAAAAGCAATAAAAACCCAGAATGATTTTTCTGCACAATACAGCATTATATGCAAGGACGGGACTTATCGTGTATGGGAAGAGAGGGGAAGGGCGGTTGGTTTTGAAGATGGCAAGGCTGTCAAATGGGTCGGTTCAATAACCGATATTACTGAAAAAGTCAGGATGGATGAAGAGCAAAAGTTTATGCAGGCAAAACTGCTTCATACCAACAAGATGACAGCACTCGGCACGCTTGTTTCCGGAGTTGCCCATGAGATCAATAACCCTAACGCATTTATAATGACAAATGCTGAATTGCTATCCATGATCTGGAAAGATGTCAGCAGCCTGCTTTCTGCTCATTATAAAAACGATAAAGAGCTTTCTCTTGGAGGGCTTCCTTACTCCGAGCTTCGAAATGCAATGCCCCAACTGCTGAAAGGCATCACTGAGGGGGCAGGCAGGATCAAGTCAATAGTTGACAACCTAAAGGACTTTTCAAAGCCTGATAAATCAAATCTTGATGAGGATGTTGATATTAACGAGGTTATCAGAAGTTCTGTATTGATACTCGGCCCGCAGATTAAGAAACATACCATTCATTTCAGCACACACTATATGAAGAATCTGCCTTTGATAAAAGGCAACAGACAGAATTTTGAGCAGGTAATTATAAACCTTCTTTCTAATGCTCTCCAGTCTTTGACGGAGAAGGAATGCGGTGTGCGTGTATCCACGCTTCATAATCAAAAAGACAATGTCATTATCGTAACTATAAAAGATGAGGGCGCAGGCATTCCGCCTGATATCATGGACCGCATCACTGAACCCTTCTTCACAACAAAGATCGACACCGGCGGCACCGGGCTCGGCCTTTATATTTCATATGCTATTATCAATGATCACAAAGGCAGCATGAAGTTTGAATCCATAGAAGAGAAGGGAACGACTGTTACCATTTATCTCCCAATAGTCAATAATGAATACAGAAAAAACTAAAGTGCTTCTGGTAGACGACGAACCTCAGATACTTCTGAGCCACAGCCTTTTGCTGCGTACATCCGGCATTGAGACGGTAACTCTCAAAGACAGCCGTGACGTTATGTCTATGCTCCAAAAAGAGAACATATCTGTTATAGTGCTTGACCTTTCAATGCCGCATTTATCCGGCACGGAACTTTTGTCCAAGATCAGATACGATTTCCCACATATCTCCGTGATAATTATGACTGCAACCAATGAGATTGAAAAGGCGGTTGAGTGCATAAGGTTAGGCGCAATGGATTATCTTGTGAAGCCTGTTGAAAAGAGCCGTTTTTTCTCCAGTATTAATAAGGCGATCGAATTGTACAATCTGCGCAATGAGATATCTTATCTAAGTAAGAGCATACTGACAGATGAACTTGAAAATGAGGATGCTTTTTCCGGGATAATCACAAAGAACAAAAAGATGAGGTCGATCTTTAATTATATTGAGGCTATTGCCAGATCCAGAAAACCTGTATGTATAACAGGCGAGACCGGGGTTGGCAAGGAACTGTTTGCAAAGGCTGTACATAATGTCAGCAAGGTTAAAGGCCCTTTTATCGCTGTGAATGTTGCCGGGCTTGATGATACTATGTTTTCTGATACGCTGTTCGGGCACAAAAAAGGGGCATATACCGGCGCTGATAGAGAAAGGAAGGGGCTTATCGTCAAGGCTTCAGACGGGACACTTCTTCTTGATGAAATAGGGGATCTCAACGAATTGTCACAGGTAAAGCTCTTGCGCCTTCTTGAAGAGGGTACATATTATCCTCTCGGGTCTGATATTTCTGAGAAGAGCAACGCCCGCGTCATTGCAACTACAAATAAGGACATCGGCAATGAAACCATTGGCGGCAAGTTTCGTAAAGATCTTTATTACAGGCTCAGTGCGCATCTGATACATATCCCGCCGCTCCGTGAACGCATTGAAGACATACCGATGCTGCTAGGTCATTTTTTAAGTGATGCCTCAGAATCTTTACACAAGAAGACACCTTCAGTCCCGATTGAGCTTGTCCCCCTGCTTTCTAACTTTTATTACCCCGGCAATATACGGGAACTGCAGGCTATGGTCTTTGATGCAGTGTCGCAGCATGGGACTGGGACACTCTTTATGGACAGCTTTAGAGATCACCTGAAGAATAATGCCTCGCTTTCAAAAAATGAATTGATGGTGCCGTTAGACATATCCAGATCCGCCATTGAAATATCAGGACGCTTCCCGACCCTGCAGGATGTAAATGATTTTCTTGTTTCAGAAGCACTTAAACGCTCAAGCGGAAATCAGGGGGTCGCGGCATCTCTCCTGGGGATAACCCGTCAGGCTCTTAATAAACGCATTATCAGAAAGAAACAGCCATCATGATAATGGATATAGACATTTTTTGCTCCTGAGACATTTTTTGCAATTAGATAATCTCTTTTGTTTCCAGTAAGATAAACCTGAACAACCGTAAAAAATAATATTCTGTCTCATCTGCAGTCTATTTCCACAATCTTACAAGTCGATTCTAATCCATTGATATTTCAGTATAAAATCAATATTTTCTATTTGGGCATCTTTCTTGCTTTTTATAGAGTTCTGATGCGTAATTTAATGTTGTCAGTTGCAGCAGGTTAAGAGGAGGAGGATATGCAGCTTAAAGTCAGTGAGGATGTCTTAAAAGATACAAGCAATTGTAAAATGGGTTTTTCCTGTTTATCAGGAAAAGGAGATTGCCTTTGTGAGGTTGAGGATAGTTCCAACGGCATGGTTCTTTTTATTAAGCCTGCCTGCAAGTCCGGTTTCTGCTATTACAGGCTCTCATTCGGCTGCTCCTATATCTGTAACTGCCCTGTCAGAAAAGAGATATTTAACCGTTATAACACATAACTTAGAAATATATTAAATTTATTTTCGGAGGATTAATAATGAGAAATCTGTTTGGAGGGCTTGATGTTGTTGAAGGTGAGTACGAAGATGTCATTGTAAACGAAAATGATGTTGAATTGTTTTTTGAAGAACCTAAAGAGATCGTAACCAGGGATGAGCAGACAACAGACAACCCGATAGAGATATACCTTAAAGAGATGGGCGCATTCCCTTTACTTACAAGGAAAGGAGAGGTAGATGTAGCTAAAAGAGCTGAGGCTGGAAAGGAGAAGATATTCAAGGTGATATTCTCAACACCTTTTGCAGTCGGAAGGGTATTGACCTCAGCCAAGGAACTTAAAAAGAACAATTTATCAATCACTGATATTCTTGCCAACAGTGAAGACCTTTCGGAGTCAAAAGAGAAAAAGGCTGCTGAACTATTCCTTAAAGATGTAAGGTCTATTGAAAGGCTCAACAGCAGAAGGATGATCCTTTTCAATGAGCTTCATAATAAAAAGATTAAATCGGTTGAGACTAAATTGATAAGATCAAAACTTGAAGAATCTAAAAACATAATAATAAAAAAATTATCAGAGCTGAACCTCAATCACGCTTTCACTGAAAAGATAGTCCTGGATTTCAGGGCATTTGCAGAGATGTACAACAAGATATCCCGCAGTGAGAAGCCCTCTAAAGATGATAAGGCTAAGCTATTGGAGATCGAGTTCAGCCTTGGAATGAATAAGACTGGGATCATGAACTCGCTTGTTCAAATAAACGAAGGGGAGGCTGAGGTTAGTAAGGCCAATAACATTCTGATAGAGGCAAATTTAAGGCTTGTTGTAAGCATAGCTAAAAAATATATCTGTAAGGGTCTCAATCTTTCCGACCTGATGCAGGAGGGGAACATCGGCCTGATGAAGGCAGTAACAAGATTTGACTATAAGAGAGGCTATAAATTCAGCACATATGCAACCTGGTGGATCAGGCAGTCCATAACAAGGGCGCTCGCAGATCAGTCAAGGACTATCAGGATACCTGTTCATATGATAGAGTCGATGAATAAACTTGCAAGGGTATCAAAAAACCTTGTTCAGGAACTCGGCAGGGAGCCTCATGCTGAAGAGCTTGCCAAGGCAATGGATCTTCCTCTGGGCAAGATAAGGACGATATTAAAGATATGCAAGGAACCTGTTTCACTTGAGACGCCGATGGGTAAGGAAGAAGACAGCCTTTTGGGTGATTTCATAGAAGATAAGTCAGCCCACTCGCCTCTGGAACTGGTTCTTAATGATGAGTTGAAAGTTCAGATGAGAAAGGCGCTTGGTACACTTTCTTACAGAGAGTCAGAGATCCTTAAGAAACGTTTCGGATTGGAAAGCGATGGTTCATTAACCCTTGAGGAGGTTGGAGAGGCATTTAATGTTACGCGGGAACGGGTCAGGCAGATAGAGGTATCAGCCCTGAAAAAACTGAGACACCCCGGCAGAAACAAATATCTCAGCGGTTTTATCAAGGATGTTTTTGTTGAACGATTTAATAATATTGAAGGAAACATGATATAGGCTTTAAACGTAAAATGCTTCATCATAGAGACCGGGTAATATAAAAATTATCCGGTCTCTTTTTTGTGTGATAAAATTAAGACACATGGCATATAACAGAAAAAATATCACAGACTTCATAAAGACAGGCTTATGGGAGATCGACACATCTTCCCTAAGCCGTTTCAAAGCATTGGCGGTCTGGTCTGTCAGGCTCTTTATTGTAGTATTCCGTGAGGTCACTGAAGGCCAGCTTACGCTCAGGGCAATGGGGCTTGTATACACGACACTTCTTGCCATGGTTCCTTTACTCGCCGTAAGTTTATCGATCCTTAAAGGCTTCGGACTGCACAATCAGGTAATGGAACCCTTTCTGAGAAAGTTTCTTGCTCCCTTTGGTGAGAAAGGGGCAGAGATCACCAGCCATATAATCAGTTTTGTCGATAATATGAAGGTTGGAGTGCTCGGTTCTCTTGGTATGGCTTTGCTGGTGTACACTGTAATATCAGTGATCCAGAAGTTCGAGGGAGCCTTTAATGCGATATGGAGGATAAAGAGATCCAGAAGTTTTGCCAGAAAGTTCAGTGACTATATCAGCATATTGCTTGTCGGGCCTCTACTGATGTTTTCAGCTATCGGGATAACCGCATCTTTCACGAGCAATACTATCGTCCGTAAGATAACCAATATTGAACCTTTCGGGTCATTATTTTATGTAATTGCCCAATTATTGCCTTATGTGCTTGTATGCGGGGCATTCACGTTCTTTTATTTATTCATACCTAATACTAAAGTAAAATTTAAATCCGCACTTATAGGAGGGATATTTGCGGGTATCTTATGGGAAACAACAGGGTGGGGATTCGCAGCCTTTACGGTCTCCTCAACTAAGTACTCTGCAATTTACTCAGGGTTTGCGATACTTTTAATGTTCATGATCTGGCTCTACCTCAACTGGCTTATTATTTTGGCAGGGGCCCAGATAGCCTTTCTTCATCAGCATCCCGAACTCATCGGATTAAAGGATAAGGTCTTATACCTCAGTAACAGCCTGAAAGAAAGGCTCGCTTTGATAATAACCTTTCTGATCTGTTACAACTATCACCATAACAAAGAGCATTTGACGATCCATTCACTAATAAATTATTTGCGCCTTCCGGAAGAGACTATAGATAAGATGGTCACACTTCTTAAAGATAACGGCCTTCTCATTGAAACAAACGAGTACCCGCCTGCTTATATTCCGGCAAAGGAGATTGATACTATATCCCTGTATGAAATTGTATCTGTTGTAAGAAGTTCAAAAGGTGAGATACATCTTGCAGTCAAGAGCGCTTCATCCATACCGGAAGTGAATATTGTAATGGAGTCGCTTGATGATTCAATAAGAAACACCCTCGGCTCCAAGACCATTAAGGATCTTATCCTTTCGGCAGGTAAATAAAGATGTTCAAGAAAATGATGTAGCCGCAGCAGGAAGAGGCCTACTTTATTATCCTCTTGCGCAAAAGCCTGAATGGGTAGGGCAGAAGTATCAATGCAAGAACAGTAAGCCATGCCATATCAAGCATGACCGGAGATATCTCGCCTGAGGAGAAAGAACGGCATATATTCACCAGATGGTATAACGGTGAAAAGAATGCTACCTTCGAGACAAATGCAGGCATGTTGTCGATGGGAAAGAATATTCCTGAGAAGAGAAACATCGGCGTCATAAGCAGTGTGTTGAAATAATTGAATGAATCTATGCCCGGCACTATAGAAGTAACTATCAGGGCTATCTCAGCGAATATCAAACTGCTGATAAAGATAGCCGGAATAGTTGTGACTATCAATGCTGACCCGAGCAGTCCCATGAAAGATAGCACCGTCATTATGATTATGCCGTAGAATGTCCCTTTTGCAGCTCCCCATAACAGTTCGCCCAGGACAAGGTCAGAGATATTTACAGGCGTCACGAGTATGGCGTCAAATGTTTTCTGGAATGTCATCCTGATGTATGTGCCGTATGTGCATTCAAATGTAGCGGCGAACATTGATGATGATGCTATCAGGCCGGGGGCAAGGTAGTTTATATACGGAACACCCTTAATCTCTTTGACATAAGCGCCAAGCCCTAATCCCAGTGCCGCAAGATAGATTATGGGCTCAAAGAAATTAAGCACAAGGCTGGATTTGTACCGCTTTGTATAAACGGTAAAGTTCCTCTGAAATACCCTGTATGCCCTTTTTATATTCATGTGACCTGATCCTTAAGGTGTTTCCCGGTTAATTGCAGGTAAGCATTTTCTAAATTTCCACCGTGGATATTCATAAGGCTTGAAGGCGTATCGATCGTGATTATCCTGCCTTCATCCATAATGGCAACCCTGTCGCAGAGGTTCTCTGCCTCTTCCATATAGTGCGTAGTCAGTATCAGTGTAGTATCCTTTGACTTCATGTGCCTGAGCTTGTCCCAGACATAATGCCTTGTGTGCGGGTCAAGCCCTGTTGTGGGTTCATCGAGTATCAGCATCTCAGGTGTATTGATAAGAGACCTTGCCAAAATAAGCTTGCGCTTCATTCCTCCTGAGAGGTTCCTGATATTAACATCAGCCTTGTCCTTAAGCTCCACAAAATCAAGCAGCTCCCACGCAAGCCTTGATGCCTCTTTTCTGACGATATCAAAATATCTTGCGTAGACGATCAGGTTCTCATACACGGAAAGCTCAAGGTCGAGGTTGTCTTCCTGCGGCATCACGCCTATCTTTGATTTGATCAGGCTGGGGTCTTTTGTTGTGCTGATCCCGAATACACTCAGTTCGCCGGATGTCGGAGGCATGAAGCAGCATATCATGCTCATGGCGGTCGTCTTGCCCGCGCCGTTAGGCCCTAGAAACCCAAAGCACTCACCCTTGCTGATAGTGAAGTCTATATTATCAACCGCTCTCAGAGAGTTGTAATCTTTTGTAAGCCCTTTAGCAGTTACAATGTTCATGGGAATTATTATAGCATCATCAAATCAGAACGGGCGGTCTGCCGGGTTCCTCCTCTTAGTTTAAGGGGAGGTTAGGAGGGGTTAAAGTCTGTTTATATAAATAACACCGGATGAGACCTTCTTCTCGATCATCCGTCTTGCGATCTTCTTTATCATGTTTCTTGAAAAAGGTATGACCATCAGAAGCCCTACCGCATCCGTAAAAAATCCCGGGATGATAAAGAGCACACCGGCTAACAATAACATCATCCCGTTAACCATCTCCTCTGCCGGTGATACGCCTTCATTCATATTCTGCTGCATCCTGCGCATCACCCCAAGCCCCACGAGCTTTACCATGTAAATGCCGATAAGAGCAGTCAGCAATAAGACAACTATCGTATTTGCAGTTCCGATCCTTGAGCCTACCTCGATCAAGAGCGTGATCTCAATGATAGGTACGATTATGAATATAAAAAACAGTGGAAAGAACATGCAGGAATTATATCTGAATTAAGGATGATTTTCCAAAGTTTATGGCGTAGGCGTTTTATTTATCAATCACACCTTTAAAAACACTTTTAACATCCTTCAACAATTCCTTATGAATAGCAGGCGGGCCGGCGACTATGTTTCCGGTGGTGAGATAATCTGAACCACCGCTGAAATCTGTGACAATACCTCCTGCCTCTTTTATCAGAAGCGTTCCCGCCGCAATGTCCCACGGGCTCAGGCCAATCTCAAAAAATCCGTCACACCTTCCGGCGGCAAGATATGAGAGGTCAATGGCTGCTGAACCGGCTCTTCTTATGTCGCTTACTTTGCTGATAATATTTTTGAACAGATTCAGGTAATTATCCATATGTTCTCTTTGCTTAAAGGGGAAGCCTGTTGAGATAAGTGAGCGGCTGAGGTCGGTTGTTTCGAGCTGCTTGAGCGGCTGGCAGTTCAGGTAAGCGCCATAACCTTTTAATGCAGTGAAACTCTCCTTTCTCAAGGGGTCATAAACAACACCTGCGATCATCTCTCCCTTATGCTCAAGTGCTATAGAGACTGAAAAGACAGGGAATCCGTGAATGAAATTCGTCGTGCCGTCAAGAGGGTCGATGATCCAGCGGTATTCTGAAGATGAAGTTTCATTGATGGATTCTTCAGCAAGGATTCCATGGCCTGGATAGCTTTGCTTAATGATCTTTATAATTAGATTTTCAGACTTTTTATCAACATAGGTGACAAAGTCAGATCTTTGCTTGGTATCTATGTCACCTGCTGAAAGCTTCCCGAGATTCTGCAAAATAAATTCACCTGCGATCCTGGAAGCCTTAACCGCAGTCTCAAGAAGATCGCTGTCATTATAGATATTCATGAGAGATAATATAACATTTCATCAAGGTACAGTATAATAATATCATCAAATCAGAGTATGACAATAAACTAAAAAACATTGTAAGAGAGGAGAATTATGAGAAGATTATCAATCATATTAATTTCAGTCTTTGTATTTGCTTTAGGAACAGGGGTTGCCTTCAGCAACGAGAACAAGAGTAAACATAATGAAAATTCTAATGACAAGGTAAGCCAGGAGCTTTCAGTTAAGCATCCTGATAACTGGGTTGATGAAGAACTTCATGGTGAATACGTTGAAGAGTATGGCGATTCCAAGTGTCAGGAGTGTCACGGTGCAGATTTGAAAGGCGGCAAAGACGCTCCGTCATGCAAAGAATGCCACGATAAGCATGAAGATAATGACTGACAGTATTTCTCTTAAACAGTACCCCATATAATTACATGGCGGTCTGACACTGTTTCAACTGTAAGCGCGCCTAAGCCGTTTTGTCTCAGCTGGCTCTTTATCTCGTCAGGGGTATATGCGGCAAGGAGAGAATTATAAAAATCCTTCTGCAGTATCGGTGAGGCTTCTGCAGCGTGCTGTCTCACAAGTGCTTCAGCAATCTCAGCAGAGACGGGACGGAAGAGATCCATGATAAATATTGGTGCATTCTTTTTTGCGCACTCTCTTACTGTCTTCCACAATACATGAGGATCGGCAAGATGGTGCAGTATGCTGTTTGATATGACAGCATCGAATTTGTACTTTAACAGGGTAGGGTCAGGCAGCAGGCAGTTTGACAGTTTGATCCGCTCTGTATAGCCGCACTTATTAATATCACGTTGGGCTATTTCAAGCATCTCTCCCGCGCCGTCAATGCCTGTAATGTGGATGTCAGGCAATGCCTTTGCAAACCTGATGATCACATCGCCTGTGCCGCAGCCGATATCAAACACTTCACCTGAAGTAAAGTCAGGGAAACGTTCTTTGAAATAGGAGACAAAGGCTTCGTGAGGTTCAGAGAAATCAGTCTCAGCATATGCCCTTGCCTGCTCAGCGTCATCCATTAACTCTTTTTCAGGAACTCGTTCCATATTTATCGCCACTGGCATTGAATGTCATATGTGCCGTGCGGCCTGAACTTTCTCTTAAGAAGGTCAAGGCTGTCGCCGAGAAGTCCGTCCAATGAGTAGTCTCCCATATTCTCTTTCTGAAGATAATAAAGGTAACCTATCTCCTCCGGTTCAAATCCTATCAGGCGCGCTCCAATTCCGTCTGCCTTTAAAGCATCGGCTGATGCTATAGCGGTCATCATCTTCACAGCTGTCCCGTCCACAGGGCCGTCGCCTTCCATGCAAACATATCCGTCAAGAACAACGAGGTCAGGCCATACCTTCTTTGCCATCTCTGCGATGTTGTGGTGTATCATCTTTACGCTCTTGCGGTAACCCGGATAACTTGAGAAGAGAAAATTAATAAGCCAGTTTGGCAGAGTTCTGCGAGCCTTTGATACGGTGCCGGCCGGCAATTTATCAAGAAATGTCTTTGGAGCGTCAACCTCTACGCCTCCCTTCATGCCGTGCAGCATCGCCATGTCCTGCCTCATGACAAGGCCTGCCATATTCTTTATGCCGAATGTGCCTATGGCGAAGTTATGAGTCTTGGGTATGGCAAGGGATATCTTGTAATCATAATCATCAGCGCGCTTTGTTATCCTTAAATGTGTGTCGCCCACGATAGAATGAATAGTGCTGTGGATGAATTCCTTGTCATTATCAAAATCAGTAAGAATTATATTTTTGTATTTATCCGGCAAACGATTGTAATCAAAATCTTTAAAAACCTCTTTAGTGGGGATGCCGTTGTAAAATGCAGAGGCAGATGCCTCGCCTACAGTGATAGGTGTCTCATGTGCGATTTCTCTTATAAACTCAATAACCGCCTCTATTGTCTCGACATGTGTGTTTGCAAAATCAGGCTTAAGCGCTACAAGGTTGGGCTTGATAAGAATATTTTTGGCTTCACTAATGGGCTTCAGATCTTCATGGATCAATGTCAGGCATCGTTTGATATTCTCTTTCCTGTTCTCACCTTTGATGATAGCTGCTTTCTTTCCGTCCATAAATCCCCCTTAAAATGATGCGATATTCATCAGATGCTCAAATGATCCGTCATTCATCCATCTGTCCAGGTCTGACGGCTCTTTAAGCTGCTGGCCGCGGTATCTTGAAACTACGACGTATGAAGCGCTTAAACCTTTCATGCCTGTTATATCTCCCCAAAGCTTTTCAAATTGAGCAACAGGGTAAACATCTTCCTGCCCGTTTCCCCAAAGGTATTTTACATTTTTGATAGTTACATATGTAGGCGTTCTCATCTCAACATCATGGATAGCTTCTATGATCCGGTCATATTTGGTTTTATCATTTTCTGATCGCAGTATTATCTCTCTGTCAAGCCCGAAGAACGCCAGAAGTGAATCTATCGTTATCCAGTTTGTTAGTGTGCTGTAATAGCTAAGGCTGAACTCGTCATCCTCTCTCGGCAAAGCAAGCCCCTCGATCAGATGTATCCTGCCATTCACCCTGGCAAGTCCGCCGCCTTTATCTTCTATATATCTTGGTATCACTTCAAATGTGACGCAGGATTTATTGGAGATATGAAGCCCTAATAATTCAGGTGAGACACTAACGCCTAACGTATCGATATTAGTGGCTAAAATGTATTTTAAGGCCGGGCGTTCCTTTAGTATGGTAGCCAGTGTGCCGTTTTTTAACATGTTTGGTATCTCATACCAGTGTCCGGGCGGGTTAAACCTTAAAATGGGTTTATTCTCTGAGTAATCTTTTCCTTCACCTTTAGACTTAGTCCACTCAATGAGGGATGCATGCTGTGCATGTTCAGCATCCGTGCTTTGCCCGTGCTTTTTCTCCCATATGAACTGAAGATCCCTCACCATAGGATAGACCCTTCTTGCTATGCTTTTTCCGGGTGAGAGGTAAATATCTTTTTCACAGCCGAAATGATCGAACCTCATTAAATATCTCTCAATTGAATCATGTGTTAAGTAACTTGTTGTAAATACATGAGGGATATTCTTTCCAAACAGCTCAGCAGTCTTTCTGCTTTTAGCCAGGTGTACCTCAAGAAAGGTTCTGTACCTGTCTCCTACTTTAAGAAAAGGGTTTATTGGTTTTGCCACTGCCGCGCCATGGCACCAGCGGCTGCCCATGCCTGCGGCAAAGGTCACAACCGCAACCTCGCCATTGCTTAAAGCTTTAGCGCCGATGTCGCAAAACGACTTTTCCTTTAACGCGTCTTCTTCATGGAATATCTCATCACTGTCCACATCTTCAACAATTGTAGATGCAGGCATTCTGTTCTTCTCAAGGCTGATATCACCATTTATCAGAAGCGAACGATTGTGTTCATGGGAAACCTTATCAAAACCGTATCTCTTCACGATCTCTGATTCAACAGCTTCCTCATTAGATGAATCTATATCATAAGTTGTCAGCTCAGGTATCTTCGGTATCATTGCATCTTTGCCTTTCAAAAGTGTTGCTGTTATTCCCTCATGGTTAAAATTAAAATCATAGACTATAGGGTCGATGATAAAGGGGTATGATGATCTGTATGTATCTTTCAGTTCCAGCATGATGACACTGATCCTTTTCTTGAACTGCGTATTAATCTCAGGGTTAACGATAAAGGCCATGCCGCCGCCTGACATTCCTCCCAGCATAAGAAATCCCCAGTAGTCATCTTTAAATTCATCCTTCATCTTTTTAATAAGATCATCAGTAAATGCGTTGTTAACTCCGGGAATGATCGGCTGTATCGCCTCTTCCCAATCCAGGGAAGTAAGCCTGCCAAGTTCTTTCATATTGCCTGACTTTAAGGCATCTGCTATCCTGTCAAAGAGCATGATGCCTTTTTCCCGTGCAGCCCACTCTTCGTCATGTTTAAGCAGATACTTTTCAGTGACCATCTCGAGGATCGAACCTACATCCTGTGATATCCCGCCGTGAACAAGAACCATGGACCGCAATATGTTGTCTTCTACTACAGGAGATATCTCATCCCTTGTAAAGAGCGTATAGTCAGGAAGCAGGCAGCCTCTGCTGACTCCAAATTCAGAGCTTCCTGATTCGGCAAGCCTGCCTGTAATAACCTTTATCCCCGGCCATAATCCTCCAGAATCCTGCCAGCCTCCGCCGGAACCTCCAAGCCACTCACCAAGTATCGCTCTTGAAGCAACTATCCTTCTGTCTTCTTCAGAAAGAGGGCCTTCAAGGTTTTTTATCTGGCCGCTGAACCGCATGAGCTGCGTTATGATCGCTGCCAGCAGGGTAGTGCTGACAGCAAGGCGGGAACCTTTAGGAATATTGTTAACGCTTGTTACTATCTCTAGACCTCCCTTCTTGCCGAGAAGCTTTGCAAGAATATCCGGAAGAGATATTTCACTCTTCTCAAAACACGGCGGCACAATGCCTGATGCGACAACTCCGGCTTTTAGAAGTGAAAGGTAATCGTTGCTGAAATTAAAAAGTTCCTTCAGTGTTGAGATATCCTTTGATGTTTTCAGGTCTATAGATGAAAGACGTATAACAGGCTTTTCTATATAACGGCAATAGCACTCACACGGCGGCAGGATCGGGCTGTCGCTGCCATGAACCCTAAGGTCAACTGAGATATTAATTACTCTTGCTCCCTCAGGAAAGTCCATGCCGAGAAAGAATATGTCTGACCAGCCGCTATGCGAGGGGTCGATCCTTATAGGTGATGCATCAACTCCGACAGGATAATTACCTGTAACGGGATCAAATACAGTAAGCCCAGGCGAGACTGTGTATGGATAATCATTCAAACCGTGAACATTAAAAAGATGATGATTTTCACTGCACCGGCTTATTGAAAGTTTGACTTGGCCAAAGAGATATTGAAATGATAATTTGTGATAAGATTCTGCGATCGCACTGTAGAGGTTTACGTTATGACCATCTGCCTTCTCAATTTCATTCAGAAAAATACTTATGGATCTCTCAAAATCTTTTTGGCCCGCAGCCTTAATCCCGTCGAGAGGGGCCTTTCCGCTGTGTGAAAGATCAGGGCCTGCAAGGAGCCGGAACCTGAATATGAAGAACAGAAAGAGTGAAGCTCTTACCTTATGATAAAGGTTTTCCGAATTTCTCCTGAATGACTCAAGCTCCATTGCAAGTGCAAGCAGTTTCTCCCTGCCATGGTCTTGCAATAAGGAATCGATCGAGCGGTTGCGCACAGAAGGTGAATCGCTCAATATTGTTTGGATTAGAAAATTAGCCATATCAGACTGATTATTTTAACATACTCATAATGAAGGTCATTTCTTTATTACATATAATAAAGGTGATATAATAAATATGCGTTTACAGGAGGTATATTAATGAAAACAGAAGATAAGGGGTGGAGTCCATACCTGGCCGGTGTATTGAGCGGGCTGGTGATCATCGCTTCCGCATGGATCGCCAACAACTTTTTCGGGGCTTCAACATGTTTTGTCAGGACGGCAGGTTTTATAGAGAGGCTCTTTGATCCTGAACGCGTTCTTACAATGGATTACTTTGTCAGATATATACCTGAAGTAGATTGGCAGATGATGATGGTTATCGGCATATTATTAGGCGCTTTTATCTCATCTATCACTTCAGGAAGCTTTAAGATAAAAACTGTGCCTGATATGTGGGAAAAACATTTTGGCCCAAGCAAATTGAAAAGAAATCTTACAGCTTTTGCAGGAGGAGTGATACTTATGTTCGGCGCTAGGCTTGCAGGCGGTTGTCCGAGCGGTTATGGGTTAGGGGCGCTTGTACAGCTTGCGGTAAGCGGCCTCGTGGTCATAATGTGTTTCTTTATCGGAGGCATTGTTGTGGCCCAGCTTCTGTATCATGGAGGTAACGACAAATGAGCACTCTTATAAATGGATTAATAACAGGCATATTATTCGGTTTTTTTCTTCAAAAGGGGAGGGTGCTTCGTTATGACAGGCAGATAGGAGCTCTCCGGCTCACTGATATGACCATAGTCAAGTTCATGTTTTCCGCGATCCTTACTGGCATGGTAGGTGTCCACATACTTTTTATGCTTGGATTTGCCAAGCCTCTTATACTGCCGACAAACCTTGTGGCTAATATACTCGGCGGCCTTATATTTGGTTTTGGATGGGGACTGCTCGGCTATTGTCCCGGCACATCGCTTGGCGCTCTTGGCGAAGGCAGACTGGATGCCTTCTGGGGGATGCTCGGGATGCTGGTCGGCGCCGGTATCTTTGCTGAACTATATCCCGTGATAAGCGATACGATACTTAGCTGGGGCGGGGAGGGATTTATCACTCTCTCTTCAATTATCGGAGTAAATGATTGGGTCGTTATTATAGTCTTCGTTGCCGGCGGGCTATTTCTCTTTAGATGGCTGGAAAAGGCCGGGTTATAACAAGAAGAGTCTATTTTTTCCTTGGAGGCTAATTGGCAAAAAATTCAATGTATCTTTACGGCAAGAACTCTGTGCTTGAACGTTTGCAGTACAACCCTTCAAGTATTAAGAGGATCTACCTTCAAGACAATTTCAAATCAAAAGAGATTATAGATGCCATAGATGCTGAGAATATACCGGTCAGCCGTGTGTCAGAGAAAGAACTTTTAAGAATAAAAAATGCAGACCGGGTTCAGGGTATAGTTGCAGAGGCTGAAAAGTTCAGATACAGAGCATTTAAGGAGCTTCTTCATCTCGGCGGCAATCGGGCAAGGCCCACTCTTATCTTTCTGGACAACTTAAGTGACCCGCATAATCTCGGCAGTATAATCCGCATAGCTGCATGTTTCGATGGTTTTGCAATTGTTATCCCTGAGCGGCATTCCTGCGATATTAATGAAACCGTTCTCCATGTCGCATCAGGAGGAGAGAATTATGTGCCTGTCTCAATGGTTGGCAATATGTCGCAGGCTTTGACAGAGGCGAAAGAATCAGGCTACTGGGTTGTCGGTGCTGTTGTGGAAGATGGGGCAGATATAAATAAGGTCTCTCTGCCTTTTCCACTTTGTCTTGTACTGGGGTCAGAAGGAAAGGGGATAAGGCACGGTATCGATAAGCACCTTGACATGAAGGTCACGCTTCCGATGAAAGGCGCTCAGCTTTCTTTTAATGTCGCCATGTCGTATGCGATATTTGCCCATGAAATAGCAAAACAGCGAAAGACATGATATATTTCTAACTACGGAGGGTAAAATGATAATTATTGTTGTTGATCAGGGGCATTTCAAAGCATACAGGGTTGTAAAAAACACACTTGAAAGCACAAAGATAGAACCGCTCAAAGCGTATGATAATGTTGATGCACATGGAAAATTCAGTGACAAGGTGACCGACGGCACCGGAAGGTTCGCATTAAACGGCGGCAAACAGGGCAGAAAAGGGACCGGTGAGGCGCATAATGTTGAGTCTGAGAAAAAGAGAAGGGTTATTAAGTTGATCACCGGAGACATTGAAGTGCTAATAAAAAAAGAAGGAGCTAAAAAGTGGTTTTTGGCCGCAGAAAAAAGCATTAATAATCAAATACTGGAAAATCTCTCTTCTGATGTAATCAAGAAGATGGAAAAAAACATTATTGCAGACCTGACCGGTACAGATAAGGCAAAGCTCCTTGGTAAATTTGGTATTGTTTAATCAGTTACTAATATGCCAAACGAAAAGATACTCATTATAGAAGATGATTCTGATATTGTAGAGATGATTACCTACAACCTTGAAAAGGAAGGATTTAAGGTTGTATTTTCATCAAACGGTGAAGACGCACTTGAACTGTTAAAAATTGAACATCCGAATCTGGTTTTACTTGATTTAATGCTGCCCGGGCTGGATGGATTTGAGGTTTGCAGTTCTATCAGAAATAACGATGCAACATCTCACATTCCTATCATAATGCTTACTGCAAAATCCCAGGAGGCAGATAAGATAGTCGGTTTTGAAATTGGCGCTGATGATTATATTACAAAACCTTTCAGCCCTAAAGAGCTTATTGCAAGGATAAGGGCTGTGCTCAGAAGATTAGAACCTCCTGTGCTTAAGCAAATTGGAACCGGTGATATAGCTATTGATACCTTGAAACACAAGGCTACTGTCTTGGGCAATCCGGTACATTTAACCTATACAGAATTTAAACTTCTTGCTTATATGACACAGAGGCCTGGCATCGTATTGACCAGAGACAAAATAGTTGCTGATGTTTTTAATTACAGTTCAGACAACAATGACAGCTATGACAGGTCGGTTGACAACCATATAAAGACCTTAAGAAAAAAACTCGGGACGGTCAGAGACCATATTGAAACCGTACGAGGTTTAGGATACAGCTTTAAGGAGAATTTATAGTACCCCCTGGAATTTATATGAAACTTTATGCCCGCCAATTTTTTGCTGAACATCCCTGCCTTAGCCAGTAATGAGCACTAAGAAACAAACTTCTGACGAAGAGCTTAAAAAAGCTCATGATGCATTAAATATACTTGCGCAGGAACTGGAAGCCAAAGTGTCCTATCTGAGCAAGGTGGATAAAATTAAGTCTGATTTTATTGCAAATGTATCCCATGAGATCAAGACACCCCTGACATCGATAATCGGGTTTGTTGAGACACTCCAGAATGGAGCGCTTAAAGACCCTGAAAAAGCCGACAGGTTTCTTTCAATCATCAAGAAGAACGCTGAGAGTTTATCTAACCTTACAAATGACCTCCTAAACCTTTCTGAACTGGAGCTTGGAACCAAGAAAATCGAGAAGAGTGAATTTGACTTAAAAGAACTTGCCGCTGAGGTTATATCCGGTTTTACTGTGGCTTTTTCAGAAAAAGGCGGTACTATAGAACTTAATACAAAGGGCGAAGACTTTAAGATAACTGCTGACAGGTTCAAGATCAAAGTAGTTTTGCAGAACCTGGTGGATAATTCTGTAAAGTACGGAAAGAGAAATGGAACGGCCATTCTGTTTCTCATAGAAAAGGAAAAGGAGATAATTATCGACATAGAGGATGACGGCATCGGTATAGCAGAGGAATGTCTCTGGAGAGTTTTTGAGAGATTTTATCGTGCTGATAAATCACGTTCCAGAAAAATCAGCGGTACTGGACTCGGGCTGTCTATAGTGAAGCAGATAGTTCTGCTTCACGGCGGCTACATAAGTATAAAGAGCAGGCTGAATGAAGACACAAAAATCGTTGTTTCACTTCCCAGGTCATAACAGATCTGCATACTCCTTTCTTAATTTAAAGCATGCATAGAAAGATAAAAAGAAAAGGCAGTTTTCATGTATATATCGTAATGTGTAAAAATGGCACGTATTATACCGGCTACACAAGTAATTTAGAGAATCGGATCAAATTACACAACAGAGGAGACGGCGCAAAGTATTTGAAAGGCAAATCGCCTGTAATATTAGTTTATTCCAAGGAATATGTATATTTCAAAAATGCGCTGAATGCTGAGAGAAGGATAAAAAGGTTAACCAGAAAAAGAAAAGAGGCTTTAATTGAAGTCTATAAAATGAATCTGCTTAAACATTCCGGACTTTTTCCTTAACATTACTTAGTGCCTGCAATAGTCAACAAACTCTCATATATTGTAATGCCATATAAAATGCTATTGATTTAATTATGTTATTTTAAATGGCAGCCTATTGACAACATGAGATAATTGTGATTATCATATAAACAACAATTGATATGAATGAGTGTTTATGCAGGAAACTATACAAATATTCAAGGCACTGTCCGATGAGACCCGTCTCAATATTATCTCTTTGATGAAAGAGGGTGAGATATGCGTTTGTGACATTACTGAAACCCTTCAGGTGTCCCAACCGAAGATCTCATTCCATTTGAATGTGCTCAAAGAGGCGGGGATCATAAAAGACCGGAAGCAGGGTAAATGGGTCCACTACAGCATAAATAATACAGACCTGTTCAGGAGGTTTCTCATTCACTCTGTCCTTGAAAGAATTCCCGATAAAACAGTTAAAAAGAATCTTTCGCAATTGAAAAAAGTTATGAGCATAAATAATAAAAACAGGTGCTGCGATAAGTAGTGGGGAAATGACATGGCTGAGCAAAATGTAAAGAGACTTTCTTTTATGGACAGGTATCTCACTGTCTGGATTTTCGCAGCTATGGCGCTTGGAGTTGGGCTTGGCTACTTTGTCCCCGGCGTTGAGGTGTTGATAAACAGCTTTCAGTCCGGCACCACCAACATACCCATTGCCGCGGGACTGATCCTCATGATGTATCCGCCATTTGCCAAGGTCAGGTATGAGGAGTTGGGAGATGTATTCAGGGATAAAAAAGTTCTCGGACTATCTCTCATTCAGAACTGGATAGTCGGCCCGATTCTCATGTTCTTACTCGCCATATTATTTCTCCATAACTATCCTGAATATATGGTGGGGCTGATCATGATAGGACTTGCGCGCTGCATTGCCATGGTCATTGTATGGAATGAGATAGCAAAAGGAAACACCGAATACGCTGCCGGACTTGTTGCATTCAATAGTGTTTTTCAGGTGCTTTTTTACAGTGTATATGCCTACGTCTTCATTACGGTTCTGCCGCCTCTCTTTGGACTTGAAGGGAGCATCGTTCAGGTAAGCATGGGAGAGATAGCAAAAAGCGTCTTTATCTATCTCGGCATCCCGTTTATTGCCGGAATGCTGACACGTTTCATATTGATAAAGGCCAGGGGCAAGGAGTGGTATCAATACCATTTCATACCAAAGGTCAGCCCTATTACTCTGATCGCGCTGCTCTTCACAATTGTCGTCATGTTCAGTTTGAAAGGGAACCTTATTGTTCAGATCCCGATGGATGTGGTGCGCATCTCAATTCCGCTGATGATCTATTTCATTCTGATGTTTCTTGTCTCATTCTATATGGGGAAGAAGGTCGGCGCCGATTATTCAAAAACAGCAACTCTGGCTTTCACCGCTGCAAGCAATAATTTTGAACTGGCAATAGCGGTAGCTATCGCTGTGTTCGGCATTAATTCCGGTGCGGCGTTTGCGGCGGTCATCGGGCCACTTGTGGAAGTGCCGGTAATGATCGGCCTCGTAAACGTGGCACTCTGGTTTCAGAGACGCTATTTTAGAAGTGTTTATTAAAATCCTCGATATAATTTAAACAAATCCGCTTTTTTTTATCTTCCCTTATGTGAAATATAAAGCCTTAATGAATTAAAATAATAAATTAAGAATTAGCATAGGAGATCATATTGAAAAAGAAGTTCTTCATTAAAACAATGGGCTGCCAGATGAACGTTAATGATTCTGAAAAGATAGCCGGCATCTTCCTGGAATCCGGTTATGTAGAGTCAGATGACGATAGGCAGGCTGATGTAATAGTTTTTAATACCTGCAGCATAAGGCAGAGGGCCGAGCAGAAGTTCTTCAGTGAACTTGGCAGGCTTAAGGATGCAAAAAAACATAATGCAAAACTTAGAATAGCAGTTGCCGGGTGTATCGCAAGGCAGGAAGGTGAAAAGATAATAAAGAGATTTCCTTATGTTGATTATGTATTCGGCCCTGATAATATTGACCGTCTTCAGTCATGGATAAATACAGGGGAGGGGAGGGTATCTGTTGAAGATAATCCTGAATATCACCTGAAGGTTCTCCCAATGAAGAGAGAAGGGGGGGTGAGGGCGTGGGTATCCATTATGTACGGATGCGATAATTTTTGCGCATATTGTGTCGTGCCTTATACACGCGGAAGAGAGAGAAGCAGGCCGGCTGAAGATATAATTAATGAGATCAAAGCACTTTCGGATGATGGTTGTAAAGAGGTTACATTGCTTGGCCAGAATGTGAACTCTTACGGGAAAAGCCTTTCTGCAAGATCTGAGTTTCCTGAACTTCTTGAAAATATCCACTTGATAAGCGGGATTAAAAGGATCAGGTTCGTGACTTCTCACCCAAAAGACCTTTCTGATCGTCTAATTAATGTAATGAGGGATATGCCAAAAATATGTGAGCATCTCCACCTGCCTCTTCAGGCAGGCTCTGATAACATACTTAAACTGATGAACAGAGGTTACACTTTTGATAATTACACACAAAAGATCGAGAGTATAAGGTCAGCTGTCCCTGATATGGCGATAACTACTGATATTATTGCCGGCTTCCCGGGTGAAACAGATGAAGACTTCAAAATGACTATGAAAGCCCTTGAAACCATTGGATTTGACGGCATATATGCATTTAAATATTCAAAGCGTCCTGGCACCAAGGCTGTTGAACTGCCAAGCCACATTGATGAAAATGTGAAATCTGAGAGACTTTTACTGATACAGGAACTTCAGGAGACGATAATATCAGAAAAAAATAAGAGGTTTAAGGGTGAGACTGTTGAGATACTCACAGAGGGCCTTAGCAAGGGTGATGCTGATATGCTTACAGGAAGGACAGCGAAAAACAAGATCGTGAATTATTGTGGGGATAAAGGGGATATTGGGAATCTTGTCCGAATAAAGATCCTTGAGATAAAGCAGCATTCGTTATTTGGAGATAAAATATAACGACAAGCTGGGCAGATAGGGAATAACCTTGATGTAATAGTTGAGAAAACACTTGCAACTACTTGATATACAACTGCAACATTTACTTACTATTTGAAGACCATACAATAGATTGGACTTATGGTAAACCAAAAAGCATTTTCTGATCCCGCTCTCAAGTAAATAAAGCGGGCTAATCGGCACTCCGCCTTTCAATCTAATTAGTATATTTAACCTATTGTATTACAAGCATATTTTATCTGCCTAAATATTGTGCAATCATAGGTAACTTCAGTATAGAAGCCGGTTCGTAGAAGGAGATACCCTTATTAACAACAATTTTCTAACAAGGTATAACTGTGTCTTACGTCTGATAATTTATATTATGTTAAATTATGTATTATCCATCTCTTTGCCTCAAGAACTGAGGAGATATTCCCCTTGAATTGCTCCTCTTCTAATTGGGTTAAAATAACACCTATTTTATGACCTGGTTCTATGCCAAGCATCTCCTGTATTACATCTCCTGACAGTAACGGATTATTTCTGATATATATAAACTCTTTTGCTTTCCTGATCAAAGGTAATATTTGACGCCTCATTATTATTCCTATTAAAACGGCTGCCTCGATTGAGTTTTCACCGGCCTTGTTGAATGCTCTATATAATACAGATTGATCCATCCTTGCAGATGTAGAGATATGAAAAGCTTCAAGTATCCTTTTTAGTGCAACAGCATTGGCTCTGCTGAATTTCAGCATTTTAATAGTAGGATGAGCTTGAGCTAATAACAATGCCAGCCTTATCATAGCAGACCTTGTCATGCCTTGGCTTATCTCAGATTGTAAGTAGTTACTCTCTGTACTTAAAGTATTATTTGACCTATCAAACGTCTTTATCAACCTAATTTTGCTCGATAAAGCATCTTGTTCAATATTCAAGATATGCGATAGCACATTATCATTAATACATATCTGAAGGTGTTTGCCTGCATTTGGATTATTCAAGAGCTTTACAAGTTCATCAGTGATCCTTTCAGGTGCTGTGAATTTTAAGTCTTTTGCAAATTTCTGAAGTTCCCTTCGGGTCTCAGGTGTTATAAAATATCCCAATTGAGCAGCAAACCTGTAAGCCCTGAGCACCCTCAAAGGATCAGATTTAAGATTAAGAGGGTTGATCATCCTGATTTTATTGCTTTTTATATCATTAAGGCCGTTAAAGGGGTCTAATAGGCCACGATTAGGAGACCATGCGATAGTGTTTATCGTGAAATCTCTTCTGGCAAGGTCTTCTTCTATAGGCGCAGTAAGATAATTTATATCAATAACACTCTTATCTTTCAGCACAATCCTGCATGTCAGGCCTTCCTTAAGCAAAATATATGTGCCATTGAACTTTCTTGCCACTTGTCTTGCCAATTTTTCGGCATCACCTTTAAATACAAAATCCCTGTCTTTAGATGTCCTCCCAATTAGAAGATCACGCAGATACCCGCCTACAAGATATAAATGCTTATTGGGCTGTTTGAACAACCATTTATTTACAGGGTCAGAGAGAATTTTCTTTGAAATATCCATTGACTAATAATACCTTCTTTATTAAATGGGGGCAAGCCTGACTACGGATTGGGAGTGATAGATTGTTAATTAATATTAGGATTAGAATGCAGATAGTAAGACTTTTAGCTTCTTAATTCAGCGTCAAGTTCAGACTTGATAAGATCGACTATTCTGGAATGAAGCCTATCCACTTCATCATCGGTCAATGTCTTGATTGAAGAACGATATCTGATCGCAAAGGCAAGGCTCTTTTTATCATTGGGTATAGGTTTACCCTTATAAACATCAAAGAGGGTCATAGAGTCAATAATATCTGATTCAACATTCATTATGACTTTTCTAATGTCAGAAACGGTTGTACTATCATCCACTATCAATGCGGCATCTCTCTCGACATAAGGGAATTTTGGCATCTGTTTATATGTTATCCCTGAAGGAATCGCATCAAGTATCATACTTAAGTCATACAGCTCAGCAATAGTTATGTCGCCTTTTATATCAAATTCCTTTGCAACTCCGGGATGGAGAACTCCCATGCTCCCTACCCTCTCATTACCGATCATAATCGAGCATGACTTTCCGGGATGAAGATATGGCTCAGGCGCGGTTGTTCCATGCTCAAAAGATACATTCTTTAAATTTAAATCAGTCAATATATTTTCAAAGAGACCCTTGATGTCATAAAATCCTTCATGTCTGTTCTCATATATTGATGCAGTCTTTTCTTTGCGGAATACCGCTCCCAGCTGAAGTATCTCTTTAGGCAGTTTATCATCTGAGGAGAGAAAGATCTTTGATATCTCAAAAAACCTTATCATCTTTTCGCCGCGATTCAGGTTTACGCTCACATTATTCAGCAGCGCCGGCACAATGGTAGTCCTCATTGCAGACTCCTCTTTTCTCAGAGGGTTCTTTATATAAACAAGCGCTCGCCTTTTGTCATCAGAAGAAAGCATTATTTTCTCAATTATTTCAGGGCTGAGAAAGCTGTAGTTGATTGCTTCATAATAGCCTGACTGCGCAAAAGATGTTTTCAGTGACCTGACAAACTCCTGGGAACGGTGCTCAGGAGCAGAGCTCATCTGCATTACCGGGAGAGTTGATGGAATATTATCATATCCATATAGCCTTGCTATCTCCTCAATTATATCCACGTCCATGCTCACGTCAGACCTGAAGCTTGGCGGCGTAACGGTAATCACATCACCGGATATCTTCGGATCAAAACCGAGACTCTTAAGTGTCTTTTCAACAAATGCTTTATCTATATCAACGCCGATAAGTGAATTTATCTTCTCAAAGGTGAGCGATATTTCTTCAGGCTTAAACTGTGTCGGATAAATATCAGTTGTTTTGGTTACCTTGCCTCCGGCAAGTTCTGATATCAGCTGTGCTGCCCTGTCCAGAGCGAGCGTTACAGCTTCTTTATCAATGCCCCTCTCAAACCTGTAGGATGACTCAGTCAGGAGGTTAAGCCTTTTTGATGTTCTCCTGATAGAAGAGGGTTTAAAATATGCGCTCTCAAGAAGTATGCTGGATGTTGAATCAGAGACCTCTGTGTTCTTGCCTCCCATAACTCCGGCCACGGCAACGGATTTATTAGCATCGCATATCAGCAGTATCTCATTATGAAGCAGCCTCTCTTCGTCATCAAGTGTGGTAAATTTATGTGCATCGTCAGCCCTCTTAACAACTATCCTGCTTCCTGACAGTTTGTCCAGGTCAAAGGCATGCATAGGCTGCCCTAACTCGAGCAGGACATAGTTTGTTACATCAACAATGTTTGATAAAGGCCTGATGCCGCATGCTTCAAGCCTCTTGACCATCCAGTCCGGGGATGGAGCAGGCTTGACTCCGGTTATAATGCGTGAAGAATATCGATGACAGAGGTCAGGTTCTTCTATCAGGATTTCAGGCCCGTCGCCTTCTTCGCATTCTATCTTTACGGAAACGTCTTTTAATGGCAGTCCGAGTATAGTCGATATTTCCCGGGCAATTCCCCTGATGCTCAGACAGTCCTGTCTGTTCGGGGTTATCCCTATATCAAAGACTGTATCACCTTCAATATTCTCTATCTCCTCGACCTCCAAGCCTGCCATTGTAATGGCATGCGCCAGTTCTTCGGGCGAGATATCAAAGTCAACAAACTCTTTCAGCCAGTTATAAGATGCTTTCATAGTTTTAAAATTGTTCTAAAAACCTTTTATCATTCTCAGGGAAGAGGCGGACATCATCAATGCTGTACTTGAGCATTGCAACGCGCTCTATCCCCATTCCGAAGGCAAAACCTGTGTATTTGTTCGGGTCATAACCTGCCTTTTCATAAACCTTCGGATTGATCATCCCTGCGCCAAGTATCTCAATCCATCCGGTGCTGCTGCATACATTGCATCCTTTTCCTTTACACATTACACATGAGATATCTATCTCAGCGCTCGGCTCTGTAAAAGGGAAGAAGCTCGGCCTAAGCCTGACCTTTGTATTGGGTCCGAATACCCGATGAATGAATAGTTCAAGCACTCCCTTGAGATCGCTCATCCGGATATTCTTGTCTACCATGAATCCTTCAAGCTGATGAAACATGGGGATGTGGCTTACGTCAGAATCGCACCTGTAGACCTTCCCGGGTGCGATTACCCGAAGCGGAGGAGCATTCTTTTCCATTATGCGAACCTGTACAGATGATGTATGGGTTCGCAATACAACATCATCGCTGACATAAAATGTATCCTGCATATCCCTGGCAGGATGATCCTTCGGCATATTCAGTGCTTCGAAATTGTAATAATCCAGCTCTATCTCAGGCCCTTCCTCAACAGTGAAGCCGAGCGTGACGAATATATTTACAATATGATCAAGAACCTGGGTGATCGGGTGAAGATGGCCAAACGGGATATAATTGCCTGGGATGGTTACATCGATCCGTTCACTATTCAGCTTTCTGTTGAGTTCTATTGTGCTGAATGAGTTTTCAAGCTTGCTGAAGAGTTCTTCCAGTTCATTCTTGGTTTCATTGATGACGCGTCCGTATTCGCGTCTCTCATCACTGGGGACTGAACTGATAGCTTTTAATTTTTCGGTGAGTATGCCCTTCTTTCCCAGATATTTTATCTTCAGGGTCTGGAGGGCATTCAGGGTATCGGCTTTTTCTATTTCTTTTATGGCAAGATTCTTTATGGAACCTGTTTCACTTGTCATTCAGCTTTTTTTGTCATCTCAACAAGCTGGGAAAAAGAATTCGGGTCGTGATAGGCCATATCCGCAAGAACTTTTCTGTCCATCTGAACATTAAGCTTCTTGAGGCTGTTCATAAACTGGCCGTAAGTAGATCCCAAAGCCCTGACTGCAGCATTTATTCGTACTATCCACAAAGACCTGAAATCCCGCTTCTTGAGCCTCCTGTCTTTATATGAGTTCAGCAAAGCCCTGTCAACGGCCTGCGTCGCCACCCTGAACAGACGGCTTCTTGCCCCGTAATAGCCTTTGGCCATCTTGAGCACTTTATTTCTTCTTCTGTTAGTTTTAAAACCACCTTTTGCTCTTGGCATGAATCTTTTCCTCCTGCATATACTTAAAAATTATTTGTTATATAAATTGACTGCTTATTATACAGTAAATTATATATTTTTTAAAACAGACAATAGTTATGGAAAAATGACAGATAACATCTATGAATGAAAATATAGATGCATACTGAGGATCCGGCAATTAAACCATTGCTTATCAGCGGTTAAGAAGTTAGTAAGGCAACATCTTTCTAACAGCGTCAAGGTTGGCATCATGAACCATACATCCCTGTCTCAGCTTCTTCTTTGTCTTGGCATTTTTGCATGTCATCATATGACTGGCAAACGCCTTATTTCTCTTAAACTTGCCTGTGCCTGTCTTTCTGAATCTTTTTGCAGCCCCTCTGTGTGTCTTTATTTTTGGCAAAACAGCTTCCTCCTTGGTTTCTGTATAAAATTATTTAGGGGAAAGAACCAGCATCATGCGTCGCCCTTCCATCTTTGCTCTCATTTCAATAATTGCAATATCAGCCAGAGCTGAACATACCTGGTCAAATATGTTCGTTGAAAACTTGGATGCATAAACTATCTCTCTGCCCCTGAACATCATTGATACTTTGACCTTGTTCCCTTCTTCAATGAACTTCCTGGCGTTCTTTATCTTAAATTCAAGGTCGTGCTCGCTTGTCTGAGGCCTGACCTTGATCTCTTTTAATGTGATCGTCTTCTGTTTTGTATGCTTTTTATTCAACTGGTAGAGATACTTGCCATAGTCAAGAATCTTGCATACCGGCGGATTTGTGTTTGGTGAAACCTCAACAAGGTCAAGGTCCTGATCAATCGCGATCTTCATCGCCTCGTTAACACTTAAAAGACCGAGCTGCGTCCCGTCGCTGTCAATCACCATCAGTTCTCTTGCACGAATCCGCCTGTTGATCCTCAAGCCTTTTGTGTCAGCGCCCTTTCTGGTTATTTTATTACCTGCGATCATCCACCTCCATTTTAAGTGTCGACAAAAACCTGTCAAGCGGCATCTCTATAGATCCCTCTTCGGTTCTTTTCCTTATATTTACAGTTTGGTTTTCTAATTCTTTGTCACCTATTATACACAGATACGGTGTTTTTAACATAGTAGCTCTTCTTATCTTATAACCTATCTTTTCATTCTCTGCATCGAGGTCTGCTCTTATCCCTTCTTTAAGCATTGATTTAAGCAGAGTCTTTCCATATTCAATATGCTTTTCGGAAATAATTAAAATAGAGACTTGCACAGGGGCGAGCCACAACGGAAATGCGCCTGCATAGTGTTCTATCAATATGCCGAAGAACCTCTCAAGCGACCCCATCAGGGCGCGGTGGATCATTATGGGCCTGCAATCCTTGTTGTCAGGGCTTCTGTAAGTAACGTCAAGCCTCTCAGGTATATTGAAGTCTACCTGAATGGTGCTGCACTGCCATTCCCTGCCAAGAGAATCTTTCACCTTGATGTCTATTTTAGGGCCGTAAAAAACTCCTTCGCCCGGGTCAATTGTATAGTCAATCCCTCTCCCAGTCAGAGCGTTCTTTAATGCGTTGGTGGATTTTTCCCAACTGGCTTCTCCGCCCACATACTTCTCAGGCCTTGTGGAAAGATAGATGCTGTAATCTGTGAACCCGAATGTCTGAAGTATAAAGAGCGTGAACTCCAGTACCTTCAATACCTCTTCTTCTATCTGGTCCTCTGTGCAGAATATATGAGCATCATCCTGAGTGAATCCCCTGACCCTCAAGAGGCCGTGAAGCACGCCGGAGCGTTCATAACGATATACCGTGCCAAGCTCTGCGTATCTTATCGGCAGCTCTCTGTAGCTGCGCATATGGCTCTTAAAAACAGCAACATGAAATGGGCAGTTCATCGGCTTTATCTCATACTCAAGATTATCTATATCCATAGGCGAGTACATGTTCTCTTTGTAAAAATCAGCATGCCCGGTCTTTTTCCAAAGATCAAGTTTTGCCATATGGGGAGTATATAGAATTTTATAATCTGATCTGATGTGCTCAGCTGTCCAAAAATCTTCAATAGACTTTCTTATGGATGCCCCGCGCGGGTGCCACAGGACAAGCCCTGCGCCGATATCGTCATTCATACTGAAGAGGTCAAGCTCTTTTCCAAGACGCCTGTGATCCCGCTTCTTTACCTCTTCGAGGAAGTCAAGATGTTTCTGCAGTTCATCTTTTGTAAAAAAGGCTGTGCCGTAAATTCTCTGCAGCATCTTCTTTTTTTCGTCACCGCGCCAGTATGCGCCCGCAACAGAAAGGAGCTTGAACGCTTTTATCTTCTTTGTGTAACTGACATGTGGCCCGCGGCAGAGATCAAGAAAGCCGCCCTCCTCATAGACAGTCACGGTTTCATCGTGTATCTCTCCAATGAGTTCAGTCTTGTATATCTCACCCATGCCGGCAAATAACTTCAGAGCCTCATCCTTCGGCATCTCATTCACCTTGAACGGATTGTTAGCCTTGATGATCTCCTTCATCTTCTTCTCGATCAGAGGGAAGTCTTCTTCAGTGAAAGAGTGACTGCAGTCAAAGTCATAGTAAAAGCCGTCAGCAATGGCGGGGCCTATTGCAAGTATCGCATCCGGGAAGAGTTCTTTGACCGCGTGCGCCATAATATGCGAGGTGCTGTGGCGGCAGACTTCCAAAGACTCCTTACTGTCTTCCTGCGGTTCTATGATCTCAAACCTCCATAAGAATAACTGTCTTAAAAATGGTAGGCACGGGCGGTATCGAACCGCCGACCTCTACCGTGTCAAGGTAGCGCTCTCCCCCTGAGCTACGCGCCTGAATAACTATTTAACAAACAAGTGATTATTATACATATGGTTTTAATAAAATAAAAGAAGCGTAACCAAATGTTAGAACACTATGCGAGAGGCTTGAACATATGCTTGCCTGCTCCGCACGACGGGCACTTCCAATCATCAGGCAGATCCTCGAACTTTGTGTCTTTAGGGATACCGCCTTTTCTGTCGCCTTTGTCCGGATTATATATGTATCCGCAATTAAGCTGCTGGCACTGCCACATCTCTTCAGGTTTAGCCATATCGTCTCCTCTCTATCTTTATTAAATTATTAATGATTGCTCAGGATATCACTTATTGTGACGATCCCCCTGCAGCGCATTATTTTATTTATTATAACAGGCATGCTTTGCAAATATAAAATCAGTTCTTTAGTTTTGACACCGTCAACAAAGAAGACCCGGCCGCCATGATCTGCTCCTTTCTTTTTGATGTGGGGCAGTCGAATATATCCATAGCCTGCGGCAGTAACATATCCGGTTGTGTAGCCTGGGTCATCAGAGATACATAACTCTGCTATTATCCCGGGATGATGCTGAACCTTGCTCGCCAGTATAAGCGCCTCCCTGACAGTAGCGTTGTTTATACCGAGCCTGCCGAGCCTTGCTGATAGAGACCTGAATGCGGTATTGGTTATGCCCATCCGGCTTGCCCTTACGCTTTTACCGTTATCCATCAAATGTCTGCCTTCTTTATCAAGAAGGAACGCGCCTGCTTTGACTTCCCCTGAGGTCAGCATGTTAAAGGCTGTTACAACTGCATTTTCAGATATACCAGATGATGACAGAATAACAGCGGCTGCATCTTTTGCGGAATGGGAGTTTAAAGAATTCATTGTGCAAAGAGGCAGGGAAGGAATAGTTTCAACGTCACACTTGACCTTATCAATGCTGATACAGATTTCATCCGGCCGGCCTCTTTCATGAGATAATGCCCTTGCAGAATATTTCTTTACAACCTTATCAATATCCTCTTTTATATATAATCCCTCAGCGCCTGAGATATGACTCCCCTGCTTTGACGCTCTCATCCTTATGCTGTAATATGGACTGCTGGACATTAGATTTTGAGCCCGAGGTCCTTGATCATGCGGATGTCATCATCAGGGTTTCTTCCTGATGTTGTCAGATAATTCCCAAGCAGGAGTCCGTCAGCTCCTGCGGTAAATATAAATGACTGGAGATCTTTCAGCGTCTTGTCTCTGCCTCCGCATACTCTTATACTGCGGTCAGGCAGTATAAGCCTGTATATTGCTATTATCTTTAATGCCTCTGCCGGAGTCATCGGATTAATATCGCCAAGCGGCGTTCCTGATACAGGCGTAAGGAAGTTTATAGGGACACAGTCAACATCAAGGTCTTTCAGTGCGAAAGCCATATCTATCCTGTCCTCCCATGTTTCTCCAAGGCCGAAGATGCCGCCGCTGCATACAGACAGCTTGAGCGTCTTTGCAGCCTGTATGGTCCTTATCTTATCCCAATATGTATGAGTGGTACAGATCTCATTGAAGAACTCTTCGGAGGTCTCAAGATTATGATGGTATCTGTGAAGCCCTGCCTCTTTCAATCTTCTCAGTGCTGTGATATCCAGGAGACCGAGAGTGGCGCAAGGCAGAAGCCCAAGGGTTCTTAATTCATAAACAAAGTAGCATATCTCATCAAGCTCTTTGTCAGAGGGCCTCTTGCCGCTTGTTACGATGCAGAAGCGTTTGACGCCAAGCCTCTTGGCAGCGATGGCTGACTCAAGCAGCTGCTTTTTAGTAAATAGAGGGTACTGATCAACTCCTGTATTGTTATGTACTGACTGCGCGCAGAAGTGGCAATCCTCAGAACATCCGCCGGACTTGGCATTGACAATTGAACAGAGATCAATAGTGTTTCCTATATTTTTGACACGAGCCATATTTGACAGCTCCATTAGTTCATAAACAGAGTCTCCGCTTAACTGAGATAAAAGAAGGGCTATCTCTTTGTCAATACCGCTGTTGGAGTCTCTTTTTTTCAGCAATGTTAGAGGCATGGCATTATTATCCCTTTATCATTTGTCAGAGTCAAACGCAGATACCGCATTATATATTTCTGATTTCTAATATCCATACCATATCTTGAATTCATCAAACTCACCGGCATATTCAGTCCATTTCTCATCAACATCAGATACCCTGGCTCCGGGCGGCCCATCATGACACCACTGCACCGCCTTTTTAACACTATCATGCTCACCCTCAAAGATCGCTTCAACGCTTCCATCCGGAAGGTTCCTGACCCATCCTTCCAAACCAAGTTTGTCAGCAGTCTCTTTTGTAGCTGCACGAAAAAAAACACCCTGAACTAAACCTTTGATATGAACCCTTACCGCACTTTTTTTCACGAATTAATTATAAACCATTTTATATCCTCATTAAAAAGTTATTCATTATATATAGTCCCTTGACTTGATTAATTCGGCTGTGATACTCTTTCTTAGAATCATTATTAACAAATATATTTTCTTGGAGGGAATATATGCAAAAGTATAGATGTTTAGGCATTAAGTTGACTCCGCAGAGGATTGCTATTCTGGATTATCTTAGAGATAATACCAGCCATCCTTCAGCTGAAGATATATATAAAATAGTCTTGAAAAATTTCCCTACCATGTCTTTTGCTACTGTTTACAACTCTCTTGAGGCCATGAAGAAGAGTAATTGCATTAATGAACTGAATATCGACCCAGCAAAGAAGAGATATGACCCTAATATGTCACCGCATCATCATTTGATATGTAAAAACTGTAATCTGATCCATGATGTCCACAAGGATTTTGACCTGTCACTGCCTGCTTCAATGAAGATGGGCTTTGAACTCAGCGGCAATCATATTGAGTTTTACGGATTGTGTGAGAAGTGCCGGGCTTAATCAGGCGATAATATTTTGATCATTTTGTTTGCTGCATTGAATGATCTGTGATAAAGTCTTAGGGTAAATTCAAATTATTTAACGGAGGATAACATGTCTGAAAAAGGAATATTTTGCGGGATAAACCAGCCAAAGGATGCTGCAAATCTGACAGAAGGTGAGAGGAAACATATACCTGTGATCGAGTGTCCTGACAAGGTCAAGTCAGGCCAGCCGTTCCAGGTAAAGATCAAGGTAGGCGAGATACCTCATGTTTCAGAAGAGGGACATCATATACAGTGGATCGAGGTCAAGTCCGGAGAGAGTACTTATGCAAGGGTTGAGCTTACCCCTGCCCTTTCAAAGGCTGAGGCAACAGTAACGCTTGTTAAGGCAGGCAAGCACAGGACGAGCACACTAAGAGTTGTCGAGCGCTGTAACCTGCATGGGATGTGGGAAGCAAAGAAAGAGATAACTGTAGAAGATTAAGGTCAAGTTAAATATGCTGGAGGTTAGATGAAGGCGATAGAGATCAAGCCGGACATTTTCTGGGTAGGGGCAGTTGACTGGGCTGTTAGGGATTTCCATGGTTATGTGACACCGAGAGGCACGTCATATAATAATTATTTAATTAATGATGAGCAGCTCACTCTGGTTGATACTGTAAAGCATGACTTCTCATCTGTCACAGTTGAAAACATCAAGAGCGTAGCAGAGCCTTCAAAGATCGTTAATATTGTTGTCAATCATATTGAGCCTGACCATGCAAGCTCTCTCGGCGATATAATGAAGCTGACCCCTGACGCTAACATCTACATTACTGAAAAAGGCAAAAAGGGATTAGACAGGCATTTTGATATTTCAAAGTGGAAGATCAACATTGTCAAGACCGGCGATACGCTGAAAACGGGAAAATACACCCTCACCTTTCTTGAGACACCGATGCTTCACTGGCCTGATTCAATGATGACATATGTAAATGAGGCAAAACTTCTTTTCAGCCAGGATGCCTTCGGCCAGCACATCGCTTCATCGGCAAGGTTTGATGATGATTTCTCAACCTGCGCGTCTGTAAGTGAACTTGAGGACTCGGTTATCGAATACTATGCAAATATATTGATGCCGTTCGGCCCGCTTATCAAGAGCAAACTTGCGGAGGTTCAAAAGCTTGGGCTTCAGATAGATATGATCGCGCCTGACCACGGCGTGATCTGGAGGCGGAACCCCGGCAAGGTGATTAACATGTACCTTGATATGGCAAATGGCAAGTCAGACCTTAGCGTGGCTATAATCTATGACACTATGTGGCACAGCACTGCTGAGATGACCCTGCCGATATCACAGGGAATCCTGGACGAGGGGGTTGACTGCAAGGTCATAAAACTCCGCGCTACGCCCATGAGCGTTGCCATAAAGGAGTTCTGGAAGTCACGCGGGTGTCTTATCGGCAGCCCTACCCTGAATAATATTCTCTTTCCTTCAGTTGCAGAGTTCCTTACCCATTTGAGAGGATTGCGTCCAAAGAACCGGATCGCCGGCGCATTCGGGAGTTTTGGATGGGGCGGCGGCGCTGTTAAGAACGCTTATGAGGAGTTTGGAAAGATGGGGCTCGAAACCTTTGAGCCCGGGGTACAGGTTAATTACAAGCCTGATCCAGAAGATGAAAAAAAGTGCTATGAGTTCGGCAGAGAGTTTGCAAAAAAAGTAAAAGAATATCATTTGAAATTTTAATATCATAAAGGAGAAGACTATGTGGAAATGCACTATTTGCGGTTATGAGTATGACGATGCAGCTGAGGGGACTCCGTTTGAAGAACTTCCAGACGACTGGAAGTGCCCTGTCTGCAATGCGCCTAAAGAGGCTTTTGAAAAGATCAGTTAATTACTATCCTGAATATAATGACTGAAGAAACTTCTGAGGACAAGACAAGAAGAGAAGTATCAGAGGTCATAAAGAGCCTTCAATGGCTCATGGATAAACATGACGGCTATTTTGCATTAGGCGACATCAATGGCAATGAAGTCGCTATCCACTGTTCCGGTGTCTGCACAACCTGCGATACCAAATGCATAGAAGAAGCGATCAAAGAAAAACTGCCGCACCTGAAAATAATATTCCGTTAGTCTCTGTATCCAACACGGCTTCTTTATAAAACTATCTCCATGCCGGGATATGCAGCAAAGCATTTCAGGCCTGAGTTGTTTTCGAGAATTATCTGCTGGCAGTCTTTAACAATACCATCAAGCTCATCGTCTGACCTGTCCTGATTATGATGGAAGAGGCCGAACATCTTTGCGTTTGACCCAATAGCAAGCTTGAGCGCGTCTTTGTACGTGGAATGGCCGAATCCTCTTGTCTTTTTATATTCCTCTTCAGTATATTCAGAATCATGCAGCAGGAGATCTGCATCTCTGGAGAAATGGAGATAATCCTCATACCCAAGCCCTCCGGGATGATTAAATGTGAATTCATTATCTGTAAGGAATACGAAAGACTTTCCATCCTCCTCTATCCTGTAACCGACCCCGAGGTTCGGGTGGCTGAGCTTTATGCGGCTTATCTTTGCCGATCCGATATGAAGATCACGTTCATATACTTTAGTGAAGCTGATATTTGCGGCAAGGTCTTTAAAGCAGACAGGGAAAAAAGGCGGCCTCATCGTCTTTGACAGGAACCTGTGCATGTCAGCCTGCGCGGTTGGGAACCCGTACAGTTTTATCTGAGATTTTTTTAAATATATCGGCTTGAAGAAAGGGAAGCCGAGCATATGGTCCCAATGCGAATGCGTAAAGATGATATTATACTTGCGGCGGCCTTCATTCAAAAACCTGTTGCCTAACCTTCTGATTCCGGTGCCTGCATCTATGATTATAACCTCATCATCTTTTGTCCTGACCTCAATACAGGTTGAATCGCCTCCATATTTCAGATACTCTTTTCCCGAAACAGGGATTGAGCCCCTGGCACCCCAGCATCTTATTATCATTTAAATCCTCTAATAAAATTCTTTTAACGCGGCTTCCAATTTTGACAAATCAAAGGATTGATTTACAAGAGGGCTTTCTTTAATGACTGGTATCATATCTTCATAAGTATGGCGGTTATTCCTGTATATTATTCCAAGCGGTATTTTATCACCCCACTCAAGCGACCTTTCAAACGCCTTTAATCTGTCCTCAGGATTGTATTCAGGCTCAATGTGGTAGACCCTTTCACCATACCATTTATATGTATTAACTTTATTAAAAGAAACACAGGGTTGGAGTATATCAACTAAAGCGAAACCTTTATGATGGACAGCCTCCTTTATCAGGCCTTTAAGATGCTCTGAATCGCCTGCATATCCTCTTGCTACAAAGCTGCAATCCAGCGCCACGCCGAGCGCCATCGGGTTAAGCTGAGATGAGAATACTCCGAACGGCTGGTTCTTTGTCTTTGTGCCCTCGCCTGTTGTAGGGGACGCCTGCCCCTTTGTTAATCCATATACCTGGTTGTCATGCACAAAGAGCTTCACATTCACATTTCTTCTTATGGCATGAAGCAGATGATTGCCGCCCTCTCCATAGCAGTCGCCGTCGCCTGCAACCGCCATGACTATCATCTCATGATTCGCAAGCCTGATGCCTGTCGCAACCGGAAGCGTCCGGCCGTGAAGCCCGTTAAAGGTATTGCACTTAGTGTAATGAGGAAACTTCGCTGCCTGTCCTATTCCAGAGACAATAGTGAATTGATGTGGCTCTATGCCCATCTCCACCATGGCCTCATTAAATGACCTGAGGATATTAAAGTTGCCGCATCCCGGGCACCATGCCGGTGTCTGTCCCTTATAATCTTCTAATGTGGGCATTCACCTCTCCTAAAAGTCCGTCTAAAGTAAAAGGCCTTCCATCGTACTTCTTTATCTCATTCTCAAAAAAGATATAGCCGGTCTCCGCCTTTATGAGACGCGCAAACTGGCAGGTTGCATTGTTCTCAATACATATCGCCAGTTTAGAATTATTCAATAAGCTCAAATAATTTAATTTCTTCTCCAAAGGAAATGGATATATCTCGCTGAAATGAAGCATTGCTATGCGTTTTTCGTTTGAAAGAATATCGACCACCTCTTTTATCACACCATATGTTGAGCCCCATCCTACAAGCAGAATATCAGGCTCTTTATCACCGTACAGAAGAGGCGGAGATATCTCTTCTCTTATCAATGGCATTTTTTTAAAGAGCCTCTTCTCTACCATCTTGTTCCTCGTCTCCGCATTCTCTGTGATATGTCCGTCTTCATCATGCTCATCGCTGTCTGTAACAACAAGATGCCTTGAAGCTCCGGGAACCGCAAGAGGAGATATCCCGCTGTCTGTAAAGGCATGCCTGCGGTACTCAGGCAGTTTCGTAAGCTCATCACCGCGCAGCCTGCGGTCAACATATTTGATCTTGTCAGAAGCAAAACTGTCATATGTCCATTGAGTATCAGCAAGATACTGATCAGTAATAACAAATGCAGGGACCTGATATTTTTCAGAAAGTTCAAACGCCTTGTTCGTGAGATAAAATGCCTGTTCGGGTGTACCCGGAGCAAAGACTATTTTGGGGAATTCCCCGTGTCCGCTATGAAGAAGAAAGAGAAGGTCAGCCTGTTCTGTCCTTGTAGGAAGCCCTGTCGCAGGCCCGGGCCTCTGTCCAAGCGCAATGACTATCGGTGTTTCAGTCATGCCGGCAAGCGAGACGCCCTCCTGCATCAGGGCAAAGCCGCCGCCTGAAGTCCCTGTCATAGCTCTCACGCCTGCAAACGATGCCCCAAGCGCCATATTGATGGCAGAAATCTCATCTTCAGCCTGCTCGACAATGATTCCGTACTCTTCCTCTTTATCGGCAATATAGTTCATGATGCCTGTTGCCGGCGTCATAGGATAGGCAGAATAAAATTTACATCCTGAAGCTATAGCCCCCAAGCCTATAGCTTCTGTACCGTTGATGAGCATCTTCTTATTTGACGGTTCCGTTATTGTGAATGAACATTTAGCGCATTTGTTTTTTGTATACTCATGGCCTGCAGCTGCAGCCTTAATATTCCCGCTGATTATCTCATCGCCCTTTGTTCTAAAATCTTCCTTAATTAATCCGATAAGAATTTCAGTCTCAATGCCGAGCATACCAAGCACAGCGCCTGTCGCTGCGGTATTGAGCATGATCTTATTGCCGCCATGCTCTAAAGCAAGATCAGAGAATGGAACGTCAAGGAAATACGGCTCATTATGTTTTTGCTTGTGAAATGAGGAGTCATATATAATGATCCCGTTTACGGTAAGCTCTGTCTCATGGCGGAGAATGCTCTCTGTATCAAACGCAACAAGTATATCAACCTTCTCTCTGATAGCTGAAACAGGTTTGTCTGAAAACCTTATCTGGTAAAAATTGTGCCCGCCCCTTACGCGGGACTCATAGTCCTGATGGGTGAAGACATGATAGCCGGACCTGGAGAGGGCCTTTGCCAAAGAGCCGCCGATGGTCTGTATCCCCTGCCCTGCCTCTCCGCCTATCTTTATTGTGTAGTCCATTATTGAAATTATCTCATCATCTGAGAGATCTGTTTTATGTGGGACTTCTCTTCGTTAATAATTTCGTCAACCACCTTCCACTCTATCACAAGGTCTCGCATGCTGTAAAAATAAAGAAGCGTCTCTTTTTCAAAGAACATTGCATGGCGCAGGGCATCATTGCCTGTCTTAATATTCTGCAGTGACGGCAGCGCTTTTTTACTTCCAAGAAAGAACTCAGACTCAACTATGGCTCTAAGATAGTGCGACGCTTCATCCCAGTCAACAAGGCTCTTGGTAGAGATCTGACCTTTCAGGCCGATAAAGACCTGCTCATGCTTAAGTTCCTGCCCCGCCAGCAGTTCAAAAAGCCCGCAGAGCTTACCATCATCTCTGAACTTTTCAGCCAGAGTTGTATAAAACTCATATCCGAGCTTCTCTGTCTGTATTGCCTGCTCAACTATCTCCTGAATCGAATATTTCATTATCTTCCTCCTATATATATAATTAAAACAACTATCCTTCAATAATGCCCTGCTCATCCCACAAGAACCAATTCCCGGTATCAAGCAGAAATGAGTATGTTTCTGCAAAGATGTCATAATGATGCGCCTCTTCAACGATCAGCCTTTCAAACAAAGATCTCTCCAGATCTGACCCTGCTCCGAGTTTTGCCTTCCTGTAGAACTCTATCCCATCCTTCTCCATCTGCATGGCAATTTTAAAAGCCTCAAGTTCATCATCAGTCGCTTTGACCCTCTGCATCATCTCGTCCTTCATGGCCTCGAAGATAGTCCTGATATTATCTTTGGGATTAACATCTTCTATAATGATGTCCTCGCCTTTAAATATTTTGGAAAGCATCAGCAGATGCCTTTTTTCATCTTCTGCAACTGACAGGAACATCTTCTCCCCGACCGGCGAAGATGTCCTTGCCGCTGCCTCCTTATAAAAATTGATCGCGTCAGTCTCCATCTTAATTGCTATCTGAACAGCTTTCATCATTCCTCCGGTTTTTAAGGTTTACGATTTATAGGATTCAAAACCTGTGAACTCGTCGATATCCCGCCTGAACGCCCTTGGGAGAAGGGTTATACCTGACTTTAAATTTCCAACAGCAATCAGCATTGGGATTATCTTGTCTTCAGGAATGCCGAACTCCTTCTTTACCGCCTCCCCGTCAAAACCATCCATGGGATGCGTCTCAAGCCCAAGCCCTTTAGCCGCCAACATAATGTTCATCCCGAATAGAGCGGCATTCTTTGCGGCAAAGATCTTTCTCGTGATACTGTCAACATCACCATAAAGATTCTTCATCATCCCAAGATATGTCTCGCGCATCTCAGGCTTCATAAATCCAAGCTCCTGCCAGCTGTCAAGCACCCTGCCGCTGTTATCCTCTACAGCATTCGGGTCTGCGATGATTATGAGGACAGCTGACGCCTCCTCAACCTTGGGCTGGTCAAAGGCGCACTTTCTTAAAGTCTTTTTCCTTTCAGCATTTTTCACTACCACAACCCGCCAGGGCTGGAGGTTGAATGAGGACGGTGAAAGGTTTGCCAGCGCAATGAGTTCCCTGAGCTTTGCTTCTGAAATATCCTGACCAGGTTCAAAAAAGTTGATCGAGCGTCTTTCCTTGATCGCCTGAAGTATATCCATCTTATTCCTCCTCGCATATGCTAAGCATAATATATTATAGTCTATGGCATATAACTATGATGAAAATCATATAAGGCATTTTATCAGAATTCAGGTGAAAGTCAATTCTGTATTAAAAGCCGAGATATGCCTTTTTTACATCCTCATTTGAAAGCAGTTCACCGGCAGAGCCTTCAAGCACAACCCTGCCGTTCTCCATTACATAGCCTCTGTGAGCTGTCTGAAGCGCGAGGTTTGCATTCTGCTCAACAAGAAATACGGTGGTCCCGTGTTCTTTGTTGATCTTTCGTATGATCTCAAATATCTGCTTTACTATCATTGGAGCAAGCCCGAGCGAAGGCTCATCAAGCAGAAGAAGTTTTGGCCTTGCCATGAGCGCCCTTGCAATTGCGAGCATCTGCTGTTCGCCGCCACTCAGCGTTCCACCTGTTTGATGGCGCCTTGATGTGAGGATCGGAAAGAGATCGAATATGTATTCAAGGTCTTTCTTTATCCCGTCTCTGTCCCTGCGCAAAAAAGCGCCCATGCGCAAATTCTCCATGACGGTCAGCTGCGGGAATATGTGCCGCCCCTCAGGCACCTGTGATATGCCGAGCGACACGATCTTATCAGGGCTCACATTATGAATGGGCTTGCTGAAGAAAAATATCCCGCCTGACCTTGGAGGCACAAGGCCTGAAATGGACATGAGGGCTGTGGTCTTGCCTGCTCCGTTTGCGCCGATGAGGGTTATTATCTCTCCCTCTGAGATATTGATATTGACTCCCTTCAGGGCCTGAATATTTCCGTAAAAGGTGTTTACATCGATCAGCTTAAGCAACGAAATCCTCTCCTAAATATGCCTTTATCACAACAGGGTCATTCCTTATCTCATCAGGAGCGCCCTCGGCTATCTTCTTTCCATAGTCCATGACAACAACACGGTCGGATATGCTCATCACAAGCTTCATATCATGTTCGATAAGGAGGATGGATATGCCCTCTTCGTCCCTGATAGCCTTTATCATATTATCAAGCTCCATTGTCTCACTGCTGTTGAGCCCTGCGGCAGGTTCGTCAAGCAGCAGCAGAAAAGGCTCTGTAGCCAGAGCACGCGCTATCTCAAGCCGCCTCTGCGCGCCGTATGGAAGGTTCTTTGCAGCCTCGTTCACATATGAGTTTAATCCCGTCTTTTCGAGCATTTCATAGCTCTTCCTGACGCTCTCCCTCTCTTCATTCATTGTAGAGCTGCCTCTGAAGAGAGCTCCGATGATCCTTGAATGGGTTCGGCAGTGACGTCCTATCATCACATTCTCAAGTGCTGTCATATTCGGAAAGAGGCGGATATTCTGGAATGTGCGCGCCATGCCAAGCTTTGTAATGATGTTCGGCTTCAGACCGTTGATCTTCTCCCTCTTTTGTTCAGGCGGAGATATGAATATCTCTCCTTCAGATGGCTCATATAATCCGGTTATACAGTTAAAGAATGTTGTCTTGCCGGCTCCGTTAGGGCCGATAAGCGCAAGTATCTCGCCCCTTTTAATATCAAGGTCAAGATGGTCCAGCGCCCTGATCCCGCCGAAATCCATTGTAAGTTTGTTTACTGAAAGCGCGATATCCATTGAATTAATATCCATAACTGTATTCGTGTCATTCCGGCTTGTCCGGAATCTTCCCCTTATTTACATTAAAGATAGATTCCGGACAAGCCGGAATGACAATATTAATAATGAATTAAGTAATATCTACCTTATTAATCTTTTGTCTTATCAAACCTATAAGTGCGCCGCACATTGCTTATTAACCCCTGCGGCCTGAATACCATCATGATGACAAGTACCGCGCCGAAGACGAGCATCCTGTATTCAGAGAATGCCCTCAGATACTCGGGCAGAAGTATAAGTATGAAAGCCGCGGTAATAACCCCGATCATCGAGCCCATGCCGCCGAGCACTACTATGCACAGGATCATCGCTGATTCAAGGAATGTGAAGCTGGCGGGATTGATAAATGTCGTCTTGGCCGCAAATACCACCCCCATCATTCCTGCCCATGTCGCGCCCAAAGCAAATGCCGAGAGCTTTGTCTTTGTCTTGTCTATGCCCATCGCTTGGCACGCCATCTCATCCTCCCGCAAGGCAAGCCATGCCCTGCCAATGCGCGAGTCCGAAAGTCTGTTGACGACGATAACGGTAAAGAGCGCGAGGCAGATCATCAGGAAGTAGATGTATGTTGTCGCTGACTGAAGTGATAAGTCGATGCCGAAGAAAGACGGCCGCGGTATATTCGCGATCCCGCTCGGGCCGAACGAGAATGCGTTCCAGTTCTCAAGAATCAGCCGTATGATCTCGCCGAAGCCGAGTGTCACTATAGCAAGATAATCACCTCTCAGCCGAAGCACAGGGAATCCGAGCAGTATGCCGAAGAGCGCTCCTAATAAAGCCCCCACAGGCAGGACGGTCCAGAAGCCGAGGCCGTAGTGAAGATTTATAAGTGCGTAGCTGTAAGCGCCCACCGCGTAGAACGCCACATATCCAAGGTCAAGCAGTCCTGCAAGCCCGACAACAATATTAAGCCCAAGCCCGAGCACCGCATACATCAGCGCCGTGGTCATTATATTTACCTGATATGCAGAAAAGAGAAATGGAAATGATGCGGTTAATACAATGAGAGAACCGATTGACGGGATAAATAAGGCAGGCCTGCTCTTGAGCTTATGAAATATTGTAATACCTGCCGCCTCTCCTGAGGCTTCATTCTTAATGCCCGCTTCTTTTCTCTTTATCATCCATCTCCATAAAAAAGATAATAAAAAGCTGCCGACGCCGATCAACGCCATATTCCGCCATCTCCACTCAATGACATTCTCAACCGGATTCACGCGTATCACCATGATCGGAAATGTTAGGAAGATGAACCATATTGATGCGAGAAGAGATCTTTTTATTTCAGTGATATTGATCATTAATTTACGCTCAAACCTTTTGCGAACCTGACTTGCCGAGTATCCCAGCCGGCCTGAATATGAGAACCAGAACCAGCAGAGCAAATGCGAATACATCCTCATAGTCGCTTGAGACATACCCTGTTGCAAGGCTCTCGACCCATCCGAGAAAGAAGCCTCCGAGGACAGCCCCCGGGATACTGCCGATGCCGCCGAGCACAGCAGCTGTGAACGCCTTGATGCCGACGATAAATCCTATATTGAAATTTATCTGTCCTATGTGGGATGCGATAAGAACTCCGCCAATCGCGGCAAGTGAAGAGCCGATAATGAATGTTATTGAGATGATCCTGTTCACATCCACGCCGGCAAGCATCGCCATATTTCTGTCCTGCGCAGTCGCGCGCATCGCTATCCCAACCTTCGTATATTTGATGACGAGTGTAAGTATCAGCATGACCACTGTTGTGGTAAGGAGTATGGCAAGCTCTGCAGAGCTGAATATATGCTCGTAATTCTCCATGAATTCAAACTCAGGTATGAGCGACGGAAAAGGGAGAAAGTCTGAGGTCTGGGCAAGGCGCACATAGTTCTGCAGAAATACGGACATCCCTATTGCGCTGATAAGCGGTGACAGCCTGGGCGCGCTGCGGAGAGGTTTGTATGCTATCTTCTCTATGGTAAAACCGTAAGCTGAAGAGTATATGACAGCTGCTGCTGAGGCAAGGACAAGGATGGATACTTCATTAAAGCCTAAGACAGTTAGAACGCTTGCGATGATAAGCGCGGTGAATGCGCCGATCATGTATATCTCGCCATGCGCAAAATTGATCAGCCCGATAATGCCGTACACCATCGTGTACCCGAGAGCGATAAGAGCGTATATGCTGCCGCGTGTCAGCCCCCCGAGCAGAAGCTCAAAAAAGTATTCCATAGCCCCCATACGCCAAAGTTGAATTCAGTATTATATCACGATGTAAATAGGCGGGGATGGTTAATTCATTATCTTGAAAATTTAGTCAGTTATGCTTTTTAATTAAATACATTATCATAACCTCCCCTACCCCTCCTTGGTAAGGAGGGGATTGTATAATTCGCCCCTTTACAAGGGGACCTGCCTGCCGGTAGGCTGGGATACAGAGGGGTGTCGTTAGTTCCTCCCTTTACCAAGGGGAGGTTAGGTGGGGTGTCGTTAGTTTTGTTATGACAAAGCTATTTAATAAATACAATGAGAAGGATAAGCGAAGGCTTCTGAGAAATAATATGCCAAAGGCCGAGGTTGTCCTATGGTCTAAACTTAAGAATAAACAATTAAACGGCTATAAGTTCAGACGCCAATATAGCGTAAATAATTTTGTGGTAGATTTTTATTCGCCAGAACTAAAATTAGCCATAGAGGTTGATGGTGACTCTCATTTCACTGACGGAGCAGATGTTTGTGATAAAGAGAGACAATTAATTATTGAGTCATACGGAATAAAGTTTCTTAGATTTACTAATAGAGAAGTATATGAAAATGTAGATGGTGTCATTGCGACAATGATTGAACATAGTAAAAGATAAATAACCTCCCCTACCCCTCCTTGGTAAGGAGGGGATTAAAATTCGCCCCTTTACAAGGGGAGATATAGAGGGGTGTCGTCAGTTCCTCCCTTTACCAAGGGGAGGTTAGGTGGGGTGTCGTTTGTACCTTACGAGGGGTATCATTTTTTGTTATTCTATAAAAAATGAAGATCAAAGAGATCACCGCAAAGAGTATCCTTTCAAAATCCCAAATCTATGATTACGCCATAAATCCGTATGTCGGATGCGCGCATAACTGCGTTTACTGCTATGCCAAGTTCATGAAGAGGTTTACAGGCCATACCGAACCATGGGGGGATTTTGTTGATGTGAAGATAAACGCGCCTGAGCTTCTGGCTAATGAGATAAAGAAGAAAAAGATCGGCCGGGTATGGATAAGCGGAGTCTGCGATGCTTATCAGCCTCTGGAAAGAAAGTATATGATCACCAAGCAATGCCTTTCCATCCTCGCAGAGAACAACTGGCCTTTTACCATTCAGACCAAATCCCCTCTTGTCCTTCGGGATATTGAGATACTGAAGAGAGCAGGCGATGCCGAGGTCGGCTTCACAATAACCACTGCCGATGACAAGATTAGAAAGATCTTTGAACCCGGTGCCCCGCCCGTGAATAAGAGGATTGAGGCATTAGCTGAACTTCACTCCGCAGGTATCAAGACCTTTGCCATGATAGCGCCGGTCCTGCCGGGTGCCGAAGGGTTGGTCAGTGAATTAAAGGGCAAGGTGGATCATGTGCTGATAGACAGGCTGAACTATCATTACGCTGACAGGTTATACAAAGAACACGGTATGATGTGGGCAATGCAGGATAGTTTCTTCTCAGAGATGGGGAAGGAGTTGATGAAGGGATTTAAAAAAGAAGGAATTGCGTGTCAGGTGCTTTATTGAAGTTGGTTTATATCAGGAAGTAATAATTAATCTTTTCCGAAACCGGCGATCTTCTTATGTTTTATCTTTGGTTCGCTCTTCAGGTGGTTAATGGCCTCGAATATTGTGTATATCGCCTTGTCCTGATTAGTTATCCTATTTTCAAGAATGATCAGCTTGTTGGCTAATTCTTTATGCGTTGAAAGCATATCTCTTAATTTAACAAAGGCACGCATTATCGCTATATTGACATGTATAGCCCTTTTGCTTTTAAGAACAGATGATAGCATAGCAACACCCTGCTCGGTAAATGCAAATGGATGATAACGCCTACCGCCCCAACTTGAGGTCACAAATTGTAACCTCAAGTTTACAAACTCTTGGCTATTAAGCTGAAACATAAAATCATCAGGGAACCTGTCTATATTTCTTTTTACTGCCTGAACCAGTACCTTTGTTTCAACCCCATATAATTTTGCAAGGTCCTGATCCAGCATAACCTTCTGTTTTCGTATCAGATATATTTTCCCCTCAATAAGTTCTACAGGTATCAAATCAGTCATGACTACAATTAAAAACCATAACCGATTGTATTTTTCAAGCTAATAACTTAACCTGTGACTCATTCTTACTTTAAACTATGGAGGATAGTTTCTTCTCGGATATGGGGAAAGAGTTGATGAAGGGATTTAAAAAAGAAGGAATTGCGTGTCAGGTGCTTTATTAAAATGGATAACTGCTGCACAGATTAATTCGTTATCTTGAAATTTTTCGTAATCATAGTTTTTAATTAAACCATGAGCAATATTATCCCTGCTGAGATCATTGAAAAAAAGATTTATCTCATAAGAGAGCATAAAGTTATGCTTGATAAGGATTTGGCAGAGCTTTATGGAGTTGAAACAAGGGCGCTGAATCAGGCTGTCCGCAGAAATATTGACCGTTTTCCTGATGACTTTATGTTTTCTCTTAATAGGGAAGAAATAATGAACTTATCACAATTTGTGATAAGTTCAAATATAAAGCATGCTCCAAATGTCTTTGCATTCACTGAACAAGGCGTTGCCATGCTCTCCAGCGTTCTGAGGAGCAAGCGTGCTGTAGATGTCAATATCGAGATAATGCGGTCTTTTGTCAGGTTAAGAATAGTTCTGTCCCCTCACAAAGAACTCACAAAAAAGATAGATTCCATGGAAAAGAAATATGATGCGCAGTTTAGGGCAGTCTTTGACGCCATACGCCAGCTAATAGCCACTCCGGCTGAAAACGCAAAAAAGATCATAGGATTCGGGAAAGAAGAATAATCCCTCTGATTAGCCATTACCGCCCTTCCCTGTTTTTCTGTTCCCACTTTTGTATGGTATCTAATAATTATCTTTAGTTACAGTATCAACACGTCATATATTTGTAGCTTTACAAAACAATTGTCCTCTGGGTATAATTTGGTATATAACTTTCCCAGAGGTGAAAATGCCGCAGATCCATATAAAGCTTAATCCAAATACACACAAGAAGCTTCTCAAAAAAGCCAAAGAATACAATTACAGCATTCAGGAATTTGTTGAAAAATCAATAATGATGGTTGCAGAAGATAAGGAGCCTTTTTTTGCATTCAGGAATGCGGACAAAGATAACAGAAAATACAGATTTACTTTTATCGACCTGTTTGCAGGGATTGGTGGAATACGAACAGCGTTCGAAGTAAATGGTGGTAAATGTATATTTTCATCAGAATGGGACCGTTGGAGCCAGAAAACATATTTTGAAAATTTTGGAGAATTGCCACATGGCGACATCAATGAAATAAAACCTAATGAAATACCTGATCATGAAATTCTGACTGCTGGCTTTCCCTGTCAGCCTTTTTCAATAGCTGGCGTTTCGAAGAAAAAAAGTCTAGGAAGAGAACACGGATTTAAAGACAAAACTCAGGGCACATTATTTTTTAAAATTGCTGAAATACTTGAGAAAAAGAGGCCTAAGGCATTCATGCTTGAAAATGTAAAAAATTTAAAGGGACATGATGGTGGGAATACTTATAAGATAATAGAAGGAACCCTGAAAGAACTCGGCTATAAAGTTTTTGCTGACATAATTGACGCAAGTTGCTATGTGCCACAACACCGTGAGAGACTGTTTATAGTCGGGTTTGACAGGAAAGTTTTTGGAGATATGCCTAAGTTTAGCTTTCCTGACCCAGTAAGGAAGAGAATTACCTTAAGTGAAATTCTAGAAAAAAAAGTAGACCCTAAATATATTCTTTCTACCAAGTTGTGGCAATATCTCCAAGATTACGCAGAAAAGCACAGACTAAAGGGTAATGGCTTTGGATATGGCATTTGTGACAGAAAATCAGTTGCGCGTACATTGAGTGCCCGATATTATAAAGACGGATCCGAAATACTTATAAAAATCCCAAATTCCAACCCCCGTCGACTTACACCCCGTGAGTGTGCAAGACTTATGGGTTTTGATGACAGTTTTAAAATTCCTGTTTCCGACACACAGGCATATAGACAGTTTGGTAATTCTGTCGCTGTTCCTGTTGTTTCAGCAGTGGCAGGAGAGCTTGTCAAGACCTGCAGCCCCTTCTTATCCAACGGAAAGCCTGCCTGAATAGTTTATAATTATTCATGGCTGACATTGTTGATAAGTCAACCCGTAGCCGGATGATGGCGGGCATTCGGAGTAAAGGCACCAAACATGAATTAGAAATACGGAAAAGACTTTTTGCTCTTGGCTTCAGATACCGTCTTCATGACCGGAGGCTTCCGGGTAAGCCTGACATAGTATTACCGCGTTATAGAGCTGTAATTTTTTTTAATGGCTGTTTTTGGCATGTTCATGACTGCCACCTTTTCAGATGGCCTGCATCAAATAAGGTGTTTTGGATGGGGAAGCTTGAGGGAAACAGAGAGCGAGATGTCGATCATATCGCTACACTGAAAAAGTTTGGTTGGAGAATTCTACTTATATGGGAATGTTCCTATCGCGGCACAAACAAGAATAGAGAAAAGGAATTTGATAAAATTACTGCAAAAGCTATGAAATGGTTAAGATCAAAATCTAAATATCGGGAAATCAGAGGTTGATGCATAAAGATTCTCCAGTTAAACGACTTATTGAGTTGTTTGCGGATAAGGATTGTACCAGAATCCTTGTCAAAAAACTTGCAGACAATGACAACTCAAAAAACCAGGTTTATCTCGGAATGGGATTTGAAGCCATCAATTTTTTTCCTAATATTGAGATTCAGCCCGACAAAAATGGACTTTTCAAGGCGTACCTGCAATTCTCATGGATTGATGCTGCTGGCTATGAATGTTTGGCACCGGAAGCAAAACTTATTTTATACCCCCAATACCCTGAAGTACGGTTTTCTGGGTTTCTGAAAGGTTGTAGTAATGCCCCTTCAAATCTAATGGTACCAAGAATGGCGGGACGTTTATTATTCATAGGGGTCAGGCCTGATGGACAAATCTTTGGTCATGTCGTAGCACCATCTGATAAACTTGCTGTGGACTTTCTTGCTCTTGGTGAATTGCCTCAAGTGGGTGTGTTCAGCGAAATACATATTTCTGGTAGTACTTTTATAGCGGATTCTAAATCGTTACTTTTAAAAGAGCTAAAGCGGATTCACAAAGCAGGTTGGATAGATTCAAAAAGACTTGACAACCAAAAACATATTTTGCCTTGTCTGGCTCCAAACTGTGGCGGGTATACACTTGAAGCAGAACTTGGCATCATCCCTAATGGAATTTCTGACCCTGATTTTCTTGGCTGGGAAGTAAAACAACACCACGTCACCAAATTCGACAAATATGAGAGCGGCATTATGACACTTATGACGCCTGAGCCTAAAGGAGGCTATTACAGAGATGAGGGCGTAGAAGCCTTCATAATCAAGTATGGATACGCTGACAAGGCTGGAAGAGCAGACCGATATAATTTTGGCGGAGTTCACTATGTAGATAAACTGCACCCAACAACTGGCTTAAGTCTTAAACTTCTAGGCTATGATGTTGTGAAAAGAAAAATAATAGATGAAAACGGCTCAGTTGCTCTTGTAAAGAACGGGGACGAAATTGCTGCTGAATGGTTTTTTTCCGATCTTATGAACCACTGGAACAGGAAACACAATCAGGCGGTATATGTCCCATCAATAAAGAGGGATATTCCTCTTCTTCAATATTCTTACGGCAACACTGTAAGACTTTGTGAAGGTACTGATTTCTTAAAACTTCTTGCTGCATTTGCTGACTGTAAAGTATATTATGACCCCGGTATAAAACTTGAAAATGCTTCAGATCCTTCTAAAAAGAAAACAAAACGAAGGAGCCAATTCAGGGTGAAATCCAAAGATATCGCAACGCTATACAAGCTTATAACCCCTTTTGATATAACTTCTATATAGAAAAGCTTGTGCATGCTTTGCTCACACTCTCATTTATTGCAAGATGAAGGACAATTTTGGCTTTGATTGAGTGACGATATTCCAGCCCCCTCAAAGCTCCTTATGCTTTTTTAAGTAGTCAGTAATGGCATCCTCAAGAAGCTTATAAACCTGCGTATTCTTTTTAATTGCCAAAATTTTCAGCTTTTTTGCCAGTTCCTGATCCATCCTAACCCCAAAAACCTTGTTTGCCGTTGAAACGCCTGTTGCAGTCGAGCTTTTTTTGACCATTGGATCGTCCTCCTTTTTTGTTAGATTAATTTAAAAAGATAATCTTGTCAACAAAATAACATGTTGACAAACTATTAAACCATTGTTATCATGTTAACATGCTAACATAAGGGAGGGAAGTCGATGGTCAGTAAAAATAACTATAAGAACTGGAACATAAAAGGCATAGCTGAAAGTGTCATAGAGGAAATCAAAGAAGATGGGGAAGATATTGATGACGTGCTTGATGATTATTTACAGAGAACATACTGGAGTATATACAGCAGAGAAACTAAGGATGCAAGGATAGTTGTGGAGTTAGTAAGAGAGTATATCGAAGCACTGGAAAACTAAGCTGTGTCTTATAACTATTCTTTAAAACTATTCTTCTGACCGTCATCATCGTGATACAGGTTTATTTCTTCCGGCGCGCTTCCTCAGTGCCGTTCCTGAAACGCCATGTCTCCATAAGAGATTGCCATTGTATAGGGAAAGGGGTAAAATAAACACAATCAGGAGGTAATTTTATGATCTACACAGACAGAATAGTATCAGATCAGAAGATTTTGCTTGGCAAACCAGTAATAAAAGGCACAAGGATAACAGTCGAACTCATTTTGAAGAAGCTTTCGGAGGGGATGTCAATCGATGATGTACTCCAGGCGTATCCCCATCTAAAAAAAGAAGACATTCTCGCGGTTCTGTCATATTCAGCAAATGTTATTTCCAGGGAGGAGATAATTGCAGTTTAAGATCCTTGCTGATGAGGATGTTGATTTCCGAATAGTCATTGCGCTGAAAAACAAAGCATTTGATGTATTATCGGTACTTCGGGAATATCAGGGCATATCAGATGAAGAAGTCATTGGGATGGCGAAAAGCTTCAAAGCGATCCTTTTAACGGAAGACAGCGATTTCGGCCATTGGGTATTTGCAAGAAATGAAAAGGATATAAGCGTAATATTCCTGAGATACGAGAGCAGAGATTTAAAAGGTATCACCGATTCATTGATCAAAGTGCTTAACGAACACGGGGCGTCGCTTTATGGCAAATTCGTTGTAATAACAGTTAACAAGATTCGCATCAGAGATGTCTAACCTGCCTTACTTCACTTCCTCATAAACTCCCTTATTCACCTTGTACATCGAGAAGCCGACACCTGCTGCATCACCGCGTTCATCAAAGCGTATCTTCCCGAGTGGTGTATCCACAAACTCAGTTCTCAGCGCTTTTGTGACCGCTGCATAATCTGTGGAGCCTGCCTTTTGTATGGCGTTCATAAGCGCCTGCGTTGCTGCGTAAGCGTTCAGAAAGAAAGCGCCCGGCTCTGTTCCATATGCAGCCTTATGATCGCTGTTCGCCTTTAGCGCGAGCGGGTTCTTTGAGACATCCTTCGGGCCTGTTGCATAAACTCCCTCTGCGTACTGCCCTGCGACCTTGATGAATGTGTCGTCCTTAACCCCGTCGTCAGAGATGAAGTATGTGCTCATCTTCTTCTTTCTCATGAGCGTGATGATCTTTGAAGCCTCAGGGTGGTAGCCTCCGAAGATGACCGCTTCCGCGCCTGAACGCTTTATCTTCTGCACAACAGCGGAATAGTCGACCGCGCCGGGAGTTATGCCTTCATACAGCACGACCTCTGCTTTGCCTGAATCCTCAAGGAACTTCTTTGCGAACTCTGCAAGCCCTTTGCCGTAGTCTCCCTTGTCATGAAGAACTGCTATCTTCTTTACATTGAGCGTATTGAGTGCAAAATCAACCTGAAGTTTTGCCTGCGCGTCATCTGATGCTATAGTGCGGAAGAAGTTCGGATAGTCGCCGCTCTGCGTGAGCGGAGGGTTGGTGGCGGACGGAGACATTAGAACTATCTTTGAATCTCTGTATATCCCGAGCGCAGCCTTTGTGGCGCCGCTGCATATATGTCCCATGACAACATCCGCATGCATTGAGATGAGCTTTGCGGCTGTGTTCGCCGCTATCTCAGGTTTGCACACATCATCCTCGATCAATAGCTCAACCTTTTTATTGAGTATTCCGCCTTTTGCATTTATATCTTTGATAACAAGTTCAGCAGCCTTTACAGAGGGAAGTCCGTATGAAGCGAGATCGCCGCTGTGAGCGCCTGCTATGCCGAGCTTTATGCTTTCTGCGGAATAAGCACTTAAATGAGTGAAAAACAGAACGGCAAGTATAAAAGAAGACCTGATGAAAAGCTTTCTCATAGTGATGATATCTCCTTGTTTTTATTGATTTTAGTAAATAATTATGAAACAGTGAAGGATAAATGTCAAACACTGGAATATAGGTTCTGTTATAATTTTAAAGATTTTTAATTTAGGAGAGCGATAGTGACTAAAATAATTATCGTAGGTTCAGGCGGTTTTCTCGGCTCTGTCGCAAGGTATCTGCTCAGCGGCTGGGTGTATGACGCCATGCCCTTTGCAGGCTTTCCTTTAGGCACGCTTGTGGTCAATGTGCTTGGATGCCTTGTCATAGGGTTTCTCGGCGGGCTTGCTGAGGCAAGAAATGTATTGGGGCCTGATGTCCGCCTCTTTCTCTTTATAGGTTTCCTCGGAGGCTTCACCACCTTCTCGTCATTCGGGCATGAGACGATGGCACTCTTCCGCGATGCTGAAAATGTGAAGGCCTTTGCAAATATAATTTTTCATATTACAATCTGCTTATCCGCAGTCTGGATCGGCAACGCGATATCGCGCGCTATTTAAGGAGGAATGAGATGGAACTTACAGAGACAGGGCATCTGCTGCGTATCTTCATAGGCGAGAGCGACAAGCATGAAGGCATACCGCTTTATGAATGGATTGTCAGGATGGCGCGTGAGAGCGGGATTGCGGGCGCGACAGTGCTTAGAGGGCTGGAAGGATTCGGCGCGCACAGCAGGCTTCATACCGCAAAGATACTGAGGCTTTCAAGCGACCTGCCGATAGTGGTTGAGATAATCGATACCGCTGAAAAGATAGAGGCGTTCCTGCCGATGATAGACGGCGCTGTAAAGGAAGGGCTTGCGACGGTTGAAAAGGTCGGGATCAGATTTTACAGGAGCGGTGAACAACTATAGTTCTTCCCTACTTCTCTTTACTGCCCCTGTACCTGATCTGAAGATTGTCAGGGATGATATCGTTTGCAGCATCAACAACCTTCAGCAGATAAGGAAGTGTCACTGACTTCTTTATTACAGCGCTCTCAGACGCTACGAATGTTGAGATAACCCCAGCGATGACCGAGACTATCAGAAGGCCTTTCAGAAATCCAAGCCCGCCTCCGGCAATGCGGTTTGCCCAGCCTATCCCGATCGTTTCCATAAACTTATCTATCACTTTTGAGCTTAATGCGGCAATGATTATACAGGCGATAAATATAGCGAGAAATATGCCTATTTTTGCCATGCTGTTATCCGGCCCGAAAAAATAGTTTGAGACAGGTTCATACAGCTTAACCGAAAGAAGGTATCCCGCAACAATACCGATGATAGAGAAGACCTGTTTGACAAGGCCTTTGACAAGGCCGAATGCCACAGTGATCCCCATTATTACAAGTACGAATATATCGAATGAGTTCATAGCATTAGTATACGATTATTTTATGACTGATAAGAAGATGTCAATGTTATTTTTCATATCTCCCCTGAGTATGGCTGAACCTACCGCGACCGCATCAGCGCCTGAACTCAATACCTTTGATGCGGTGTCAGATGTGATGCCGCCGATCGCAGCTATGGGAATTGAGATATTTCTTCTGACCTCTTCCAGCATCTTGAGCCCCTTCGGCCTTCCTGCGTCTTTTGTGGATGTGTGGAATATCGGGCCGAAGCCGATATAGTCAGCGCCCTCTTCCTGCGCCTTAACCGCCTGCTTAACCGAATGAGTTGATATGCCGATGATCCTTTTATTGCCTAATATCTTTCTCGCCTCTTTCATAGGCATATCATCCTGACCCAGATGAACCCCGTCTGCATCAACGGCAAGGGCGATGTCTATATAGTCATTGATAATTAATATTGCATTATGACTGCGGGTGAACTTTCTGATCGATGATGCTTCAGCAAATATCTCTTTTTTGCTGAGCTTCTTTTCTCTGAGCTGGATGATTTTCACTCCTGCTGTAAGCGCTTTTTTCGCGATAGCTGAATGTGAGAGGCAGGCGATATCCCTGTCTGAGATGAGGTATAACTTCCGTTCTTTAGTGAAGTTTATCTTCAACAGGGTCAGTGATGATCGGCTTCTTTGGGTTCAGATTCTTCTCAAGGAAATCGGTATTGAAGTTCCCGGCGATGAATTCCGGGTTGTCAAGTATCCTGAGGTGCAGAGGTATCGTCGTCTTGATGCCCTCTACAATAAACTCTTTGAGCGCGTTCCTGAGCTTGTTTATGGCATCAGCCCTGTCCCTGCCGTGGACTATAAGTTTTGCTATGAGCGAATCATAATGAGGCGGCACATTCCAGCCGGTATATGCAGCTGTGTCAACTCTAACACCGCGGCCTCCCGGCGGGATGAAGAGCGTGATCTTGCCCGGTGACGGTATGAACTTTTCAGGGTCTTCGGCATTTATTCTGCACTCGATGCAGTGGCCTGTGAATCTGATGTCAGACTGTTTATAGGAAAGCGGCAGGCCTGCTGCAAGCTTTATCTGTTCTTTAATGATGTCAATGCCGGTCACCATCTCGGTCACGGGATGCTCCACCTGTACCCTTGTATTTATCTCCATGAAGTAGATGCTTCCGTCCTTGTCATAGATAAACTCTATCGTCCCTGCATTTCTGTATTTGAACGCCCTGGCAGCAGCTATTGCAGCATGCCCGAGCTTGGCGGTGAATTCTTTATTGGAAAATATATAAGGCGCCTCTTCAAGAAGCTTCTGATGCCTTCTCTGAATGGAGCAGTCGCGCTCTCCGAGGTGTATTATCTTTCCTTTATTGTCAGCCAGTATCTGAACCTCGATATGCTTCATGTCAGTTATGAACTTCTCGATATAAAGCTCGCCGTTGCCGAATGCCGCGAGCGCTTCTTTCTGCGCGGTATGGAACATCTTTACCACCTCGCTCTCATCATTCACAACACGCATACCCTTGCCGCCGCCGCCTGCTGATGCCTTAATGATTAGCGGGAAACCGATCTTTTTGGCTACTGCAATCGCGTCCTCTTCTGTTACGACAGGACTGTCGCTTCCCGGCACTACAGGGACATTATGCTCCTTCATCAGAGACCTTGCCTTTGCCTTGTCTCCGCCTGCGCGGATATTTTTTGCGGACGGGCCGATGAATGTGATATTTGAGGCGTTGCATGCTTCAACAAATTGCGCATTCTCCGCAAGGAAACCATAGCCCGGATGAATGGCCTCGGAGTCTGTGATCTCTGCTGCGGTTATGATAGCGGGAATATTGAGATAGCTTTGCGCAGAAGACGCGGGGCCTATACATACAGACTCGTCAGCAAGCCTTACATGAAGAGCGTCCCTGTCCACATCAGAGTAAACAGCGGCAGTGCTTATGCCGAGTTCGCGGCAGGTTCTGATTATCCTTACTGCGATCTCGCCCCTGTTAGCTATTAAGACCTTATTGAAGAGTTTCATGAAAGGGGTTCGATGAGAAAGAGTGTCTCGCCGTACTCAACGGACTGGCCGTTCGAAGGGAGTATCTTCTTTATTGTTCCGTTGGTATCGCTCTCTATCTCGTTCATCAGCTTCATGGCTTCAACGATGCAGAGTATCTGGCCTTTTTCAACCTTGCTGCCTACCGTTACGAACGGAGGTGAATCAGGAGATGGAGACGGATAGAAAAATCCCACGATAGGAGATGTTACCGGAACAAGGTTAGATTCCACAGCTGCCGGCGCTACGGGTTTCTCAGGCTCAGGCGCCGCTTGTGTAACCGGCTGCATCATCTGATGTGCAACTCCGGCAGGACGAAGGTGGCTCTCTTTCTTTATCTTGCACTTTGTCCCGTCCTTTTCAAAGGAGAACTCCGTGACGTCCGTATCCTTAAGCAGGTCAATCAGTTTTTTTATCTCATCAAGTTCCATTATTTCACCCTTTCGATATATTCAGATGTCCTTGTGTCCACCCTTATGATATCGCCTTCATTTATATGGAACGGGACCTTTACTACAGCCCCTGTCTCAAGCACTGCGGGCTTGCTGCCTCCGCTTGCCGTGTCGCCTTTAAATCCGGGGTCGGTCTTCTCTATCTTCAGCTCTACAAATAACGGGATATCCACTGTAAGCGGTTCATTTTTGTAATATAGGATCTTGACGGTCATATTCTCTTTTATGAACTTCAGCGCGTCTCCCAGCTGCTCAAGGGTCAGGGGAAACTGTTCATAGCTTTCCGTATCCATGAAGTAATATAAGTTATCCTGCTTATAAAGATACTGCATCGACTTCTCTTCAAGATTGGGCGTATCAACCTTCTCCCCGCCCTTAAAGGATTCCTCAAAGATGCTGCCGGTCTTGAGGTTCTTGACCTTTGTCTTGACGATTGCGCCGCCTCTTCCCATCTTTATATGCTGAAATTCTACTATCTCGTGCGGGGCCCCTTTTATCTCTATCTTGGCCCCTTTTCTGAACTCGCTTGTAGTTATCAATTATTCACCTCTATATTATTCTTAATTTCTTCGGCAGCCCGGTCAACACCTCGGCGCCGCTCTTTGTTACAACAACCATATCCTCTATCCTGACCCCGCCAAAGTCCGGTATATATATCCCCGGTTCTACAGTAAATACCATACCATTTTCCACGGCATCTTTGCTCCGCCATGATACTACAGGTTTTTCATGAATTGCAAGACCGACGCCGTGCCCCGTTGCATGGCCGAAAAAATCATCAAGGTCCTCCTGTTTCATATAGTCCCTTGCTGCTGCGTCAATGGCAGATGACATCACTCCCGGCCCTACAGCTTTGATGGCCCTCTTCTGTGCCTCTAACACAACAGAGTATACAAATCTCTGATTATCAAGATTTTTGCCGTTAAGCAAAACTGTCCTGGACATGTCGGAAAAATACCCTTCACACTCGCCACCCCAGTCAAATACCACCAGGTCACCGGCTTTGAGCCTTCTGTTAGTCGGCCTGGCATGAGGAAATGCAGACATCGGCCCGGATGCCACTATAGCCCCGAATGGAAGTTTTTCGCAGCCTTCGTCCCTCAGATGACCCTCAAGCCGCAGTGCAAGCGCCCTCTCAGTTTCACCTTTTTTGATATGTGGTAAAAGCCTTCTGAATGCCCTTTCAGCCCTTTTTACAGCTATTCTGATATTGTACAGCTCATAGTCTGATTTAATGATCCTAAGTGATTCTACGGTATTACTCAGGGGCTTAAGCTTTATCTTATTCTTCAGAAGTTTTTGATAAAAAGAATATTTCAGGTCGTCCGCTTCAAAACCAAGCGTCTTTATCCCGAACTTGATGCAAAGTGCTTTTATCTCTTTCGGCCTTTCGCTATTTTCAATTATTATCCTGAAGCCCTTAATCTCTTTTGCAGCCTGCTCTTTGTAGCGGAAGTCGGTGACGAAAATGGAATGCTTTTCAGTCAGGATAATAAACGCGGATGAGCCGGAGAAACCGCTGAGGTATCTTACATTGACGAGGTTAGTAATGAGTATCCCGTCAACACAAAGTTTCGGGATAAGCTTTTTAAGAGCTGCCTTGTTTTGCATTTATAATTGATACCGCAGCTCTGAGAGCAAGAAGGTAACTGTTATATCCAAAGCCCGAGATCTGCCCGGCTGCGACAGGTGCGATGAGAGATTTCTGCCTGAACTCCTCGCGGCTGTGGATGTTAGAGAGATGCAGTTCTATCGCAGGAACGTTCACTGCGGCGATAGCATCCCTTATGGCGATACTGGTGTGTGTGTAAGCGGCTGGATTTATGACGATTGCTCCGAACTCTTTTGCGCCCTGAATAATATCAACGATCTCTCCCTCATGGTTTGACTGCCTGATGGAAACCTCAACGCCGAGCTCAGCAGCAAGCGCCCTGAGCATATCGTCTATATCATGAAGCGTCTTTGTGCCGTATATCTCTGATTCACGCTGTCCGAGAAGATTAAGGTTGGGGCCGTGTATAACTAAAACCTTCATTTTGTCTCCCATAACTCCACCATTCTGTTAAGTATCAAATCAGCTATTTCGCTCTTCATCATCTTCGGATAGTCTGCCGCATTGCCGTTTCTGTCTATTATCGTAACAATATTGGTGTCAACATTAAAACCCGCATCCTTTTTTGTAATATCATTAAGAACTATCATATCAAGGTTTTTCTCTTTCAGCTTCTTTTTTGCGCTCACTATATCTTTACTGCTCTCTGCTGCAAAACCAACCAGCATCCGCCGGCCCTTCTTTTTACCGAGCTCCTTAAGGATATCGGGCGACTGCTTTAATTTCAGAGTAGCAAGCTCGCCCTTTTTGATCTTGCTGCTGCTCGCTGCAGAAGGAGTGAAGTCGGAGACAGCTGCGGTCATTATCACAGCATTACATGAACGGAATTTCTTATCGACAATATCTTTCATTTCAGTGGCGCTCCCGGCCTTATAAAAAGATACACCAGCCGGCGGCGTTAAAGAAGAAGGCCCGCTGATAAGCGTCACATCTGCTCCGCGCCTTGATGCTGCGCGCGCTATCTCATAGCCCATCTTGCCGGATGATCTGTTTGAAATAAATCTTACAGGGTCTATAGGCTCTATGGTGGGCCCGGCCGTAACAACTATATTCCTGCCTTTCAGATCTTTGACAGAAAGTTCATTTATCACTGCTTCCACTATATCATCGGGTTCAGACATCCTGCCTACACCCTTATCTCCGCATGCAAGAGCGCCGGATTCAGGCCCGATAAATTTCACTCCAAGGCCGGAAAGATATTTTATATTCTTTTTTACAATGGGGTTGCTGTACATCTTTGAGTTCATGGCAGGCGCAATGAGAACAGGCCCGTCATATGCAAGCAGTATCGTGGTCAGCATATCATCTGCTATGCCGGCAGCGTATTTGCCGATTATGTTTGCAGTAGCAGGAGCGATAAGAAGAAGGTCAGTATCTTCAGGCAGGCTTATATGGCTCAGGGGCTCATCAAAGAGGTCTGAAAATACTTTTTTGCCTGTTACAGACTCAAATGTAAGCGGGGTGATAAAGCGTTCAGATGCCCGGGTCATTACAACATTGACCGAGGCACCTGATTCTATCAGGCGTCTTGCTATCCCGACAGATTTATATGCGGCGATACTGCCTGTGACGCAAAGGAGTATATTTTTCCCCATCAGTCACTATTCTTGCCATCTCCGAAGATCTCTTCAATGACCTTTTTGCTGTCCCTCTCGCCTTTTTCTGTAAGATAAACCTTAAGGTCTTTCTCAAGTTCGGTCAGGTCTTCAGGGAATTTCTCTGTCTCTCTGGATTCCTCAACAGCGCGCTTCTGTTCAAGCTTCTTTGCTTTTTCCTTTGCCTCTACCGCTTCGTCTCCGATAAGGACATTAAGATTGCCGGCAGTTATCTCTTCAATGGCAATGGTTGTTACCTTCTGCGAGTTGGTGTATATTTCGTGCGGCACCCCTTTTGCAAGTTCCTTGGCCCTGATGACTGCTGCAACTACCAGCCTGTAATTCCCCTCTATCTTCGTTTTATCAACATCGATCGGCAATGAAATTATGTCCATTTTTCTCTCCTCTTTCTATAACTGCAGATATTTATTTTGTAATTTTATTTATCCTGCTGAGGTCAGCCCTCTTTGTTCTTAATCTCGAAGAAATAATGATACTTTCGAGTTCTCTTAAGGCATCTGCCAGTTTATCATTGATAATAATGTAATCATACTTATTGTAGCTTGCCATCTCGTCTATCGCCCTTTCAAGGCGCTTTTTTATCTCTTCCTTAGAGTCTGACTTCCGGCCGCTCAGCCTCTCTTTCAGTGCCTTGCTGCTTGGCGGAAGGATAAATATGTAAAAAGCATCCCTGAACTTGCGCCTCATCTGGGCAGCGCCCTGGACATCGATGTCAAGTATTATATCATACCCTTGATTATTTGACTCTTCCAGCTTTTTTATGGAGGTGCCGTAGAGATTTCCATGGACAATCGCCCACTCTGCAAACTCATTATTCTCTATCATCTTCATGAACCTATTTTTCGTCACAAAATGATAGTGAACCTTATCAGCCTCGCCTTTTCTGGGCGGCCTGGTTGTATATGAGACCGAATGCCTGAGCCTCGGGATTCTCTTTAGAAGTTCATAGCAAAGGGTCGTCTTGCCTGCGCCGGACGGAGCAGAGACAATAAAGATATCCCCTTTTTTTTCAGATGCCGTTTTTTTAACGCTCATATCCTCTACCAATTACTGTAAATTCTGTACCTGTTCCCTGATCTTTTCAAGTTCATCCTTCATCTCTACGACAGAGACAGTGATCCCGATATCAGAGCTCTTGGAGCCTATAGTGTTGACCTCTCTGCGAAGTTCCTGTATGACAAAATCCAGTTTTTTCCCGACCGTGTCTCCGGACTTGATTATATCCTTCATATAGTTGAGATGGCTTTTTATCCTGACCGCTTCCTCGGTAATATCAGATCTCTCTGTCAGGATCGCGGCCTCCTGTATCAGGCGGCTCTCATCAAGATGAGCATCTTTCATAATATCCTTCAATCTGTCCCGAAGGCTGCTTACGGCGGTTGTTGTGATCTTCTTTCTCCTGCTCTCGATCCGCAACAGATATTTGTTTATTGTCAGTGTCCTTTTATTAATATCAGCCACAAGGGCCTTCCCCTCCTTGCGCCTGGAGATCTTCAGCTTCTTAAGCGCTGAATGAAGCGCTGAGTTAAAATCAGAGACATTTAATTCAGGATCATCCGATGAAAAAATATCTCTTAAGGTTGTATAAAAGCTCAACCCGACATCATCCTTAAGCTTCAATTCTTTCTTTAATGAGAGCAGGGCTTTTTGATACTCCTGTGCCAGCCTGGTATTTATATGTATCTTCTTATCATTGCCGGAAAGCTTTGAAACATAGATATCAATGCGGCCTCTGTTAAAACTATCCTTTGCAAATTTCCTGATATCAGCGTCAAGGCGGTAAAGATATGAGGGCGCGTTAAAATGGATATCAAGATTTTTATGGTTAACTGAACGCACTTCAACGCTGAAATCGCCTTTTTCAGCGCTGCCGAAACCTGTCATGGATTCTATCTGCATTGAACCTCTCTGTCTTTAATAAAAGACTATAAAATAAAAAGGTAAAACTACCTTAATGAAGATGCTGACACAAAAGATTAATTTCAGGAAAAGTCATCGGGAACAATTAGCTGGATACAAGCTCTTCCACACCGCTCTCAATAAAAACAGGCTTGCCGTCTTCAATAACAACCCTGATATTCTTTAATTCCCTGAATCTTCCCCTGAGGATCTCTTCGGACAGAGGGTCTTCTATATATTTCTGGATCGCCCTTCTCATAGGCCTTGCGCCGTAAGCTGTTTGATAATTATTGTCGATCAGCCACTCTATTGTATCATCGCTCAGCTCTACCGTGATGTCCTGATCAAGAAGCTGCTTATTGAGATCGATCATCAGAAGGTCAACGATCTTTACCAAATGTGCTTTCTCAAGCTGATGAAAGACTACAATATCATCAATGCGGTTCAGGAACTCCGGGTTGAACTTTTGTTTAAGCTCGCTGAGAACTCTATCTTTGATCTCTTTGTATTTATCTTCTGAAGCCGCGTTCTGAAAACCAAGCGGAGTCATGTTGTCGGTGAACCTTGTGCCGACATTAGATGTCATTATTATTATCGTGTGCTTGAAATCAATTTTCCTTCCGAGATTATCAGTAAGCACCCCTTCATCAAGCACCTGCAGAAGCACATTGAAGACATCCGGATGAGCCTTCTCTATCTCGTCAAAGAGTATGACTGAATAGGGCCTCCTCCTTACTGTCTCTGTAAGCTGGCCGCTCTCCTCATATCCTACATATCCCGGAGGCGCGCCTGTAAGCCTGGAGACATTGAACTTCTCCATATATTCAGACATATCAATTTTTATAAGCGCGTTTTCATCATTAAAGAGGAATTTGGCCAAGGACTTGGCAAGCTCTGTCTTGCCCACACCTGTGGGGCCGAGGAAGAAGAAGGAGCCGATAGGACGCTTCCTTGCCTTTAACCCGGCGCGTGAGCGCCTTATCGCCTTTGAAATAACATTAACGGCATCATCTTGCGCGACTATGCTTCTATGAAGCTCTTCCTCCATGCGGAGAAGCTTCTCAGATTCATTCTCTTCAAGCCTGTAAAGCGGGATGCCTGTGATCTTTGATACTGTATATGCGATATCATCCTCATATACGACAGGGATGTCATTCTGCTGGTTCTCACGCCACTTCTCAAGAAGGCTGTCATAGAGTTCCCTTATCCTGTCTTCCTCTTTCTTGGCAGCGGCTCCCTTTTCAAAATCGTGGATCTTAATATACAGCCCCTTCTCTTTATTGACCCTTCTAAGTTCAGATTCAAGCTCCCTGAGCTCAGGAGACATCATGAACATCTTCAGTTTCATTCTTGCCCCTGTCTCGTCAAGAACATCCACAGCCTTATCAGGAAGCGACCTGGCAGTGATGTATCTGTCTGAAAGATTGACACATGCCTTGATAGCCTCATCACTTATTTTTATCTTGTGATGTGATTCGTAATTTTTCTTCAGGCCGTTAAGCATGTCAATGGTTTCTTCAACAGAAGGAGGCTGAACGAATATCGGCTGGAAACGTCTCTCAAATGCGCCGTCCTTTTCAATATATTTTCTGTACTCATCAGATGTTGTTGCGCCGATGCACTGTATCTCGCCGTTTGACAGCGCGGGTTTAAGCATATTGGATGCGTCGACAGAGCCCTCTGCAGCGCCCGCACCCACAAGGGTATGCAGCTCATCGATGAAGAGTATAATGTTATCGGATTGGGTTATCTCCTTCATGAGCAGCTTAAGTCTCTCCTCAAACTGGCCCCTGTATTTGGTGCCTGCTATCAGAGCGCCGAGGTCAAGGCTGATGATCCTCTTGTTATAAAGGTTCTCAGGAACGTCTTTGCTGATTATCCTTTGAGCAAGCCCCTCAACAATAGCGGTCTTTCCTACTCCGGGCTCTCCGATAATAACAGGGTTATTTTTGAGCCTCCTCCCCAATATCTGAAGCACCCTCTCTATCTCGTTGGTTCTGCCGATAACCGGGTCAAGTTTGCCATTTCTTGCGAGCTGGGTCATATCCCTTCCGAACTCGTCAAGCGCGGGTGTCTTGCTCTTCTTTTCCTTGACAGCCTGCTGTGTCCCGCGTATTGAAAGGTTAATGGCCAGCTGGCGGGCTGCAAGAAGATTGGCGCCCAGGCTTCTGAGTATCTTCCCTGCAATGCCCTCATCTTCTCTGATAAGCCCTGTTAAAAGATGTTCGCTTCCGATATAACTGTGGCCCAGAAGACGGGCTTCCTCTACAGCAAGTTCAAGAACCTTTTTTGCACGGGGTGTAAAGGGGATATCACCAAAGGCAAGGATGCTGGAGCTTGTAGGCAGGTTCCGTTCTACTTCGATACGCAGTTCGCCCACGGAAATCCCCATCTTCTTGAGGATAATTAAAGGCAGTCCGTCTTCATCTTTGAGTATGCCTAAGAGAAGGTGTTCGGTTCCGAGATAGTCGTTCTGACGCTTCTCAGCCTCATCCCGAGCATTGATGATTACCTTTCTGCCTTTTTCCGTGAACTTTTCAAACATATATTACCTGTATAAATAATATCTTTATATGATTTTCATTGTCAAGGAAGACGGGATCAAATGATTGATAAAAGCAGCGGTGATATGGGGACAAAAAAGATCATTTATGGAAATAAAGGTCTTTTATCTCTTCCATGAACTCTTTTATATCTTTGAACTGGCGGTAGACCGATGCAAACCGCACATAAGCAACCTCATCTATATCTTTAAGCCCTGTCATTATCTCCTCTCCGATAAGAGAACTCATTATCTCTTTCTCGCCGAGCGCCTGCAGTTTCTTCTCTATCCTTGTTGTAAGCGCTTCCCATTCCTCGACACTGACAGGCCTCTTCTCGCACGCCTTCTCAAGGCCGTGTATTATCTTCTGTCTGTCAAAGGCCTCGCGCCGTCCGTCTTTTTTGACCACAAGCGGAAGTATCTCCTCTATGCGTTCATAACTTGTAAAGCGGCTCGCGCACTTCAGGCATTCCCGCCTGCGCCTAATAACATCGGCCTCTTTGCTTGAACGGGAGTCAATAACCTTGTCTTCGACAAAACCACAGAATGGGCATTTCATAATTTTTTAGTTAAGAGTCCGGAGTTAACCGCTTAAACTTTCAGGTCGCTGTACGCAGGAAACTTTCTGCATAGAGACTTCACTTTATCCCTGACACGCCTGATATTATCTTTGTCATTAGGAGCCTGGAGCACAGCGTCTATCAGGCCCGCGATTATTATCATCTCAGGCTCTTTCATGCCGCGAGTGGTCACAGTAGGAGTCCCGATCCTGATACCGCTTGTTACTGCAGGCGGGAGTTTGTCATGAGGAATCGCATTTTTATTAAGAGTGATACCGGCAAGGTCAAGCGCTGTCTCTGCGTCTTTGCCTGATATCTTCTTGTTAGAAAGGTCAATAAGCATAAGGTGCGTGTCTGTGCCGCCTGATATTATCTTAAAGCCTCTCTCGATCAGGGCTCCGCTTAACTCTTTCGCATTCTTGACTATCTGAATCTGATAGTGCTTAAAGCCCGGAGATAACGCCTCTTTTAAAGCGACCGCTTTTGCAGCAATAACATGCATTAACGGGCCGCCCTGTATGCCCGGGAATACCATCTTGTCTATCTGCTTTGCATACTTCTCTTTGCACATAATAATACCGCCACGCGGCCCTCTGAGGGTTTTGTGAGTGGTAGATGTGACAAAGTCAGCATAAGGAACAGGTGAAGGATGAACTCCTGCCGCAACAAGCCCTGATATATGAGCTATATCAACCATAAAATATGCATTGCACTCTATGGCAATCTTTGACAGCTTCTTAAAATCGATTATCCTTGAGTAGGCGCTGGCGCCGGCTACAATTATCTTCGGCTTGACCTTCTTTGCTATCTTTCTTACCTCATTATAGTTAATGGTTCCGGTCTTTTTGCCGACCCCGTAAGAAGATCCTTCATAAACTATCCCTGAGAAGTTGACATGTGAGCCGTGAGACAAATGGCCGCCGTGGCTGAGGCTCATGCCGAGTATCTTATCTCCCGGCTTTAACATCGCGCAGTATACAGCCATATTAGCCTGCGTGCCTGAATGAGGCTGAACATTAACATGCTCTGCGCCAAAGAGTTCCTTCGCCCTGTTAATGGCAAGTGTTTCAGCAATATCAACGTATTCACATCCGCCGTAATACCGCCTGCCGGGATATCCCTCTGCATATTTATTTGTAAAGACAGTGCCCTGCGCCTCCATGACCGCCCTGCTGGCATAGTTCTCTGAGGCTATCAGTATAAGCTGTTCTTTCTCTCTCCTGATCTCATTAACTATCGCATCGTATATCTCAGAATCGGCCTTTTCCAGTTCAGACAAATTTAACGGCATATCATTTTATCCTCTATCGCTTTTATTTTATCAAGTCTCCTCTGGTGACGACCGCCTTCGAAATCAGTCTGAAACCAGACCCTCACAATCTCAAATGCGGTTTTATTATCCAATGACCTTCCAGGCAGTATCAGCATGTTCGCATCATTATGCAGCCTGCTCATCCTTGCTGAATCAGCGTCATGGCAGAGCGCAGCCCTTATGCCCGGAAATTTATTTGCCACGATCGACATCCCGATACCTGTCCCGCAGATAAGTATCCCTCTTTCTGCCTTGCCGCTTGAGACCATCTCAGCAGCCTTAGCTCCGAAATCAGGATAATCCACTGACTCTTCATCTTTTGTGCCGACATCCTCACAGCTTAATTCAAGTTTATCAAGCGCAGGCAGCAGCGCGTCTTTCAATGTAACTCCGGCATGGTCACAGCCAATTGCAACGATCATCGTTCCCCCTTGGATAATATCTCTTGAAACACCGGCACGAACAACTTACTAAATGACAGGATTTATAGTATTTTTACAGACAAAATATATTATCAGCATCATATATCTAAGTCAAGAATATAGAGAAAATCTGCTATAATCCACTTATGCCTACCATAGGACTGACAGGCGGTTTCGGAACAGGCAAATCAACAGTGCTGAAGCTATTCAAAAAGCTCGGCGCGCATACCGTTGACAGCGATAAACTTGTCGCTGATATTCTCAAACGTCCGGTCATCATCAATAAGCTTGTTAAAATACTCGGCAAAGAGATCACTCAAAAAAGAAACGGCAAACTGATCCTGATAAAAAGCCGTATTGCCAAGATCATCTTTGCAGACCCTGAAAAACGAAAGGCCGTTGAAAATATCATTCATCCTGAAGTGTTGAAAGAGATCAAGGCTATCAGGAAAACAATCTACAGCAAAGACAAATCAGCAACCATCGTCATTGAAGTCCCTCTGCTCTTTGAGACAGGCTTTGATAAGTATTTTGACAAGACAGTAGTCGTGTACTGCAATAGAGAAATTGCAATCAACAGGCTCATGAATAAAGGCTTTTCAAGAGAAGAAATTCTCAAACGTATCCGCGCCCAGATGCCGATCTCAAGAAAAAAGAAGTTGGCTGATTACTCAATTAATAACAATAGCTAACCCCTCCCCTGAATAAGCTGGTTAATTCCTTACCTTGAAAACAGGCCTATGCAGTGCGATATAATGGTATCGCTTTCTAAAATAGCAAATATAACTGCCATATGGTTGCGATTTGAGCATACATCAATATTGATGTTGACATGGATATGAATTTTACGGTAGAATTTTATGAGACAGTGACTGGAGCATGTCCTGTTCGTGATTTCCTGGACGAGTTAAAGGCCACTGATCCGGACGATTTCGCATCAGTGATAGCAGGTCTGGCAAAACTGCGGAACCGGCAGTATCACCGCAAACCATTATGCAAGGCGCTTGGTGATGGGCTGTTTGAACTGCGCCACGTGGGCAAACTCAATACCCGCGTGCTTTGGTTTTTCGTAAAGAATTGCCGGATTGTCGCTGTTCACGGTATTCGCAACAAAGGGCGGACTATTTCTGACCGCGATATTAAAACTGCTACTGACCGGATGCTTGACTGGCGGAATAGAGAGGAGAGATGAAAAAAACAAATTTTGATCGTTACATAGAAGAGCAGATGAAGGATCCCGCATTTGCCGCCCGCTTCAAAGACGCTGGCGAGGCCTGGGATGTTGCGCTGCAGATCACAGCACTCCGCGAGCAAGCCGGGCTTTCACAAAAAGACCTTGCGAAGATACTCAAGACCTCACAACAGCAGATCAGCCGACTGGAATCACCAAACTATGAAGGACACTCACTCAGCGCCCTGCGCCGTGTTGCCGAAGCCCTTCATGCCAAAGTCCGCGTGATATTTGAGCCGGAGAAAAAAGGGAGCGGGATGCGTGTAGCTGAAGCTGGCGTAACGTACCATCCCAAACGCTCTAAAACTAAACGGACATAAAGAAAGATTCCCCTCTACCCTAAATCCTCAAAATGCGTCAGCCTCTTAAACTCTCTGTACCGCGCTTCTATCTCCAGGTAATCAAGCGTCTTGAGCCTGTCAAGACTGAATGATTCGACATTGAACGATGCCATGACGCTGCCGAAGATTATCGCTTTGCGGATGTTTGCAGGTTCAAAGTTCATCGTGTTGGTGAGGTAGCCCATGAAGCCGCCTGCGAAGCTATCGCCTGCGCCTGTGGGATCAAAGACCGCCTCAAGCGGATAAGCAGGAGCTGCGAATATCTCCTTGCCCGTGAACATCAATGCGCCGTGTTCACCGCGTTTTATTACAAGCGTTGTCGGCCCCATCTTCATAATTATGCGTGCGGCTTTAACAAGGTTCGGCTCATTCGCAAGCTGCCTCGCCTCGCCGTCATTGATGAGAAGGATGTTTACGCTCTTAAGCGTTTTAATGAGCGAGTCTTTCTTTCCGCTGATCCAGAAGTTCATTGTGTCGCAGGCAACGAGCGCGGGTTCTTTGACCTGGCTAAGAACATCTCTCTGAAGGTCAGGGTCTATGTTCGCAAGAAAGACGACCTTGCGGTTCCTATAGCTTTCAGGAAGGTTCGGCTTGAAGGATTCAAAGACATTAAGCTGTGTATCAAGCGTCTTTGCCTCATTTAATTCATAACCGTATTCGCCCTTCCACCTGAATGTCTTGCCCTCTTTCCGCTCGATGCCTTCAATATCTATGCCATGGCTCTTTAATGATGTAAGGTGCTTTTCAGGAAAGTCAGTGCCTACAACAGCAACGACTGCGACATCGGTAAAATAGCTTGAGGCGGTTGAGAAGTATGTGGCTGAGCCGCCGAGCGCCTCATCAACTTCGCCGAATGGTGTTTTAACAGCATCAAATGCGACAGAACCTACAACGAGTAATGACATATTATTATCCTCCGAATTTTATTTAGCGCAATTAATGTCCGGCTCAAGAATGACCTTTATAGACTCTTTTGCATCTGCAACAAGACTGAAGCCTTCCTGCGCTTTTTCAAGCGGCAGCCTGTGAGTGATCATGTCGCTGAAAGAGATCCTCTTGCTGCGCATGATATCTATCGCCGCCTCAAGGTCATCAGGCCCTGCGCCGTAAGATGTCATGAGCGTTATCTCATTTCTCCAGAGATCGTTCATAGGAACAGGCACCATCACCTCAGGCTCAGGCACGGCAAAGAAGAGGACCGTCCCTCCCCTCTCTACACATTTGATGCCGTCAAGCGATGCCTGAAGAGCGCCTGCGCAGACAATAACGAGATCAGCAAGATGTCCGTCATTTGCCTCTTTGATGCGGTCATGGATGTTATCTTTGGCATTGAAGACAGCATCAGCGCCGAACCTCTTTGCGGCATTGAGACGATAGTCATTAATATCAGTAGCGAATATTTTTCCTGCTCCGGTTGCTTTGGCAAGCTTTACATGCATCAGCCCTGATATGCCGCTTCCGATAACCAGAACGCTCTTGCCGGGCTTCAGGCCTGCAAGCCTCTGCCCACGCATCACACATGCAAGCGGTTCAATAAAGGTGCCTTCCTCATAGGTCATATCATCAGGCAATACATACACGCCATTTTCAACATTGATCTTTGGAATTCGGATGTACTCGGAAAAACCTCCTGGGTCATAGTTGGTATTGTGAAGAGTATCGCACGCGGTGTGAGCGCCGCTGAGGCAGTACTGGCAAGTATTGCAGGGGACATGATGGGAGACAAAGACCCTCTGCCCGACATTGTAATCATCAACCCCCTCGCCGACCTCTGCGATATAACCGGTAATCTCATGGCCGAGAACTCGCGGAGTCTTCTTTACGCGGTACCATTCCATAACATCGCTTCCGCAGATACCGCTGGCTACGACCCGTACAAGTATCTCACCCCATCCAATCTTTGGGATCGGTATCTCCTGCACCCTGACATCTTTGTTGTTGTAATAAACTGCTACTTTCATCTGAATATTATTTTTTATTCTTTATCTCATTAAAGATATCATTAGCCTCTTTAGGTGTTGCCTTCTTGTGGACAACAGCATGCAGCGCCTTCATCATTGCAAGAGGATATTGATGCTGCCAGACATTTCTGCCGAGGTTGATTCCTATAGCGCCCTTCTGAAGTCCGTCATATACGAACTCCATGACCTCAAGCTCGGTCTCGCATTTAGGCCCGCCTGCCATAACTACCGGAACAGGGCAGCCGTTAATGACCTTGTCAAAATCCTTGCACCAGTATGTCTTGACCACTCTCGCGCCAAGCTCAGCAGCGATCCTGCAGCAGAGGCCGAGATAACGCGCGTCCCTCTTCTCAAGCTCTTTGCCGACTGCGGTAACTGCCATAACAGGGATGCCGAAGTCTTCACACTCATTGACAAGCTGTGCCAGATTTAGAAGCGTCTCTTTCTCGTATGGAGTTCCGACAAATATTGACATTCCGACTGCAGAGACGTTCAAACGGATAATCTCTTCTATGGAAGTTGTGAGCCCCTCATTTGCAAGGTCCTCGCCGACAACACTCGTGCCTCCTGAAACCCTAAGAATGATCGGCTTGGTCTTAACAGGGTCAATAGCATTTCGCAATACACCTCTTGTGACGAAGAGCGCATCTGCATAAGGCAGAAGCGGTTTTATCGTCTCGCCGGGTTTTTCAAGTTTTGATGTAGGCCCCAGAAAATAGCCGTGGTCTATAGGCAAAAAGAAGCAGTGCCCGTCAGGTTTGATTATCTGTGCAAGTCTGTTTCTCATTCCCCAATCCATAACATATCCTCCTTAAGTTTTAATTATTTGTCAGAAGTATTCTTATCTTTAATATTTAAATGTTCGTCCCTGACCTTAAGGGTCTGATCAAGCATCATCACATACTTAATATACATAGCTCCGAATTTGATAAGAGCCACATCATTATTCCTGATATCCTCAACAACAGTTTTATCTATATCAAAGATATCAAGGAATCTGCTTTCAAAGATATATCTTCTGAACCTGTCGAGGTCATAGCTCGCCATATAGAACTGGTGCTGCTTCTTCTCATCAATCCCGGATTCATTGGGAAGGTTCTTTCTCATCTGGATAGACTTCCACTCTCTGTTGACCTCATCATACTTATCAACCTCCTGGTCATTTCTCCAGGAAGCGATAGTCCATTCTTTATCCTCTTCAAAACCCAGGCAGTGCTTCTCATTAATAAAGAAATAAAATTCTTCATCAACAGGCCCGTTCTTACCGTCAACCTTGAGCGTGCCCTGCCCTACAGGATAATAACGGCAGTTTGCCGGCCGGTCTTCATAAACACTGCATCCTTGCTCTGTGACAAAAGGGCACTTTCTCTCTTTGTCATCATTCATCAAAAGCATCGCGTACGGGTGCGATGAACTATCATCTATCTTCATATACGTATGCATTTCCAGAAACTCTTCCGAAGACAGAGCAAGCCTGTTCTTCAGTCTCAGGACATCATAAGGTGTAAGAAGAATCTCTACATTACTGCAGCACTTTGTGAAACATTTGATATCCTTATGGCATCTGAACTTGAATTTAGAATCAAGCGAGAGTTTGGTTTTGACAACATTATCCATTTTTGACATATAAGCCTCCAGCCCGGAGTATCGGGATCATTCAGGAATTTTGTGAAGAGTTTATTTTACTATAACCCCGGCGTATCCTACAACGTTGTTATAATCACCGCTTACATCGCCGGAGGTCATGTACTTTATAAGGCGCGCCTCTTTTGCGCCTAATCTATTGGCTGCGTGAAGCATGGCGGTTACAGGGGCATATCCGCACATTGAGATATTCTCTTTTTTTACGGTCTCATAAAGGCCGTCGGCATCAAGGCTTAATATTTTTTTAATCGCCATACTGTCCTTCCCCTTGGCTGCAGAGGCTTCCTCATAATGGCTCATGTCTGAGCTTGCAATGATCGTGACAGGATAATCAGTCTCAAGTATGGCATCGGCAAGGCTCTCGCCCAACGTCCTGCATGTCGCAGCCGAGTCAGACATAATCGTAATCGGCACAATATTCACCTCTGATGAAAAATGGATGATAAAAGGAAGCTGCACCTCTATCGAGTGTTCCATCGCATGTGCAAGCGTATCTTCTTCAACAAGACTGGAAGCTTTTAAAATTTTCTTTGCAAGGTCCTCGTCTATCTTCAGGCTGCCGGTGGGCATCTGCCATTGACCTGAAGCCATAATAGAGATCGGCGCTCCAAGGCCGGTGTGGTTAGGGCTGAGGATAATGAAGGTCTTGGGGAATTTTATCCTTGAATAAACCGCGCCTGCAACAGCGCCTGAATACATGAGTCCGGCATGCGGAGATACTATGCCGATCGCTTTGACCTTTACTGCGTCATGAACTATATACCCGTTAACTTCTTCTGTGAGATCTGACTGAGATGAGGAGTAAAAACTTCCTGCTACAGCGGGTTTTCTTATCATGATTTAGATGCAAAGCTTATGCAGTTTTACCTAAAGGTTATCAATACCGCTAAAGTCTTTGAATTTTGTGAACTTGTTAATAAATGTAAGCTTTACTACATCTGTAGGGCCGTTTCTCTGTTTGGCTATATCAAGCTCGGCAACACCATGTTCATCAGAGTCTTTTTTATAATAATCATCTCTGTAAATAAAAATGATTATATCCGCATCCTGCTCGATCGCCCCTGACTCTCTGAGGTCTGCGATAACAGGGCGTTTGTTCTCCCTCATCTCACAGCTCCTGTTGAGCTGGCTGAGGACGATAACAGGCACTGAAAGGTCTTTTGCAAGAGCCTTCATTGAACGGGAGATATCTGATATGACCTGTTCCCTTGCGATATGCGTGCCCACACCGCTCATAAGCTGCAGATAGTCAACAATTATAAGAGCTAATCCGTGCTCTTTCTTCAGCCTCCTGCACTTTGCCCTTATATCAATGACCGAGTTAAATGAATCATCAATATATATAGGAGCCTCTGCAAGCCTGCCTGCTGCATTGACAAGCTTTCTGTAATCTTCTTTGCTGTGATAACCGGAGCGGACGCTGCTGGAGCTGACCTCGCCTTCTGAACATATCATTCGTAAGGCAAGCTGTTCTTTAGTCATCTCAAGGCTGAATATGGCAACCGGGGCCTTTTCCTCGATCCCTACATGCGTCGCGATATTAAGACAGAAGGCGGTTTTTCCCATACCCGGACGGGCGCCGACAACGATAAGATCGCCGGGGTTAAAGCCGGTTGTAAGCTTATCAATATCCATGAATCCTGTGGGCAGGCCGGTTATGAGTTCCTTTTTATCATAGAGCCTGTCTACAAGGTCTATCGTATCCTTGAGCACCTCTTTGATATGCACATAAGATTTCCCCGTCTTCTTCTCATTGATGGCGAACATCTTTGTCTCTGCAATATCAATAAGCTCTCCGACATCCTGATCGCCGTCATAGCCCATTGATATGATCTCAGTGGAGGTCTTTATAAGGTTTCTGAAGATAGCCTTCTCTTTGACTATCTTTGCGTGGTATCTGACATTTGCAGCGGTGGGGACTATGCTGACAATGTAGCTTATGTAGGAGGCTCCGCCGACCTCCTTGAGCTGGTTCTGTTTTGTGAGTTGTTCCGTAAGTGTTATGGAATCGATTGGTTCGTCTTTCTCATAGAGGTCCAGCATGGCGCTGTAGATCTTCTTATGAGCATCCTTGTAGAAATCATCTGCCGTAATGAACTCTAAGGCTGAACCGATTGAATCCTTCTCTAACATTATCGCGCCGAGCACAGACTGTTCCGCCTCGATATTCTGAGGAGGCACACGGTCGGAAGGGAATTTTATTATCTTATCGTCCTGAGCGCGTTCAAACATTTATGTTTCTGTTCTTTTGACTTCCAGCTTTATGGTTGTGGTGACATCCTTATAAAGTTTTACAGGCAGTTCATAGGAACCAAGGCGTTTGATAGGCTCAGCGAGAACGATCTTTCTCTTGTCTATTTCAACTCCCTGCTTTAAAACAGCTTCAGCAATATCCGCAGCTGTAACCGCGCCGAAGAGCTTGTCCTCTTCACCGGCCTGTGCCTCTATAGCAACCGATATGGAGGACAGCTTTGTAGCAAGATCCTTCCAGTTCTTAACAACCTTTGCTGCCTTTGACTCGATCTTCTTCTTCTCATGTTCAAACTGCTTGATGTTTTTCGGATTCGCCTCTACCGCAAGGTTTTTGGGTATAAGGTAGTTCCTGCCGTAGCCTTTTGCTACATCAAGCACGGTGCCGATCGTGCCAAGATTCTCAACATCTTCTCTTAAAATAACTTTCATGTCATATCTCCTGTTTATGTGATTTATCTGATCTTTCCAGAAAAGAGTATTAATTATACCCGAGAGAGGGAAAAAATAAAAGAATTGGGAAGATGTATGGGGTCAGACTTGACTATTGACATTTGCCCTATTTTTCTTCAGCATCCTTATCAAAACATCAACATCTTCTTTCATGTCTTCCTTCTCTTTCAGATATCTCGTAACTATGGCAGGGTCTTTTTTGATGAATGCCGCAATCTCGCTGCACTTATATTTATACTCCCTCGCCGCGATCGTCAATATCTTCTTCCCTATTGATATATCCCTCGCCTTGCTCTTCTGCCTTATCTGTTTTAATGTGATCCCGTGAACCTTCTCCACCACTTTTGCTATCTCATCCAACGTGTATTCTCTTTCTCTCTTCTCATGGACAAGCTCAACATCACACATATCCATCACCTTCTCTATAAACCTCTCATCTCCCAATACCCTCTGGTCTGCTATGTTGTAGATGTCATCTTTATCAACTGATATGCCGTCGCCCATATAAGCTCTATAAAGCTTCCTTGCTGCTGTCTTGTCCTCTGAAAACATCCTCAGAACCTGATCGGTATCAACCGGATCACCGCTTACGGCCTTTCCAGCGTAACACTGATGGCTGCTCCAGGGGTATTCATCAGGCCGCTTTGTCATCTCTGCTCTTACAGGATTGAGGTGTATGTATTTGATGAGTGAAAGCAGGTATCCGTCCCTGTCACAGAGTATCGCCTTATACCTCCCCTGAAAGAGATGTCCTACTGTCTTGTATCTCTTGTTGAAATACATTGTATAACTCTGGTTGATTCCCTGAAGTATTTTTGAAAGTGGGAATGACTGTGTCTCGATCAGCAGGTGAAGATGGTTGCTCATCAGAACATATGAATAAAGCAGGAACTTGTAACGCTGTTTGTAGCCGGTAAGGATCTCAAGATATTTAAGGAAGTCATTCTTGCCCTTGAATATCTTCTGCTTCTGATTGCCGCGGATTATTATGTGATAAAATGCGCCGTTAAACTCTATTCTCGGTCTGCGTGCCATGCGGTCAGAATATCAAAATGTGCCTCAAATGTCAATAGTCAAGTCTGACCCCGTTCTGTTCTATAAGGTCTGCGTTAATCTGTCAATAACAAGAAACTAATTAAGGTTTGGTTGTTTCCATTTATCCTCAGGCCATGAACGGACACACCATTTTTCTTGCCATGTTTCTGTTTCGTATAGACAAAGATACCCGTTTTTCTCAAGTGCGAAATATTTACTGTCGGAGCTAAATGCCATTGGATAGATTCCGCATACTGAGGTGGCTCCACTTACATTGCTAAATTCGTGAATCAGTTCTGCTTTGGATAAATCCCATACTTTTACTGTGTAACTGCCTGAGGTTGCAAGCATTTGTCCATCAGGAGATGCTTTTAAATCGTCAGGCCAATAATGATTAGAATCCAAATCTTCTGTTCCCCCATGTGCATTCCATTCTTTAACCTTCTTTTGCTCTGATATTGACCACTTACTTACATATCCATTTGCAAAACCGATATATATATTTTTTTCATCAGAAGAAAATGATGTACTACATAATTCATTCTCCGGTTTTTCCCATTTGGCAATCTCTTTTTTTTCCTTTATGTCCCAAACCGTTACCCATTTATTGATAAGAAGTTTTTGCCACCAGTATCTATGCTCTTCCCATCTGGATAATTCTTGCCATACCATAAGATAACGTCCATTTATACTTAGGACATTCCCTCTTGGAGCACCCCACCAAAATGGATAGTCACTGAGAGGTTTTTTTTGCCTTTCAATAATCTCGCCTGAAATTGCATTATATATAACAGTGTTTTGTGCACCTACAGCAATAACTCTATCATCTTCGTTTGTATATGTAATCGCCTGCGCCCCATAAGGCTCTTCTTCCAACCAAGCGACTCTCCATCTCCATTTTTTATCTTCCAAAGCATAAACTCCTATAGCTTTCCCCAAAAAAGCAACCGCAATAAATTTTCCATCATGACTCAGTGCTATTCGGTTAGCATATTCATATTTGTCCGTGTTAAATTTGTCAATTATTATTCTATCAATCAACTCTCCATTTTCTACTGACCAGAATTTAATACTTCCTTCTGGTTCTGTGTTGCAACTACCTGCTAATAGGGATGAATGTGGCACAAATATTAAATCGTGAAGACAACTACGTAGTTTGAGTTTTACATTCTTTTCATTAGCAATGGATATGCTAATGAAAAGAATAAATAAAACTATAGCCCCTATCAGGATTTTAAGTTTCATTCTAACTATGCCTCTCTTTTATCAATTTACACCTAATAATTTTTTGAGATGGTATCCTCCCAAATCAACGATTCCGTGTAGCACCGGATTAATCGTAATATTAAAATGATCATAATGAAACATTGTTGTTTCACCATATACTCTAATATGTAATGTCCCCCATCTATATGTGAGATTTGCTGTTTTATCTGAATCCCAAGACTGCCTAAGTCCTTCAAATTGATTATTACTTTTACAGAGATTATTTATTCTTTCTAATGTTTGAGGATCAATCTTATTATCTGTTGGATAATCTTTTTGTTTAGGGCCATCTTTTTGCCATTGTTCAATCCCTAATTCTTTCTCAGTATACAATTCTCGATATGTATCACAATCTTTACCAGTCAATTGTGATGCATCATTTTTTGAAATAGACGATAAATCTTTATTTGAACCACCGCCACCAAAAGCACTTGCTATCGCTCCACCTACTACGGTTGCTACTTTAGCTGCACCACTGGCTAATGCTCTTGCTCCTGCTGCCAGCGCTCTGCCTGTAGCGCCTACTGCTGCACGAGTTCCACTTGCAATTGCTCCTACTACCGCCCTTGCGACACTTACCACAGCCCTTGCCACACCTGAGAAGAAACTTCGGACTGCTGAACCTACAGAAGACCAGAAACAATGCCCATCCAAATCCCTTAACACAATTGGATTGTTAATGGCATAAGAATATCTGTTCAGACTCTGCGGATTATACGGTTCCGGCACTATCGTATCCGCTGAAATAAACCTTGCCAGTTTCGGATCATAATACCTTGCCCCGTAGTAATATAACCCTGTCTCTGCGTCATACTCCTTGCCGGTGTATTTGTGCTTCAGATTTACTGAACCTGTCTGTGACTGTATCTCTCCATATGGATAATAGAAGACTTCTTCGACATTAGCTCCTGAAGCATCTGTGATGATGTTGCTGCTTTGCAGATGGTCTGTATGGTAGTAGTTGGTCTCTGTCCCTTTGATATTCACCATCCTCTGTGTGCCGGAGAAGAGGTATTTATTGCAGGTGTCGCCATCCTTGCAGTCATATATCTCGCCTATGTAACGAGTGATATTTTGATATTCTGATGGTATCATCTTTAACACCCTGTTGCCGAAGGCATCGTATTTGGAGACTGTGGCTTTGTCATTGTTAACAATACTCACCGGCATGTTGTTGTAATCATATGTCAGTGTCCTTCCGCCGCCTTCTGTCATATTCCCGTTATCGTCATATACGTATATTTCAGCAGGCATACCGTTTTTTAATATGCTTGTGACAGCATGGACATGATCCGGGTCATCGTATTGATAGTAACCGTATTTGCAATTATACGTCATGTTTCCTATCTTGTCATACTGGTATAACAGTTTGCCTGAATATGAAGGGCTGTCCGCCTCTATCAGCCTGTCAAGGTCATCGTATTTGTAAGTTCTTGTTTTCTGAGGATTCAAGATGTCTGTTATGCTTGTTATATTCCCCACGCTGTCATAATAATACGCAAGATTCATCAGTCCTGTAGAGCCGCTGTTTGTGGTGATGGAGAATAAACGGTTGTTCTGTGGATAATATTGATATACCGTGCTTACTCCATTGCCAAAGGTTATTGAGAGCGGATTACCGATGGCGTTGTAGCTGTCGTAGGTAACATAAGCTTGCATCCCTGATATGATCTCATGGATGTTTCCGTTGCCGTTATAGGTATAATCAACCTCTGTTGTATCAGGATAGATAATCTTCGCAAGCCTTCCCAAAGCATCATATTGCGTCTCTGTAATATATGGCGTTGAGTTATTGATGACCTTTTCGGTTCTGCTTATCTGCCCTGCGACATCGTAGTAAAACTTTGTGCTGTCAATACCGTCTGCCTCTGTTACTGTTGTAAGCCTGCCGATGGGGTTTGTAGAGAACGGTTCATCATATGTATATTCGATAAATGTATAGTCAGGATAAATCTTCCTTGAAAGCCTGTTAATTTCATCATACTCAAAGATTATCTCCTGAAGCTTTGCGTCTTTCTGATATACAAGATTGCCGTTTTTGTCATAGTTGTAATACCAATGCCCCATGTCAGGATCAATCATCTCCCTCTTTCTTGAGAGAGAGTCATATACCATTGTTGTCATGTTATTGTGGGCGTCAATAACCTTTGTTAGATTATTCAGCACGTCATATTCATAACGAGTGGTAGCGTAAAGCGCATATGACGGATTAACACCGTAATATTCTTCTATCTTAACTATCCTGTCAAACACATCCTTTTCAGCAACCTTCTTGTGCCCGTTTGCATCGACATATGTGACCCTGCCTTTGTCATAGCTGATTGATGAGGATGTGCCGTCAGGGTTTAAGGTTTGTGTTAATCTGTCAACAGGATCGTAGTGGTAGGTGGTGTTGTAAACTGTGTCGCTTTGAAAATATGGATTTGACGTTGTAAATTCAAGTCCTTTGCTGTTATATGTTGTATCCACAACAATATTAACCGCTCCTGGGCCTCCGCTCTTTCCCTTGGTTGTTCTTCCAAGCCCGTCAAAATACCTCTCTTTCCATTGTATGAGCGCGCCCAGTTCATCCCGCGCCTCTTCTCTGACATTCTGGGTATATGGATCTCCGTAGTTTTGGTACAGATACTCAACTCTGCCATATGGAGAAGGTGAAGTGACTGTCTTTAATCTTCCGAACTCATCATAACCATAACTTGTTGTATTTCCATTTGGGTCTGTCACTGTAATAACTTTTCCGAACCTGTAATCATAGGTCTTATGGATAGTATGCCCCAGGGTGTTTTGAACTGTTACCGGATATGTGTGAGTCTCTGTATCATAAGTGATGAAAGTTGAAAAGCCTCTGGGATCTGTAATCTCTGTAACATTGCCGTAAGAATCGTATTGCGCATAAACTGTGACAGGATTATTTGTAGGATCTAAATTATTCCACTCTGTTTTTGTCCAAAGGTTTCCTGTCCCGTTTTGATAATATGTATACCATGTCTGGGCGGTGAGCGTTCCCTGATAGTTTTTTATGGAATTATGTTCAGAAAGTGAGACGATCCAGTTCGGGATATCATAATAGTAAGTTATGTTTTCATCCTTGTCATCTTCTGCTATTGTTACATCACCGTGAGAATATTTTCTTGTCATATTCCCATACTCGTCATATTCAAAACTGGTTTGAGAATGTCTTGCGTCAGGTGTGCCGTCATATTCATAGTTGTCTTCCTGTTGAAGATAAGGGAAATCAACTCCTGTATATGGGGATACTGAGTTATGTGTATTTATTACCTCTGAATACTTATTACCTGAAGAATCCTTGATAGTCTGCTTCTCCATAAGGCCTCTATAGATATCATCCTGTTTAAACCATGTCTCAGTGGTAGTGCCGATAGGGTCTGTTGATTTGACATATCCAAAGCCTCTGAACTCTTTATCTTCAGAATCATAGAGTCCGTTTGCATAATCAAATGTTGTGGTTGAAGAGTTCCCTTTTCCGTCACTTACGATAACTGTAGAGACCACCTGTTTTACAAATGGCAGGTATGTGTTGTCATACTGAGTGGACGGAGTATATTGAATTTCTGTAGTTCCACCGAGGCCGTTATTAATGGTTTTAAGAAGATCAGGAAAAGGCCCATCAGATGTATATACATTTAGATGATCCTCAGCCTCAGGAGCAACAATATTATTCACTCTGTCAGGCAGGCCGTCTCCATTCATGTCTCTAATATCCTGAGATATTATATTGTAAGTAGATTGTGTAGTCCGTATATTCATTTCTGGAGAAATATTGGGGGTATGCCACTGGATCGCATTATCACTGAAGCCGCTGCCGGTATTTAGAAATACCATAAGGTAATCACCATCTTTATTTGCATTAGTTGTTACCCTGTCAGGCAGGCCGTCTCCATTCATGTCAAGGATGTTTTGATAAGAGCCTCCTGCTCCTGAACGAACATCCTGGTTCCAGGTGGAATTAACAATAGGGGTGTGCCACTGGATCGCATTATAACTGAAACCGCTGCCGATATTTAGATATACCATTAAATAATCACCACTCATGGACGAATTGCTAGTCACTCTATCCGGCAGGCCGTCTCCATTCATATCGATGATAGTTCTTTTCATGTCATCATTGACAGGCTGGCCCCAGACAGGATTTGTAATAGGAGTGTGCCACTGGATCGCATTATCACTGAAGCCGCTGCTCGTATTCAAATAAACATTAAGATAATCTGCTCCACCGGTAGTAACCTTGTCAGGCAGGCCATCTCCATCCATATCAAAGAAATCAGTAATATCGCTGTTAGGAGCATTCCAATGTATTGAGGAAAGATAACCGTTGCCAGTCTTCATACTAACAGTCAGATAATTTGAAGATGGCGAAGGACTATAAATCATGTCAGGCATGCCATCTCCATTCATATCATATGAAATCTTATCAGTTGAAATTCTGTCCTCGCCATAAAACCCATTCGATATTCTCTCCGGTAAAGCGTCTCCATTTAGGTCGGCGATATTAGCAGGATTAAATATACTCCCCAGACGAGTACCAGAGAGATATGCTATCCCAAAATAATTATACCCGTTATTAAGTTCTGAGTCAGGCAAGTACCATTCAATTTCATTGTTAAAACCTGGAACCATTTCTGAATAAGTAAAGGAAACAGAAGGCAGTACGCCCCCCTGAGTTCCATATAAGGTTACAGAATCAAGCAGCGTACGATATGTGCTTGGGCTGTAGCTGTAATTGATCTCATATTTTCTGGCTAATTGGCCATTGCCATAGACTTCAATTGTTTTTAATCGTTTTGCGGTCTTAACAGAGAAATGAGTTGTGTAAACCTCATATGAATCTGTCCTGGATTCCGTATAAAATTTTACTGAATTGGAAGGGAGCAATCCGGCATTGCCTGTATATTTAATCTCATCAAGATATATCTCCCCTTGATTCTTTGCATAGTGAAATTCCATGTAATTTCCATTTGCATCTACTACCTTGTCAAGACACCACTTAAAGATACGCTGTGAGTTATTAGGGTCATTTTGTCTGGAAGCCAATGATGTACCAAAATAATATTTAGTACCGTCTTTTGCTGTTACAACCCATGAATTAGTTTGAAGGCTATAATAATACCTCAAGAAATCACCTTCAGTCTCTGCTTCGTAGTCATAACTGCCGCCTCCATGATACAAGTCATCCCTGCGCACAAGTTTTGTTGAAGAACCATTAACAGTAAACACAAAATCATTAGTTGTATAATCCAACCCCCATTTGGTCTCTCTCTGAATCGCGCCTACATCAAGCATCCAGCCGACACCCAGCCAGCCGTTTGACTTATCAGAGTTATAATTAAGGGCAAGCTTCGGGGCAATATCATTTCTCCCGGGAGGGACTTCAATGGGGATGCTTGTTGTTGCAGTTCCTGAATTCACCTGAGGAATCATTTTTACCGATGAAAAAGACCCTCCGGTTGATGACGTGAGCATATTTGACGATTCACTTGAGACAGAAGATGCCATGGATGAGGAAGAGAAATCCTGAATTAAAGATCCGTCAACTGTTGATTGTTCATCTGTAGACGTGGTTGTTTGAGCCAGCTTTGTATCTGGAGTTTTTTCAGTCATATTGTCCTGACTTGATACGTCTTTTGTTGGATCAGGCATTTCGTTCAACAGTGCTGCATCATCGGGTAGAGGGATATTAGTGAAGTCCTGCTCTGTCGTTATAGAGTTAGCCGGGGCAGTCACTTCGCTACTGCTATTCATAACAGGTTGAGATGTTGTATCTGTTAATGAGGCGAAAGATATTGCATACATAGAAAATGATATTAATAAAAAACCAATAACAGTAAGATTGATATTCGTAATGTTTTTCATTAATATGCTGTTAGCAATAATCTTATTTTTAAACATGGGTATCTCCTTCCCTATCGCCAACGGAATATGTAAAATTCAATTCCTGATTATCCAGACATACACACTCGCTTCCTCCGAAACCTATTCCTGAGTTATTGCCTAAATTCTGAGAATGAATAGCCACAATATCAACAAAGTTCACATTATTAAGATCTTGTATGCTTACATATGAGATGTTTCTGGCGCCGCGTGGGTCAAGAGACCAGTAACTTCCCGGAGATGTGCTCAGCAGGGTAAGCATTGCTCCTTCAACACCATGTAAGGTAAGACTGTTGAGGATTGTTATGGTTTTCCCAGCTTCAAAATATAAAGTATCGGCAGACAACACCGTCTTGGACAGGTTGTAAAAAACGGTGTTGCCGAGAATATATTGATCCGTTCCCGCAAGAATTACTGTCGAAGTCCCGGCATTAAAAGTGCCTGCATTTACCCAATGGCCTTTGACAGTGATCGTAGATGAAGTTGCCAGAATGGTTCCATCAGTATTGAGCATCAGATAACCATCAACATTAAGTCCATAATTATTAAGATTAAGGGTTCCTCCGGCAACATATATATTGCCTGTAACAGTAAATGCTGTATTAAGCGTAACTGTTCCTGAATATGCCGAACTGATACTGAACAGGGCAATCTCAACACCTGCCAGATCCCATGTCATATCGTCTGAAGATGCATCATTTAAGATTACTTTGTCTCCGTTCTTAGGGATGACGCCTCCTGACCAATTGGAAGGGTTTGATGCTAAATTATCACTGCCTCCTCCTGACCACCTGATTACTTTTGCAATTGCAAGTGATGCCCCTGATATTTTCGTAATGCTTCCTGTGTAACCGGAATATTTTGTAATAGATGCGGTTGTTACATTAAGATCCCAGGTGCAATCTTTTAGAGATGTGTTGTCAAAAACGACGTTGTCTCCATGCTGTGGCGCAACTGCGCCGGACCAGTTAGCAGAATTTGAGGAAAGGTTATCACCGCCTTCCCCGTTCCAGGTAAGAGTGGCTGCGTAAGCGGTTATATGAAATGTAGTAAGAAATATTAGATAAACAAATAGAATGACTATCCATTTTGTTTTATATAGCATCGTAACTCCTTTAAAATGCATAGTCCTATTTATAAACCCAACCACTACTGACGCAAATGTATAATCTACCGTCAGCGCTGTCAACCTTCATACGTCCATACTCTGCCGTCTCATCACAATCACCGGATGGCGGTGTACCGGATGTCAATGCAAGCTGTATATATCCATTGACCTGTAACGCACTTTTAGGATCTGTTTTGCCGATGCCGATATTGCCATTATGGCTGATTGTCAATTTCTCTGTTGGGTCTTCAACCCCATTCGTTGTAGTAAAAACACCTATTCTTGTTCCATGTCCTGGTCCTGTTTGCCAGTCCTCATTTGCAATGAAGTTAATATATGTTTTAGGCATTGTCTCACCATTAATATCATATCCGCCTGCACCGACTCGAAATAAAACGTCACCGTTCATAACAGGTGTATGAGCCCCTTTGCTTCCCCGTGACTTCTTTCCCACAAATGAGGGATACATCCATGTTAGATCACCATATGATTCCATCAGGATTTGGCTGATCCCATTTGCGCTCATCATGGTTCTCATCATAGTAGTGTTTAGGTCTTCAATATGGAAATAAGATGCAGGTGTTAATGTACCCATTCCTATCCTGTTTGTGGTTGAGTTGTAAAAAAACTTACCGTTATCAACATTAAAACTCCCTTCTACTGTAAAGTCCCCATCAGCTGCAAAGGCATTAAAGTTTATTAGTAACATCCCAATCATTAATAAAAATACTTTTCTCTTCATCTGAACCTCCCGAATGTTTATTATTATCAGTTAACTTATAAAACAAAAAAAGCCCCGCATTCACAATGCGGAGCTATCTCTTTAAATAAATAAACCTTCTGCTAAAACCGCTGTTGTAAAACAGTAGTATTGCATTTCGATTATTAATGCGACTCATACTGCCGTTAAAGTTTATAAAATAATACTGATATAAAGCTTCGGCTATAATGTCATGAAAGAAAAACTTTTTCAAGAAACAAAATTGTTGGGAAAAGCGATCCGGAATCAGGCAGACGGGAAGATCTTTCCCGGATTCATAATGCCCCTCGGGTCAAAAACATCCTTAATTGACCTCATTAAACCGATACTTGCGTCAGAAAGCTCCATACGGAGATATTTTGACTTTGTAATGCCTACCCCGTGTTCGCCGGATATTGTGCCGCCCAGTTTCAGTGTCTCCTCAAATATATCTTTAACGGCACGCTGCGCCATCTGATACTCTTCTTTGTTATCTCGGTCGGTCATTATATTCACATGAATGTTACCGTCACCGGCATGGCCGAAGTTCACGATCATTAAGTTATACTTTTCCTCGATCAATTTAATTGACCGGATTATTTGCGGTATTTTAGTTCTCGGCACAACAATGTCTTCATTTATCTTGTCGGGTTTCAGATGATAAAGTGCAGGCGAAAGCGCTTTTCTTGATTCCCAAAGCCGCTCTCTTGCATATGCGCCATCTGCAATACTTACATCTGCTCCCATATTAGCGCATATTGATGCGATCTTGTCAGCATCTTTTCTGACGAGGTCTGAAGATCCGTCCACCTCTATCAGCAGAAGCGCCTCAGAATTCCCGGGCAACCCGACAGGCCTGTAGCTTTCCACAGCCTGTATGGCTCCTGAATCCATAAACTCAAGCGTCCTTGGTATAGTTCCTGATGAGACTATCATTGGAACAGCTTCTGATGCCTTCTCAAGACTGCTGAATGAGCACAGCATAGTAATTACCTCTTCAGGCAGAGGAAGCACCTTTAAAAATATCTTCGTAACCGTGCAAAGCGTTCCCTCAGACCCGACAATAAGCCATGACAGGTCATATCCTACAACGCCTTTGTGGGTCTTCACTCCTGTTGTAATGACCTTACCGTCAGAAAGAACCACTTCAAGCCCAAGCACATAATCCCTTGTCACTCCGTATTTTACCGCCCTCGGCCCGCCTGCATTTTCAGCAACATTCCCTCCTATTGTGCAGAAGTTCATGCTTGTAGGGTCAGGCGGATAAAAAAGCCCTAAAGGCTCAAGCTTGTCCTGAAGGTGCTTATTAATAACCCCGGGCTCAAGAGTTACTACCATATTCCGCTCGTCAATATCGATTATCCTATTCATCCCCTCAAGTGAAATGACCATTGAATCATTCAGAGGTACAGAGCCGCCTGTCATACCTGACCCTGCTCCTCTGGGCACAATGGAAATATTGTTCTCAAAAGCGTAGCGTGCAGCCTTTGAAACCTCTTCAGTATTTAAAGGCCTGACAACCGCGGATGGAAGCCCTTCTTCTTTTGATGCGTCAAAACCGTAACAGAAGAGTTCCTCTGCCTCAGTGCTGACCCTGCCGGGAAGTATGTCTTTAAGGTCTTTCATGGTTTTATCTCAGAAACGAATACAACAGGGGGGTACAAAATTAAATGTATCAGATAACCTCTAAGTCCTGAATCAGCTTCAATAGGTACTTCCTCTCACTCCTGTCGCCCTGAAATGAAATATAGGCTTTTTCAGTTGTCAGGTACAATTCCTCTATATATCCGTCATTATAATCCCTGTTGAATCTGAGCCTTATACATTCCTTGCCTGAGATCTTACACGGACTCTTTTCTACCGTGCCGAGACTCATGTCACAGATGCTACTTGCAGGTTCATAATCCATCTGCCTCAAATAGATAGTAGCCTTAAGTGGATCTTTTAAATATGTAACCTCAACTACATTATTATCGGCCATCCTACCGACAAGGCCCTCGGGTATGGTAACTCTCAAATTATTTAAAACTATGGGCCGGGGATTAGTTATATGCCAGGAATAAGTATATATCTCAAACCCGAAATTATAAAACGTAAAGACTATGAAGAAAACAATCAGCAGCCCTAAAAAAACATACTCGGTCTTTCTGTATACTTTTCGCATTATTACTGAAACCTTTTAATAAAATAGATATAGAAGAATTGATTTATTATAAGTTAAAACTACCTATAAATCGAGAGGTCAATAAAAAGGCGGGTTAAACTATATCAGCCATATGCATAGAAACCACCTTGGAAGAACCTGGCTCCTCCATCGTGACCCCGTAGATATAATCAGCCGCCTCCATTGTGATCCTGTTATGCGTAATGGCTATGAACTGAATATTTTTTGACATCTCGGTCAGCAGTTCGATAAACCTGCCTGTATTTGACTCATCAAGCGGGGCATCGACCTCATCCAGAATACAGACTGGGGTGGGCTTTACCAGAAAGCCTGCAAAAAGCAGTGAAAGCGTTGTCAATGCCTGCTCACCGCCTGAAAGCGCCATGAGGTTCTTGAGTTTCTTGCCCGGGGGCTGCGCCACTATCTCGATACCGGCCTCAAGTATATCATCTTCAGTAAGTATGAGCTCAGCTTTGCCATTGCCGAAGAGGGTTGTAAATACCTCCTTGAACTTCTCATTTAAAGCATCGAATGCATCCCTCAGCCGTTGCTTTGTGCTTTGATTGATCTTTGATATGGTTTCCTCAAGCGCGGTAATTGAGCTCACAACATCATCCTGCTGCTTTGCCATGAACTCATATCTGGTCTTAAGCTCTTCATATTCATCAAGCGTGCCGAGGTTTACCTGTCCTATCTCCTCTATCTTCGCTTTGAGCTGCGGAAGCCTCTCCTCTTCTTCAGGCGTGACCTCACTATCTATCAAAGCATTTTCGATATCGATAGAATACGACTTTCTGATATCCTCTCTGCGATAGTCATATCTCATTGAGGATTCCATCTTCTTCACCTCAACATGGCTGAGCTCCTTTCTTATCACATCAAGCTCGGAAGTATAGGTCTTCTGCTGCCTTTCAAGAAGTTCAACCTCAGCAGTCTTTGCTCCAAGTATCTCCTCGATATTTGAAACCTCGCCCCTGGTCTCTTCTATCTTTATCACCTTTGACATGAGCGCCTCATTGCCCCTGGATATCTCTGCCTCTTTGCGGACTATAGACTCTTCCATGGAATTCCGCTCATTGAGCATTTCAGACTTCTTCTTTTCAATATCCGTTATGGACCTCTCCAGCCTGTCCCGCTCTCTTGTGAAAGAGAGCATCTTTTCATTTATGGATGTCTGATCAAGCTTTACCTGCGTCAGTTCTGAGCGGAGAGCCTCAAGCCTTGTCCTATTTTCGGTGATCGAACCCTGTGCAGACGATATCTTTTCCTCGATAGCATTTTTATCATTTATAAGAAGCTCACAGAAATGATTCTTCTCGGCAAGTGTTTTTTTAAGCGTCTCCTGCTCGCTCCTGCCTTCGTCTGTTTCAATAGAGAGAAACTCAAGCTTTCTCTGGTGCCTTGTGTTTTCTTCATCCATGCCGCTCAGCTTTACCTTCAATTCGTGGCAGTACTTCTCTTTATCGGATATCTCACCGCCGAGCACGATGATATTGTTTTCAATCCGGATGATCTCATCTCTTAATCTTTTAACAAGCCCCTCAGAATCTGCAATTCGTGTTTTTTTATCGGATATATCTTTCTCAAGCTCTTTTATCTGACGCTTTATCTTGAGAACCCCTTTTTCTGTGCCGGCAAATACAATGCCCGAAGGTTCAAGCACCTCACCGTCAAGCGTCACATAATAGGCAGGCGAAGTTCCGGTTCTCCAGCAGGAGAAAGCAGTATCTATATTATCTACGAAGAGAACATCGCTCAAAAGAGCAGACGCGACATTATTGAATTCCTGTTTCACATTAATAAAATCAACAGCCCTTCCGATCACACCTGCGGCTGCGTTAGCATTTGTAGTATCGGCATAAGAAGCCTTCGCCTGGCTGACAGAAATAAAACCGCTTCTCTTGCTCTTCTGTTCTTTAATGTGATTTAAAGCCCTGGCGAGTTCACTATGATCCTGAACTACTGAGGCATTAAGCTTCTCACCGAGGATAGCTTCCAGCGCAATCTCATATTCAGGTGAAGTCTCGAATATGTCAGAGACATGCGAAAGCACTTTAACAATCTCGTCTATCTTGCTCTTCCTTGAATCATATACCTCAGTTAAAGACTCAAGTTTTGAGGCAAGTGCGGCAAAATCCTCTCTGTCTTTGTAGAGTAGGGCCTCACTTGATGAAAGCTCCTCTTTTTTAATGCTCAAGTCATTTATCAGTTTTTGCTTATCTTCTGTCATGACCTTGAGCAGTTCACCTGCTTCATTAAATTTATTCCTTGTATCGTTTATAACATCTTCAAGTGAGACGAGATTATCCTTGACAGAACTGATATCCTCGGAATTCTTCTCAGTCTTCAGGTTAAGGTTTTCAATAGTAACTAAGATACGGCTTATCTCGTTTCTTATGGCGCTTATCTCTTCTGCCTTGGAAAAAAGCCCTCTCCTTTCTGATTCAAGAGACCTCTCTGATTCAGTGATATCACGCTGCACCAATTGGAAGATATTATTTTTTTCTTCCAAGACTGTATTCAGTCTTAAAAGGCTCTCACTTATTGCTGCGCTCTCCTTCTCAATGTTTTCAAGGTTCGCAAGAGCCTCTTCTTTTATAGACAGGGATTCTTTATCCCTGACAGCCAGATGCCCTATCCTGTCCTTGAGATTTTCGCAGTCCCTTTTGAGCAGTGCTATCTCGCCTTCGCTCTCTGTGACTTCCTTTTCCAGCAGATAAAATCTCGACCTTGCCTCACCAAGCATCTTTTCAGTGTCAGTACATGAACGTTTCTTCTCTTCTATAAGAGCTTCGGAAGAATGAAGCCTTGCGGCAACCTCTGCGTCTTTTGCATTAAGATCATTCTCGGATGAGGCAAGCGCGGTAAGTTCTGTTCTGAGAGAATCCATGTCCCTTTTGCCTATCTTAAGATCTATCTGCTTCATCTCTTCAAATAGTTTTTTATATCTCTCAGCCTTTTTTGCGTGCCTGTCTATAGAGCCTATCTGCCTCTTAATCTCGCTTATGATATCTGAGAGCCTCTGGAGGTTGGATTTGGATGAGTCCAGCTTTCTTATAGCCTCGGCCTTTCTCGCCTTATACTTCATGACCCCGGCAACTTCCTCAATAAGAAACCTGCGGTCCTGAGGCTTGGAATTGAGGATGTGATTTATCCTGCCCTGCTCCAATATGGAATATGCCTTGAGTTCAAGCCCTGTATCAAGAAGTATGTCCTTGATATCCTTAAGCCTGCATGGGACTTTATTGAGGAGGTAATCGCTCTCGCCTGACCTGTAGAGCCTGCGGGAGACGCTTATCTCACGGGAACCTGAACCGTTATTGCCATCAGCATCAGAAGGCTGCTCGTCAATGCCTGAGAGAACAAGTGTGACCTCTGCCATACCCTTGCTCTTTTTATTGGCTGAACCAAAGAAGATGACATCTTCCATGGTGCCGCCCCTGAGGCTCTTTGCGCTCTGCTCACCAAGAACCCATTTGAAAGCATCCACCACATTGCTCTTGCCGCATCCATTGGGCCCTACGATAGAGGTAATGCCGGGATGCAGATCTATCACGGTCTTGTCGCAGAAAGATTTAAATCCTATTATTTCAATTCGTTCGACGTGCATTTTATAAAAGATACAAAGCAGCTGCCTGACTATGGTTCAAACAGGGATTCAATATCACTATATAATGAGGTGATAAATTAAGTAATACTATATATTAAACAGCTCCATACTATCAAGCAATTTCTGAAGCATACTGAACATACAGAAAATGCAAAAAAAGGGGACAGTAAACTGTCCCCTTTTAGAACAAACGCATATCAATCAATTTAATATAATTTTATATATTAAAAAATTTATACAATATGTAAGGAAAAGCTGATTATAAATCAAGCTCAAATACAAGCCGTATATCGCGATTATTATTTGTTTCTTCTCTGGTGCTTGGTTCTCTTGAGCAGCTTTCTGTGTTTATGCTTGCTCATCTTCTTTTTGCGCCATTTCATTACGTTTCCCAATATCTACCTCCTTTTAAAATATAGAAAAATATGCTTTATATTACATACGGATAAACTTAGTTAATTCTAAAACGACTTATATTTTGCAGATTTATATAAATAATATCAACTACCTGATAAAAAAAATGACTTTACTGCCCTTCTTTCTTCTCCTCAATTATCTTTTTTGCTATATGCTCAGGGACTTCATCATAATGAGACGGGGACATCGTATATACGCCGCGGCCGCTTGTTATTGCGTTAAGCTGGTTCGCATATGTAAGCATCTCAGACACAGGCACAAGCGCCACAACCTTCTGGTTATCGCCTGACTGCTCAACTCCCTGCACCTTGCCGCGCTTGGTATTGAGGTCGCCCATTATGCTCCCGAGATATTCATCAGGCACAGTGATCTCAACCTTTACTATAGGCTCAAGCAGGACAGGCCTTGCATCCTGAACAGCTTTTTTTATGGCAAAAGAGCCTGCAATTTTAAATGCCATCTCTGACGAGTCAACTGAATGATAAGACCCGTCATATACAGAGGCGCTCAGGTCGACCATTGGATAACCCGCATATAAGCCTTGAGCCATCGCCTCAATTATCCCCTTCTCTACAGCCGGGATGTACGACCTTGGAATAGACCCGCCTACGACATTATTGATAAACTCAAAACCTGCCCCTCTCGGCAACGGCTCTATCCTGACCCAGCAGTCTCCGAACTGTCCCTTGCCGCCTGACTGTTTCTTGTATTTGCCCTGCGCATCCGCAGATGTTCTTATCGTCTCGCGGTAAGCTATCTTCGGAGCTTTCATAATAACTTCTGTGCCGAACTTTCTTTTTAGTTTTTCAAGTATGACCTCAAGGTGAACCTGCCCCATGCCGGAAAGGATCATATCCTTTGTCTCTGCATCTCTCGTGAATTTAAGCGTGGGGTCTTCCTCAAGCAGCCTGTGAATACCAGTGCTCACTTTATCCTCATCCCCTCTGCTCTTGGGTTCGATCGCATAAGAGATCATCGGTTCCGTAAATTTTATCGGATCAAAAATAACAGGCTTGGACACATCGCAAAGAGTATCTCCTGTCAATGTGCTTTTAAGCTTGGCAACCGCAGCAATGCCGCCGGGACCTACGTCCTGAGCAGGTATATGATTCTTGCCCTGAAGATAAAATACGCTTCCTAACTTTTCTTTAACATCATGCGTTGAATTATAGACAGTTGTATCAGCCTTGAGTGAACCGGAATAAACCCTGAAGAGCGTCAGCTTGCCTGCGAACGGGTCTGCAATAGTCTTGAAGACTCGGACTGCCAGCGGCCCGCCTTCATTGATCTTTATGATAACTTCCTCTCCGGTCTTTTGATCCTTAGCCTTCACAGGGCCAAGCGCAGCTTTTTCAGCAGGTGAAGGGAGGGTCTTTACTGCGGCATCAAGAAGCTGAGACATGCCGATATTCAATGTTGAAGACCCGCAGAAAACAGGAACTAATTTACCGGTCAATACACCATTCTTTAAACCCTTATTGATCTCATCTGATGAGAGTTCTTCACCTTCCAGATACTTTTCAAGCAGAGAGTCATCCGACTCTGCGACACGCTCAATAAGCCTTGTCCTGAATTCCTCTGACTGAGACTTTAATTCTTCAGGTATCTCTTCCTCAAATATAGAACCGCCCTTGAATTTTAAGGCTTTCATATTTACGACATCAATGATTCCTTCAAAACCAGGGCCGGCACCGATAGGAATGTTCAGAGGAACAACTGAGACGTCGTATGCTTTTTCAACACTGCTGACCGCGCTTGCGAAATCAGCATTATCCCTGTCCATCTTGCTTATGAATACCAGGCGCGGCAATTTATAACTGTCAGCGCATTTCCAGACCTGCTCATTCTCTGCCTTGACTCCTGTCAAAGCGCTGACAACCGCAATCACTCCGTCAGCAACGCTCAGGCACGCCTTGGAGTCTTCGATAAAATTTATATACCCCGGTGTATCTATGATATTTAACCTGCAGCCCTGCCAGTCGCAGAATGCCAAAGCTGATGATATAGAGATGGTCCGGCTGATCTCCTCAGGTTCGTAATCTGTTGTAGTGGTGCCGTCCTCGATCCTGCCTATCCTGGGGATTGCCTTTGCGGTAAAAAGGAGTGCATCGGTCATGGTGGTCTTTCCAGCCCTGCCGCCGCCGATTACAGCGATATTTCTGATCTTGTCAGTATCAAAGCTCATATATTACCTCCTAATGAATTAAGAATAAATATTATAAGTTGATGACAATAAGTTAAGAGACGATCTCACTAATGACAGGTTTATATTCAGTCTTTGTCTCTGCTTTCCTGCTGTATACTTTGGCAAATAAAAATGCGAGCAAAAATGCGCTGAAACCAAATATGGCTGCACACAGGTCTGAATCAAAAGATGAAAAGAATTTTTCACCGATGTTCTTGCCGATAACAGCCCCTGCTATAAGCGCTATCATGGGAAAACCGTAAACAAGCATGGTGCCTTTCAGATAGGTCATGGACTGTATCGAAACTTTTACGGTTTGGCCGGCCTCGGCCTGAACAGGGTTTAACGCTTCTATCTCCATGCCTTCCTGAGTTGTAGCGCATGTTCCTGTCGCGGTACAGCCTTCACAGGAGCCCCTCTTCTGAACAAGAACTGTTGCCGTTATCCCTTCAGTCCTGATCACTACGCCGGTCTCTTCGATCATAAGATTATCCCTTCAAAAGTTTATACTCAATACTGTCTGCAAGCGCCTGCCATGAAGCCTCGATAATATTCTCAGACACTCCGACAGTCCCCCACTTATGGTCTTTATCGCATGACTCGATAAGTACCCTTACCTTGGCAGAAGTTCCAACTCCCGCAGCCAAGACCCTTACTTTGTAATCTATAAGTTTAACTTCATTAAGCGCAGGATATTTATTTTTAAGCGCCTTTCTTAATGCGTTATCCAATGCATTGACCGGGCCGTTGCCGTTTGCTGCAGTATATATCTCCTCGCCCTTCACAGACAGATGAACAGTGGCCTCGCTGAATGCATCATCAGATACTTTAAATTCATCTATAACACGAATAGCGATAAGGTCAAAGAATTTTCTGTGTAGGCTGAGCTTCTTCTTCATCAAAAGCTCAAGCGAAGCCTCAGCACCCTCGAATTGAAAACCCTGGTTCTCCAGGTCTTTCACTTCCTTAACTATCTCAGCTACCAAAGGCGAATCAGGGTCGAGCCTGAGATTGAACTCCTTTGCCTTTCTTAAGACATTGCTCTTCCCGCCAAGGTCAGAGACAAGGATACGCTGATAATTGCCTACAAGTTCAGGCTTGATATGCTCATAAGTGTCAGAATGTCTTTGGATCGCGCTGACATGAATACCGCCTTTATGAGCAAAAGCGCTGTCTCCAACATAGGGCTGTCTCTTGAAATGTCTAAGGTTAGATATCTCTGAGACGTACCTTGAGACTACCTTTAATTTCTTTAAATTAGAGGCAGTTATACAGGAATAGTTAAGCTTTAACCTTATGTTTGGAATAATGGAGACAAGGTTGGCATTTCCGCATCTTTCACCAAGGCCGTTCATCGTGCCCTGCACTTGAGATGCGCCAAGCTGTAATGCGATGATGGAATTCGCCACAGCACATTCCGAATCATTATGAGCGTGAATGCCTACAGGCACCTTAAAGTTCTTGAGCACAACCTTTACGATCTCACCGAGATCATGCGGCAGCATTCCGCCGTTCGTATCGCAAAGCACAAGACAATCTGCGCCGCCTTCTACAGCAGCCTTAAGCGACAGCAATGCATACTCAGGGTTTGCCTTGTAGCCGTCAAAGAAGTGCTCTGCGTCAAAAAAGACCTTTGAAACTCTCTTCTTCAGATAAGAGACCGAATTGCTGATAAGGTCGAGATTTGCCTGCTTGGATATCTTTAAAGCATGCGACACATGAAAGTCCCACGACTTTCCGAAGATCGTGATGACAGGGGTGCCTGATTTTAAAAGGGCAATGATATTAGGATCGTTCGATGCTTTTTTTAACGCGTGATGTGTGGAGCCGAAAGCAGTAAGCTCGGAGTTCTTAAGTTTAAGCTTCTTTGCCTTCTGAAAAAATTCAGCGTCTCTCGGGCTTGAGCCGGGCCAACCGCCTTCGATAAAATGAAGGCCGAGGTCATCAAGCTTCTCTGTTATGCGCAGTTTGTCTTCAACTGAAAAAGAGATATCCTCAGACTGTGCGCCGTCCCTCAGGGTTGTATCATACAGTTCGATCTTACGCATAAGTTATTTTAATCCAATCAATCAGAAAATTGAAGATAATTATTATCCGGCAAGTTCAAAAGCATCATGAAGGGTCTGGACCGCTGTGCCTATCTTATCGATATCAATGATACAGGATATCTTTATCTCGGATGTGCTGATCATCATTATGTTAATACCCTGCTTTGACAGTACATCGAACATCTTTGCAGCCACGCCGATATGCGACTGCATGCCGACTCCCACAATAGAGACCTTTGCTACATCGGCATTCATGGTCACGCCTTTGGCTCCAAGCGCTTCAGAGACCTTTGCTGTCACATCAGACGCCTTTTTGCTGTCTGCCTTTGATACTGTAAAAGATATGTCAGTCGCATGCGTCTCTGTGCTGACGTTCTGAACGATCATATCAATAACAATATTTGCGTCTGCAAGGGCTTTAAATACCTTTGCCGCTATACCGGGCTTATCCGGCACGCCGAATATAGTCACTCGTGTCTGATTCTTGTCAGCTGTAACTCCTGATATTACTGTCTTCTCCATATCTTTATCCTCCATTGTAACAAGGGTTCCCGGAATATTATTAAAGCTTGAGCGAACAACAAGCGGCACATTGAACTTCTTTGCAAACTCTACTGAGCGGTTATGAAGAACCTTTGCGCCGAGGCTTGCCATCTCAAGCATCTCATCATAAGATATCTTTTCCAGCTTTCTTGCGTCTTTGACCAATCTCGGGTCTGTAGTATAGACACCGTCAACATCCGTGTATATCTCACACAGGTCAGCCTTGAGCGCGGCGGCTATCGCAACGGCAGTTGTATCAGAACCGCCCCTGCCGAGTGTGGTGACGTCAGATAATTCATTTATACCCTGAAATCCTGCAACCACAGGTATAACACCTTCACTAATGGCAGCCTCAAGCCTTCCAGCGTCAATGCTCTCTATCATCGCCTTTGTGTGGGAGCTGTCTGTCAGAATGCCGACCTGCCTGCCTGTAAAGCTCATCGAGGTGAATCCCAGTTCCTGTATCGCCATAGCTGTTAGCGCGCTTGTTATCCTCTCACCGGATGAGAGGAGCAGGTCCATCTCTCTCTCAACAGGATAATCAGAAATCTCATGGGCGAATCTCTCAAGCTTGTCTGTCTCTCCTGCCATAGCAGATACAACCACAACAACCTGGTTGCCTTCCTTTGCAGTTGCAACAACTCTCTCTGCAACAGCCTTTATCCTCTCTGTGTTCGCAACTGATGTGCCTCCGTATTTCTGAACTATTAATGCCAATCCCCACCTCCAATAAAATAATCCATCAGCGTGTATCCCTTATCAATATTTATAATATTTTTCAATCCGCAGATCTTTTCTGAGAAGGCTTTTACCTTCGCGCCAGAAGAGATTTCTTTATCACTTCTGTATATTACAAACGGCACAGGCTCATCAGAATGTGTTCTTATGCTGATAGGCGTCGGGTGGTCAGGCAGCAGAAGTATGCTGAAGTCTTTAAACCTCTTCATGCCTTTAATAATATTCCCGACAACCTTAAGATCAAAGTCCTCTATAGCATGTATCTTTGCATTCATATCTCCGTTATGTCCTGCCTCATCAGGCGCCTCAACATGCAGGTAGACAAAGTCAACGCTCTTTAAAGCCTTCAACGCAGCCCTCGCTTTGCCCTCGTAATTCGTATCAAGATAACCTGTCGCGCCCCTGACATTCAGAATATCAAAGCCCGCAAGCTTGCCTAAACCCTTTGTAAGATCCACCGCTGATATCATTGCGCCCTTCAGCCCGTACTTGGATTTGAATGTTGGAATCGGTATCTTCCTGCCCTGCCCCCAGAACCAGATGCTGCTTGCAGGTGATAGCCCCTTCTTCACCCTGGCAAGGTTGACAGGATGCGACATAAGGATATCTGTTGAAGCTCCAATGAGTTCTTTAATAATTTTGCTGCCATCACCTTTCGGAAGATATCCTGAGACATTCTTCCCTGTAATATCATGAGGCGGCGTGCACTTTATCTTATCCTTGCCGTTCCTCCATATCATGAGATGCCTGTAGCTCATGCCGGGATAAAATTTGATGTCTTTACTGCCGAGCCTCTTGTTTATCTCCTGTATAAGAAGCGTTGCCTCTTTTGTTGAGATATGGCCTGCGCTGTAATCCTTCATCACTGACGATGAACTGTTAATTGAATCAGACAACGTGACAAGGTTGCACCTGAATGCCACATCCTTAGGCCCGAGCTTTATCCCTCTGTAAGCAGCCTCAACAGGCGCCCTGCCGCTGTAATATTTCTTCGGGTCATATCCGAGTATGGATAAGTTAGCAACATCAGAGCCCGGCTCAAAACCTTTTGGAACGGTCCTGACCTTACCGACAAGGCCTTCAGAGGCGAGCTTGTCCATATTCGGAGTGCGCGCATATTGAAGGCAGGTCTTATTGCCAAGCTTCTTCAAAGGCCTTCCAGCCATGCCATCGCCTAATAGAATTATATATTTCATATTCATAACCTTAAGTTTGAGTTTATATAATAATATATATACAGGAAATAATAAATGGATGCCGGGAGTCTTTAATTAGAGATTAAAACAGAAAGAAGAATCTTTTTGTTAGCCGCGCCGGTAAGCCTTTTCTGCCTCTTTCAGGACACTGACCGCTTCATATGATGAACTGCATGGGGTCAGTTTTATTATGATGGCATCAAGGGGATGGTCTACTTTAGATTGCTTCTTATCCATGAACATTGAGATCATCTTTGCATATGGGTCTTTGCCATCTGTTTTGCCAGCGTTAAATTCCCATATCGTCTTGTAAGGGATGATGCCTGCCAGCAGTTTTATTATCTTAATACTTGGCTCCGGCACATTAGCTATGGATATGAGAATGCGTTCTCTGCTCTTGAACTTTATCTGGCAGAAACATACCTTGTCGGTGTTCTTGTACGCGATGACTTTTGTCATGCGTTATTTTAACAAAGGTGGGGAGGTTTTTTGAATGGGAGAAGTGGGAGATAGCAGATAGTTAATTTTGTGGAAGTTGTGAGCAAGGTTGAGGTTCAAATATCAATAGTCAACCTACCGACTTATCCAATTAGTTTCTTTAATTTGTCCTTGGTCAAAAACATATTTTGAAGTTGCAGTTTGCCGTCCTCCAATTGACTAATTCTAATTCCGGAGATATTTATTTGTTTACTGCCATCAGGTCGGATTGATAATGGAGTCTCAAAGATAAAACTGAGCAATCGATTACGAGAAGGATGAAGATCTCCTAGTTGGTACATATTTGTAGATGTCGGAAGTGGGCTCGGCTGATAACCGAGATAATCTGCTATCGATTCAATCAATTTGTGCACCTCATCAAATCCAACACGTAAAACACTTATCCCACATATCTCCTTATCAAACGTAAAACTCTTTTTCGATTTTTCCTTGGGATTATCCGGAAATAATAGCAATACTTTCTTTGCCGGTTGTAATTGCAAGAAGACACGATCAGAAATGCCGGTAAAATGCTGATCGAGTATTCTATAATCTCGAATTGAAGCACCACCTGAATTCCAATAATCACATAATAAATTCTTTACTTCATTAGGAAGACCGTATTTTTCTATTTTCTTAATTGTATCGTTGATACTAGAAGGTAAGCTTATTTTAAGACTTTTGCTTATAAGACTGACAGTAACATCTTGCATTATCCTTAAAGTTGAGAGTAATGGTGAGATTTCGTTCTGTAGTTCAACTAAACTTTGCGAGTTGAAGACAATTCTGTCTTCCATACAATTTAATTGATTTTCGAATAATTCGAATTCTCGTACACAATTGAGTTGAGTTTGTTCAATTTTTAAAATACTTATAACTGCAGAAGTCCCTCGGCTAAGTAGTAGAGAAACATCATCTGCAAATTCTGTAGAACTCTTCCAAGATGATGTTCTCTGAAATAAACCTCTTGAATTAAGAAGATCTGCTAAGTACATAAGAGCTGTTAGGATTAGACCTAACTATTGATATTCGAAACATTTATCAGCATAAACTGAAAAAAACAATTAGTTTCTTTGAGAATTAATTAACATACTATAGCTACCCACAATTATTGTGTCAACAGGATTTTCATTCCTTTATCATCTCTTCCTAAAACCAACCGCAGCGATGATCAATCCCATCCATTCATCCCCCCTCTTAGGCTAAGAGGGGGACAGGGGGAGTTACTTAAATCAATAACCCCTCCTAACCTCCCCTTAAACTAAGAGGAGGAACTGAAAAGGAGTTATGATATCATCTCCGCCATCTTCCTCAAAACACTCTGCATATCAAGCAACACCTCATGATTCCAAAAACGCATTACTTTAATTCCGTGAGCTTTAAGATATTCAGTCCGAGCTGCATCATATTCTTTGTTATCAATTTGATTATGCTGACCACCGTCCAGTTCTACAGCTACCTTTACGGATGGAGAGTAGAAATCTAAGATGTAAGGCCCGATGCTGTATTGCCTTACAAATCTTAATCCTGAAAATCGCTTGTTCCGCACCTGCTCCCAGAATGCCTTCTCAGCGTCGGTTTGGTCACGCCTCAAATCTCTTCGCCTCTGCTTCAGTATCGGGTCATTCCGTAGAAAACTCATAACGCCCCCTCACCCCCTCTTACTCTTAAGAGGGGGAATAAATCATCACTTCCTAAACCCTAATCCGGCAATAACCAAACCTATCAACGGAGTCAGTGAAACAACCCCAAGAAGTATACGCCAAAGAATATCGGAAGTGTTAAATGCAAAAAAGGCGGTTCCTGCGCTCAGCCCTAAGGCGAAGACAATCCAGAGGAATATCTTTATCAGGCAAAACGATCTCCATCCCCACCCTTCCGCATAACTGATCTCATCCACTGCAATGAGCATTCCCGTGAGGACACCGAGTGCGCCGAGTGATGTACCGATGAGCAGTCCGACATGCGGGCCGTCAGTCACCGGCACATGTTTGATAAAGGTTGGAAAGAATTCAGGGATGACTATGGCTGTGGAGATTCCGGCACAGAATATGGAAACCTGTCGCTCGATCAGCATGATGAACTATCATAAACACGCACTGTTTCTTTTTCAAGAACTTTTTGCTTTATCTTTATCTCAGAGAAGTTTATAATTCCTTAAGTGATTCCAATTTCTTAAAAAGGAGGTGGAGAAGAGATGGGAGACAAAGGTGGAAAGAAGGATAAGGATAAAGCAGCAAAACAAACTAAAAACAAAAAAGAAGTAAAGAAGAAAAAATAACCGATTAAAATTGCCGCAAAGAATATCTCAACTTATTTCTTTTGCGGCAATTTTATTTCCTTGAAGCAAAGGAGTTCATGGGAAGCACAGCATATATAATCTGGATGATATTCTTCAGCTCGGTCGGTATGAGCTACATGGTATACGGGAGAAGACAGAAGCTGGAGATAGCTTTCATATCCGGCCTTATCCTATGTATCTTTCCATATTTTGTCACTAATATCTTTCTTATGATACTCATCGGAGCGGCCTGTATGGCACTTCCATTTTTCATAAAGTTTTGACCTACGGTCAACAAGAGATCATTTCAAACGAAAATCAACGCGGCTGTTCTTTACATTTTCTTTCTTCTCAGGCAGAAGCTCCTTTGGCTCAATAAGAAATATCCTCTCGCCCTCGACCTTCTCTGACTTAAGCAGATGATCTTTTATCGCAAGCGCGCGCTGGCCTGCTAACAACCGCAGGTCGCTCTCCTTCACCTCGATATGCGTAAGCATGAGCTTCTCCATCTCAGGGACAGGGAGGTCCTTTGCCATGCCTATGACATTCCTTGGTTTGGGAAACTTTTCATCTTTATATGCCTTCCTGAGGTACTTCTCATATTCATCCGGCAGGATTGTCACATCATCAACCTGCACGGCCGTTTCACCCTTTTTGATCATATCCTTCAGCTTCTGGCTCTTGAGCTTCTTGTTAAAGATATACTGTCTCAGCCCTTCCATATCATTCTCAGTATCCACATGGCCTTCTATCTCCATCCTGATCGACGGGCGTTCGTATAAAGCCTTTATGACTGTATCGATCTTTTTAAGGGCATCCTCACTTAACGCATGGCTGCCGTACTCGAATTCGACATAACTCAGCTCATCACCTCCGCCGAAGATAGCGCCGAGCAAAGCAAAAGGCGAAGTAGCAGCCTTAACAATGAGGTTAAGGAGTATTTTAATAACGATCCTGAAGACACTGAACTCAGGATCATCAATTGAGCCTGTGACCGGCACATCAAGCTTTATCGCTCCGCTCCGGTCCTTTAGAAGCGCGATAGCAAGGCTGACCGGCAGCTTTACAGCATCCGGGCTTTCGACGCTCTCGCCAAGTGTCAGCTGGTCTATAAAGACATTGTTCTGTGAGTCGAGCTGCTTCTTCACGATCAGATACCTCAGGTCCAAAGTGAGTTTCCCCTTCTGGATCGCATATCCGAGATACTTGCCTGAGTAAGGAGTGACAGGGCTGAGGTCCATATCCCTGAACGAGACCGTCAGGTCAAGAAAGAGGTCATCCCTGAGAGGATTTATCTTGCCTTTGATCTCAAGAGGCGAATAATTTTCAAACTTGCCTTTGAGGTCGACTTCGCCTGCGGAATCTTCCTTTGAAGAAAAGCCGGATATGCGGCCTCCCATCTCTGAAAGGTTCGCCGTATAGTTGGGCTTTATAAAGCGGTCTGAAAAATTAATAGCGCCGCCCTGAAGCGTGATCTTGCCGACCTTTATCGGGATCTTATTTGCCGCAGGAGCAGTATCTGTCTTCTGTAACTTCTCATCTTTTGGAACTTCGGATTTAGCAGCCACATCAGAAGGAGCCTGCACGACTATCTTCTGAAGATTAAGAGTGCCGTCTTCATTAACTATAATTTTCGAATAGAAATCCGTTAGGGATATCTCATTTACGCTTAGCGCAAGCGGCTCAAGCTTTACATCTATACCGCCAAAATAGAGCGACTTCCATTTCAGAAGATCCTCTGTATTTATTGAATCTACTGAAGCGAAATCAGTGACCATGGCCTTACCTTTATAAGATGCTGAAAGCCCTTTTTCAGGTGAATACTCTAACAGCGCCGTGCCTGAGACTGAAAGATTGCCGCTCGTGAGAAGTATAGCTATCCTGTCAGCATAATAAGGATGAAGTGAAGGGATATCAGCATCCTTAAGTTCAAATTTAACATCAGCCTCCATCGGTGCTGTCGAAAAAATACCTGATGTATTCAAACTCCCTTTCTTAGCGAGATTGAGTGAGAGGGAATCGATTGATGTCTTATTGCCGGGTTCAGTGCTGAATCCGCTCACTTTCAGGTCTATCTTTTTGATATCAGTTTTAAATGAAGGATTTGGCACAAGGTCTGTAAATGATACTGATCCGTTGCTGAGCATGACCTCGTCAGTACTTAATACAAACGAAGTGCCGGGAGATGAATCTTCTTTCTTGCTTTTATCTTCCGGTATCAGGCTGAGGATGTTGATCTTATTGTCACTGCTGCGTATCAATGTCAATGAAGGAGAATCTACAGTTATCCCTGCAATATGGATTTTGCGCGAGAAAATATCAGACCTGGCTATCTGTATATCAGCTCGCGGCATGCTGAAGATATGGTTTCCAGTAAGGTCATTCACCTGAATATCCTTGAACGAGACCGTTCCTTCAACATTGAGTGAGGGCTCACTTTTTGAATACTGAATGTAAGACAAACTGCTTATTGCGTCCATTGATCCCGACTGAAGATTGAAGTTCATATCAAACGGGACATAGGCTAGATAGTAGGGGATATTCAGATCCTTTACATTTATATCAAAAACAGTTTCAAGCGAATCCTTGTATGGTTTTGTTTTGCCGTTAAATACAAAAGGAGTTCCGTTTAAGGTCCCTGTCAGGGACGGCTGGACATATGTGTCAACGTAATAAGGCAGGTTTGAAAAGAACGGTATCATCAGAGAAAGGTTCTTAATCGCGTGTTCTGTCTTTTTTGGACTGTCTATGAAATCTACCGCACCGCTCACGACCTGAATATTGTTGAGAGAAAAACGTAGAGGCTGCTTATCAGCTATTTTGTTATCCGCTTTAGGAGGAGTAAGGAGGTCAGAGAAGTTATAGACTGCCCCATCATTGTGAACGATATGCACATAAGGATTGGTAAGCCTGATCTCATCTACAATAAGCCCGCGTTTAACAACAGAAACGCCTTGGACATTAACAAAGAGATCATCAAAAGAGATAAAGGCAGCGGAACCATCCCTCTCCTTTATTCTAAATCCCTTGATCTCGGCAGTGAGCGCAAATGGATTGATCTTGATCTTTTCAATAGTAACTTCACGGTGAAGCTGTTCAGAGAGCTTTTTTACTGCGAACCATTTCAAGAGAGGCGGGGCGATGAAGAATCCGGCAACAGTGAATATTATCAGGGATAGGGCAATGCCGATTGCGATACGTTTTAATGTGAATGCCTTGAGGATATTCTTCTTTTGATTGATTTCAGTAGCCATTATTCAGTATCCGCTTTTTTAAAATTATATGCCATTAAAAGACAAAAGAATAGAGCAGTCATATGCCCTATTCTTTGAAATAATTATATGGCAGATTAAAAGGAATGCTGATCAAACGTTGAAGAGGAAATGCATGACATCGCCGTTGCAGACGACATACTCCTTGCCTTCTGTGCGGAGCTTGCCTGCTGTCCTTGCGCCTGCTTCGCCTTCATGCTCAATAAAATTCTCATAGGCAATGACCTCAGCGCGTATAAAGCCGCGTTCAAAATCATTATGAATTACAGCAGCAGCCTTTGGAGCCTTCCATCCGCGCTCGATAGTCCATGCGCGGACCTCTTTGACGCCGGCTGTAAAATAACTTATCAGACCGAGCGCGTGATAACCGTGGTGGATGATCTGGCTGAGCCCGCCTTCAGATACGCCGAGAGCATCGAGAAATTCATCGCGCTCCTCATCGCTCATCCCGGACATCTCTTCTTCGATCTTTGCGCATATCTTTACAGAATGTGCATTCTGCTCAGCGGCAAACATGTGAACCGCCTTAACATGATCGTTATCCTCTGCAAGGCCTTCTTCATCGACATTGGCAGCGTATATCACAGGCTTTAAAGAGATAAGCCGCACATCTTTGATCATCTCCATAAAGGCATCGGATTCACGTTCGCTGAAGCTGATTGCAGGCTTGCCTGTGTTCAGATGATCGAGCGTTCTCTTTGCCACATCAAGCAGCGGCTGAACTTTCTTATCAAATTTTGCCTGTTTATCAAGGCGTGATATCTTGTTCTCAAGCGCCTGAATATCGGCAAGCACCAGCTCTGTGTTTATGACCTCGATATCACGCAGAGGATTAACAGTGCCGTCAACGTGTATTATCGATTCGCTCTCAAAACATCTCACTACATGTACGATCGCCGAGGTCTCTCTTATATGCGAAAGGAACTGATTGCCGAGGCCCTCACCTTTTGATGCTCCTCTTACAAGACCGGCAATGTCAGTGAACTCCACGATAGCGTTCTGTACTCTTTCAGGATTTACAATGTCTGATAAATGATCCAGCCGCTTGTCAGGAACCGCAACTATCGCCTTGTTAGGTTCTATGGTGCAGAAAGGGTAATTTGCAGCAGCTGCATTTTGCGCCTTTGTAAGCGCGTTAAAGAGTGTCGATTTTCCAACATTCGGAAGTCCGACGATACCTATACTTAAAGCCATGATGATCTCCTGTTAATAATCTATATATTCAGGCCAATAACATGGCCGATGCTGCCTGATACACAAAAAATTCATAACATGCCGGCAGATATTGATGCAGTTACAAAAGAGTGAAAAGAAGGTAATAGTTAGAAGCGGGCTATATACAACAACCTCTTAATGCGTCCTCTATCGCAGAGATATCAGCCTTGACCTTTATCGGTGGCTCAGAGAGCTTAATTGCATTATCCGGATCCTTGAGTCCGTTGCCTGTCAGAGTACAGACGACTGTGCCGCCTTTAGAGAAATAGCCTTGATTGGAAAGCTTAATTACTCCTGCAAGAGATGCAGCTGATGCAGGCTCGCAGAAAATGCCTTCCCTTGACGCGATGAACTGATATGCCTGAAGGATCTCATCATCGGTAACAGAATCGATCACGCCTCCGGATTCATCCCTCGCATTCTCAGCGCCTTTCCAGCTGGCAGGATTGCCTATCCTGATGGCAGTAGCTATTGTTTCAGGTTTCTCAACCGGGTGCCCGAGTACGATAGGCGCAGCTCCGGCAGCCTGAAAGCCGAGCATCTTCGGCAGTGAAGAGCTTATACCTGCTTCTTTATACTCTTTGTATCCTTTCCAGTAAGCTGTAATATTGCCTGCATTCCCAACAGGCAGTGCGTGGAAGACGGGAGCGAAGCCAAGCTGGTCGCAGACCTCAAACGCCGCTGTCTTCTGCCCCTCTATCCTGAAAGGGTTAATTGAATTCACAAGTGAAATTGGATGCCTTTTTACGATCTCCTTAACAATATTAAGCGCCTCATCAAAGTTGCCGTCAACCTGGATTACCATAGAGCCGTGTATCATCGCCTGAGCCAGCTTGCCCATGGCTATCTTGCCTTCAGGAATAAGAACGATACATGATATATCAGCCTTTGCAGAGTATGCCGCGGCAGAGGCGGATGTGTTGCCGGTTGAAGCGCAGATAACAGCCTTTGTCCCTTCTTCAACAGCCTTGGTTATTGCAAGGGTCATGCCGCGGTCTTTAAAGGAGCCGCTCGGGTTAGAGCCCTCAAATTTAAAATAAAGTTCTATGTCAGCGTTAACAACCTCATTTATGCGAGATGCCTTGATGAGAGGCGTATTGCCCTCATTAAGTGTAATGACAGGCGTGCTGTCAGTTACAGGCAGAAATTTTCTATAGCTCTCGATCAATCCGGGCCAGGGCTTCATACTCATTCTACGATATCACCCTCGACAAGCTCCACATCAATGCCTTGCTCCCTGAGATACGCAATTCCATTACTGAGGTCATTTTCTTCACCATTAAGCTCAAGCACCATCTCGCCAACGGTATCAGTGACCCTTGCCCTTCTTATGCTGGGCATTATATTGAAATCCTTAGCCATCATAAATATCACCGGCTCCTGAATCAGGTGCTGCGGGAATGTCAACCTAACCCTTCTCTTCATTATTCAACCTCCGATAAAATCGATCACACAGATAAAAAGTCCTGAGTAATAATTATTAGAACCCTCCTGCTATCGCAGGGACTATAGAGACCTCATCTCCATCTTTGACTAATGTCTCTTCATTGCTCATGAACCTGATATCTTCTTCATTGACATAGATATTCACAAACCTTCTGATCTTATCGCCCTCGCATATCCTCTCTGCGATGCCGCTGTACTTCTGATCAAGGTCTTTTATAAGTGATATTACAGTTCCTGCTTCACCATCTACCGTTTCCTGCCCCTGCGTCAGCCTCTGAAGCGGTACAGGTATCATTACTTTAACAGACATTTATATTACCTCCCGTTATACGATTACTTTTTTGAACCAGAGTTTATCTTCTCAAGAACCTCTTCAAAAGCGCCAAGCTTGGGCTTTATATAATGCGGCTCAACTGTCTTTCCTATCAATGCTTCCTGTGTCTTCAAACCGTTGCCTGTAATGCAGAGAACAGTTACATCATCCTTCTTTATATGGCCGCTCTTAATAAGCTTTATGGCAGACGCAAGTGTGACGCCTCCTGCGGTCTCGGCAAAGACACCTTCAGTTCTTGCCATTAGCTTGATAGCCTCAACTATTTCATCATCAGATACGTCTTCCCCATAACCGCCGCTCTCTTTTATTACCTGTGTTGCGTAGAAGCCGTCAGCAGGATTGCCGATCGCAAGTGATTTTGCGATCGTATCAGGCTTAACAGGTTTTATAACATCGATACCTGCCTTGATGGCGGTCACGATAGGCGAACATCCTGTTGCCTGCGCGCTGAAGACCTTTGTCTTCATCTCATCAATAAGACCTATCTTCTTCATCTCTTTAAAGCTCTTCCATATCTTTGTCATGAGGGAACCGCTGGCGCACGGCACAACAACCGCGTCAGGAGCCTTCCAGCCTAACTGTTCGATTATCTCATACCCCTGAGACTTGGAGCCCTCAGCGTAGAACGGCCTTATGTTGATATTGACAAATGCCCAGCGATATTTATTGGCAACCTCGCTGCAGAGCCTGTTTACCTCGTCATAATTTCCATCAACCGCGATGAGGTTCGGCTCATACACAAGTGAAGCTATGATCTTGCTCTTTTCAAGGCTTGCGGGTATAAAGACGAACCTCTTGAATCCTGCCATTGCACCGTGCGCAGAGACTGAATGCGCAAGGTTGCCTGTAGATGCGCATGCAACGGTATCGAACCCGAACTCCTTTGCCTTGGCAAGAGCCACAGCAACAACCCTGTCCTTGAATGAAAGAGTAGGATGAGCAACTGTATCGTCTTTAAGATAGAGCGACTTAAGGCCAAGATGCGCCGCAAGGTTATCAGCCTTTATAAGAGGCGTATATCCTGTATGTAATGCTGTAGTCGGCTCTCCCTCAATAGGAAGAAGCTCCCTGTAGCGCCAGAGATTTTGAGGCCTTGACTCTATCAGCTCTCTGGTCAGCGTATTTTTTATGCCGTCATAGTCATAGACAACTTCAAGAGGCCCGAAACAGAATTCGCACACATATATAGGGTCTACGTTGTATTCTCTTCCACACTCCCTGCATTTAAGCCCTTTAACAAAACTCATAATTTCACCTTATCTATCTATATTGAACAGTATTCTTCTTCACAGTCTTTTAATTCAGTAATGGTCGGGTTCGCGCCGCATACCTTGCAGTCCGGATTCTTGGGCACCTTCACCTTTCTGAAGTTTACACCAAGCGCATCATATATCAAAAGCTGGTTCATCAACGGTTTGCCCTTGCCGAGTATAAGCTTAAGCACCTCGGTCGCCTGTAATGCGCCTATCACTCCCGGAAGGACTCCAAGCACGCCTGCCTCCTGGCATGAAGGAACAAGTCCCGGCGGAGGCGCTTCTTCAAACAGGCAGCGGTAGCAGTGCCCTTCTCCCGGCATTATTGTAGTCACCTGCCCTTCAAATCTCAGTATGGCTCCGCTGACAAGCGGTTTCCCGGTCATTACACATGCATCGTTTATCAGATACCTGGTGGGGAAGTTATCCGTACCGTCAATAATAATATCATAGTCAGCTATGATGCCGAGAATATTTTTGCTGTTCAGCCTCTCTTTTATAGTGACAACATTCACATCAGGGTTAAGCCCCTCAAATGTCCTCTTGCAAGAGTCTGCTTTATTTACTCCAAGCGTACTGACGCTGTGGGCGATCTGCCTCTGGAGGTTGCTGAGTTCAACCAGGTCATTATCTACCATTGCTATTGTGCCGACTCCGGCAGCTGCAAGATAGTAACCCACCGGGCAGCCGAGCCCGCCTGCGCCTGCTATCAATACCTTTGCGGCAGATATCTTCTTCTGCCCCTTGCCGCCGACCTCCGGCAGAATTATGTGCCTGCTGTACCTGTTTAATTGCTCTTCTGTGAAATCCATTAATCCTCTACCTCTTTCCTTACGAAAACGACCCAATCTTTATCATCTATCTTTTCCACACTGATAACATTATGCCCGTAATTGATCATGGCCTTTGGAATACTGACGGCAGCCTCAGGGTAATCAAGAATTATGCGAAGCACCTGCCCCACCTCAATATCCTCCATGGCAAGTTTTGACTTCACAAGGGTGTAAGGACAGAAAACGCCTCTTATATCGAGATGTTTATCAGCCTTTATTTCTCCCACCTATTCCTCTTCGCCCTCAACTCTTATAAATACCGTCTTTTCAGCAACACTGGAGAGTTTATTGATCTCCCTCAGCGCCTTTGCCATATCCTTTTCCCTTGCCTTATGGGTCATCATGACAACCGGCACAGCCTTCTTCTCCCTGCTCTTCTGTATCATGGATCTGATACTTATATTATGTTTACCCAGGATACCGGATATCCGTGAAAGGACACCGGGTTTATCCAATGCGGTCAATCTCAGATAGTATGATGTATAGACATCGTCCATATTCTTAAAGGTAACACCAGGATTCTCAGGCATACCCAATCCCTGTATCCTCTGCTGAGAACAGTTCTTGATGCCTCTTGCTATATCAATTATATCGCTGACAACTGCATTGCCCGTGGGCATCTCTCCCGCACCTCTGCCGTAGTACAAACCGGGGCCTGCCGCCTCGCTCTCAATATATACAGCATTAAGCACACCATTGACATTTGAAATGAGATAGTCCTTCGGCAGCATTGTCGGATGCACCCTTACCTCGACCTCGTTTCCTGACTGTTTGGCTATGGCAAGAAGTTTTATCTTGTAGCCGAATTCAGTTGCGAACTGGATATCTATCGGAGCAATGCCTGTTATGCCCTCTGTATATATCTTCTTAAATGAAAATGGAAGCCCGAAACAGAGCGAAGCAAGTATCGCTATCTTGTGGGCCGAGTCAATCCCTTCAATATCAAATGTCGGGTCTGCCTCTGCATATCCAAGCGCCTTTGCCTCATTGAGCGCGGTTGTGAAATCCATACCCTCATAGGTCATCTTTGAAAGAATATAGTTTGCTGTACCGTTGATTATCCCGTATATCGATTTGATCCTGTCGCCTGCCATTGACTCGCGCACAACCTTGATAATAGGTATGGCGCCTGCAACCGCTGCCTCAAAGCCAAGGGCTACTTTATACTTCTTTGCGGCATTAAACAGAAGCCGGCCTTCAGTCGCAAGCAACGCCTTATTGGCTGTGACAACATGCTTGGAATTCTTCAAGGCATTAAGAACGAATTCCTTTGCAGGATGAATTCCTCCTATAAGCTCGACAACTATATCTATCTCAGGGTTGTTAATAACAGCTGAAACATTATTAACGAGCATCCCTTTGGGAAGCTTCAATCCCCTGTCCTTCTTAATATCAAGATCAGCTATTCTCTTAAGCCTGACAGGAAAACCTATTCTTCTCTCGATCTCCCTGGCCTGATTTAGAAGGATACGAGCTGTTCCTGTGCCTACAGTGCCGAAGCCTATTATGCCGACATTTATTTCTGATCTATCCGTCATAACCCATTGATCCTTTTGTATAGACTATATCTTAATTAAATATTGGAAGTAGTATTATGCGATAACCCTTGAAATTTATTCAAGAGTTGACGGCAAAGTAGTAGAGAGATTATTGAAAACTGGAGAGCGGCAGAATGTCTGCGGCTTTAACCTGAACCCAACGCCTTCTTAATGCCTCTTGTTGCCTGTCTTATTCTATGTTCGTTCTCAACAAGCGCGAATCTGACAAAACCTTCGCCTGCCTGGCCGAAACCTATTCCCGGAGAGACGGCAACTCCAGCCTCTTTTAAGAGAAACTTTGTAAACTCAAGAGAACCCATGCTCTTGAATTCATCTGGTATTTCAGCCCATGCAAACATGGTAGCCTTCGGAGGCTCTATGTGCCATCCCGCAGCATTCAGCCCCTGAATAAGCACATCCCTTCTGTGTTCATAAGTCTTTGCAATTTCAGTTACACAGCTCTGGTCACCCCTTAATGCGATAATGCTCGCTATCTGTATCGGCTGGAACATTCCATAATCCAGATAGCTCTTTATGGTAGTCAGCGCTCCTACTACCTCGGGATTCCCAACACAGAACCCGACTCTCCAGCCCGCCATGGAATAGCTCTTTGTGAGTGAGAAAAATTCCACGCCCACATCCTTCGCGCCCTTTGCCTGCATAAAGCTCGGCGCTTTATAGCCGTCAAAAACAAGGTCGGCATAAGCGAAATCATGGATCACGATAATATTGTTCTCTTTCGCAAAATCGACGATCTTCTCAAAGAACGGCAGCTCAGTGCACGCGGTGGTCGGATTGTGCGGAAAGTTTATGAGCAGCACCTTGGGCCTCGGCCAGGCAGATTTAAAAGCATCTTCCATGCTCTTGAAGAAGTCAATATCTTTTTGAACAGGTATGCTTCTCACATCACCCCCGGCAAGTATAAAACTATATGGATGGATCGGATAAGCAGGCGCCGGCGTAAGCACGAGGTCTCCGGGCTCGATTATCGCATATGCAAGATGAGAGAGGCCCTCTTTTGAGCCTATAGTGACAACAACCTCGGTCTCATGATCAAGGTCAACATCAAAACGCCTCTTATACCATTCAGCCATTGCAAGCCTTAACTGCGTGATGCCTTTAGAAGCTGAATACCTGTGGTTCTTCGGATTCAGAGATGCTTCACAAAGCTTGTCAACAATGTGCTTTGGTGTCGGGAGGTCAGGGTTGCCCATTCCGAGGTCGATGATGTCCTCCCCCCTTCTTCTTGCCTCCATCTTGATCTTGTTTACAATTGCAAAGACATAAGGCGGAAGGCGTTTGACTCTATTGAACTCGTACATGTAATTAACCCGTTTAAAATTTTAAGTTATAAGTTAAATGTTGAAAAACAGATTTCGTTATGTTTACTTTTTGATCTCATTATACATTTCATCAGCATTCATAGAGCTTCGTGTCAAAGGCGATGAAGCAACCGCCTTAAATCCCATCTCAAGCCCGATCTTTTTATACTGCTCAAAAATCTCAGGCCTCACATATTCTACAACAGCCGGATTATCTCTGCCAGGCCTTAAGTACTGCCCTATGGTCAGGAAGTCACAGTTGACGCTTCTAAGATCCTCCATGAGAGATATTACTTCCGCCCCTTTCTCTCCGAGCCCCAGCATTATACCGGATTTTGTCCTGATCTCAGGATGAAAAGTCTTGGATGATTTTAACACATTCAGAGAAATTGAGTAATCAGCCATTTGCCTTATTTCAGCATAGAGCCTGGGGACAGTCTCAAGGTTATGATTATATACATCAGGCCCTGCGTCAAGAACCGTCTTCAACGAAGCAGCATCACCTCTGAAATCAGGTGTGAGCACCTCGATCTTTATCCCCTTTATCTTTCTTCTTAACGAATAGATGGTTGCGGCAAACTGGGCTGCGCCTCCATCAGAAAGGTCATCTCTTGTAACAGAGGTCACTACAACAAATCTCAGTCCAAGCGCATGTGCAGCGTCAGCTACCTTCTCCGGCTCATCACTATCCGGAGGGTATGGGATCACGGATTCAACAGCGCAAAAAGAGCAGTTCCTTGTGCACCTGTCACCAAGGATCATGAATGTCGCCACATCACGGGAAAAACACTTGCCCTGATTAGGGCACCTTGCTTCTTCGCATACTGTTGAGACGCCATGATCTCTCAGTATCTTCTTGGTCCTGTGCATTCCGGACATCGGCACCTTTATCCACTCAGGATGACGCATTACCATAGATGTTAACCTGTACAGGATTCTCTGTTTAACAATATATTGTTCACAATATTCCTGAATGTTTTCTTCATTAAGACAGACTCTGCCTTTGCAGCAAATGGGACTTCACCGAGTATATCCGCCTTGCCGATACTTCTGATCATATTAGGGTTGGAAGAGACAGACGCATCTTTTGCAGCTTTCATAGAATGATTAAGAATCACACCTATGACGTTGATGCCTACATCCCTTGCGGCTTTTAATGTGAGAAGCGTATGGTTTATGGTTCCAAGCCCAGGACGTGCGACTATTATAAGAGGAATGTCCATATCCTTAATGAGATCTATGAAGAGATACTTTTTATATAGCGGCACCATCATGCCGCCGGAACCTTCCACAATTGTGAAATCATATTTTTTTCTAAGCATGTTATAGCCGGCGATGATCTTCTTCTTGCTTATAACTGCGTTATCTTTCTCAGCCGAAGCAGAAGGTGCAAGAGCATGTCTGAACCTGTACGGATTCACGGTATCAAGTGGTTCGTTGAGCCCTGAAGCCTCTAAAAGTTTAAGCGCATCAGCAGGCACTAAAAGACCGCCTCTCGTTGCGCAGCCGGTCTCAGCAGGCTTCATGGGACAGGACCTGTAACCCATCGCATTCAATGAACGCAGAATGCCTGCTGTTACAAAGGTCTTGCCTACTCCGGTGTCAGTGCCGGTTATGAATAATCCTCTTCCCATCAGCTCTTAATATTAACTCCCGAAGCAGTGTGATTTTAGACACAATATAATACAATATTGACAACACCCATAAATATAAGTAGATTAGTTTCTCATTATTAGTACAGCACAGATCATTATGGCTAAAGATAACAAAATAATAAAATCAAAAGTTAAGGCAGCTGACAAAGACAGCAGTATATGCATCAAATGCACATCACTCTGCTGCATGGATCTCACATATACAATTACAAGGCCCAGGACAAGGGCTGATATAGATGAGCTTAAGTGGGACCTTCAGTATGACATTGTTAACGTATACATCAAAAACAAAAGGTGGTATGAGACATTCAAAGGAAAGTGTATGTATCTTGCCGTTGATAATCTATGCATGATATATGACAAGCGTCCTAAAAAGTGCAGAGACCACCTGCCCCCGGCATGTGAAAAATTCGGTGATTATTATGATGTCCTGATAACAACTCCTGAAGAACTCGAAAAACACCTCAAAAAATCAACGTAAACTTGCCTGCGACATTATTTGCACTAAAATGCCTATTTTTTAAGCATCATTCTACATATTGTGTGTCATTTCGCACACAAATGTATTTTTATAAACACAGAGCCAAAGATATGATTTATCTTAAACAACCCATAACATCTTGTAAAATATTGATATATTGCAAGATTAGATTCCTGGCACATAACTTGCTTTATACTACTTACTATTGATTTAAAGTTAAATATTAATGGAAAAAAGAGAATCTAAAAGAATCAGCCTGAGTGTAGATGCTGAGGTAACAACCAGAGGCAACTCATATTCTGTCTCTGTTGAAAATATCTCTCAGCGAGGTATGTGTCTGGTCGCCCCGACTTCTGCAACAGTTGAAGACTTCATTCCGGGCTCAACATTAGGAATTAATTTCAAAGCGCCTACCGGTGAAAAGATATCACAGCACTGCGAGATAAAGTGGCTGAGGATAGATGCCGAACCGCTTATAGGCCTGATATACAATATCGGACTGCAAGCAATCGCGCCTCCCCCGATATACAATGAAGTTTACATGAATCTTTTATAGATCATAATCCTGCTTTGTTTCGTATTTCACCCAGTATTTTAATCAAATTCACAATATCACCTTCATCATGCCCTGCTGTAACAGAGAACCTTATTCTGCATCTTCCTTCAGGAACGGTCGGCGGCCTTACCGGAAGGGCTAATATTTTATTTTTATAAAGTTCCGCTGATATCTCAAGTGTATCTTTTATCTCTCCTGTAAGGATTGGGATTATCGGGGTTTCAGAGCCAAGTAATTTAAACCCTATACCTTCAAGTCCTTTCCTGAGCCTGTCTGAATTATTTAACAGCCTCGCCCTTAGATCTCCTGAATCAGAAGCAACAATATCAATAGCTGTTATAGCTGCTTCGGCAATCGCAGGCGGAAGTGACGTAGAGAAGATAAAACTCCTTGCGGTGTTGATAAGGTAATCTATCAGTTCCTGAGGTCCGGCGACAAAGGCGCCAAAACATCCGAGCGCCTTGCTGAGCGTTCCCATCTGAATGATCTCATCATTATCAATACCAAAATACTCAAGCCCGCCCTTCCCGTTCTTGCCAAGGACTCCGGTAGCGTGGGCATCATCAACCATCAGCAGTGCTTCATACTGTTTACTCAAGTATGAGATATCCTTCAGCGGAGCAATATCTCCATCCATGCTGAATACTGAATCAGTAACTATCAATCTCTTCCTAATCTTACTACCTGCGGCAGATGCGCTTAAAAGACTTTCGAGATGGCCGATATCCTTATGCCTGTATATCTTCACCTCAGCCTTTGAAAGCCTAATCCCGTCTATTATGCTTGCGTGATTCAGCTCGTCACTGAAGATCACAGAATCTGAATTCGTTATAGCAGGAATAATCCCTGTATTTGCGGCATATCCCGTATTAAAGAGAAGCGCAGCTTCTGTCCCTTTAAACCTGGCGATACGATCTTCAAGTCTTTTGTGCGGGAGATAAGTGCCGGAAAGGAGGCGTGATGAACCTGAACCGAAACCATACACCCTGACAGCATCGGCAAGGGCATTAATTATTTCAGGACGGCAAGATAAATTCAGGTAATCATTAGATGCGAAATTAATGAACGGCTCGCCGTCTATTATGACCTTTGAGCCGTGAGATGAATCAAGACAGATGAGTTTCCTTAAGAGACCCCTGCCTTCAAGGTCTTTCAGCGCGCTCTCAAACTCCTTCATGCTCATCTTGAGCCCATATATATTTATGGAGCTGAAGCTGGAACCTTACAGCAAGTTTATCCTTTAATATCCAGGTTGCCAGAGCCTTGGGTTCAAGCATTCCGTATGCAGGTGAAAAGAGTATGTTCTGAAATTTATCCAGCAGATTATGCTCGGCAATGAAATCCCTTGCCCAGATATAATCAGCTTCATCAAGTATGACAAACTTAAGTTCATCCGTCTTCTTCAGAAGCAGGAAGTTTTTGTAGTTGATCCTCTTACTCATGCCGCTTCCGGGAGTTTTGACATCCATGATTATTCTTAGCCTGTCGTCCAGGCACCCGATACATATGGAACCGTTAGTTTCAATAAGAACGGTATAGCCTTTATCCAAAAGCGTCTTTATAAGAGGAGGCGTATCAGCCTGAAGAAGCGGCTCCCCTCCGGTAAACTCAACGAGCTTAGCCCCGTACTCCTCTATCTTTGAGATTATCTCGTTATCAGAAAGCTCTTTACCGTCGTAACGTGCATAATTCGTGTCACAGTAGGCACACTTGAGGTTGCAGCCTGAGAGCCTGACGAAGGTACAGGGAAGCCCGGCATATGTGGATTCGCCCTGAATACTTTTGAATATTTCATTAACCTTGATCATGAGATTGATATATAATAGCACAATATTCCTGAACTTCGATCAGCAATATAGGCATCTGATACAATTGACAGACACATTCAAATAACTTATTATTTTGCAAATGGCCAGAAAATTTTATCTTACATTCCTTGCACTTGCAGTATTATTAATTTCCCCAGTCATAGCATCCGCTGATGTGATGGTGATCAAGGCTGTAGGCGTGGTAAACCCGGTTATGTCGGAGTTCATATCAAAGAGCATTGATGAGGCAGCCGAGACATCCAGCCTTCTTGTGATACAGCTTGATACGCCAGGCGGGCTTGATACCTCTATGCGATCCATAGTCCAGAAGATCAAAGCCAGCGCGGTCCCGATAGTTGTCTATGTTTCTCCGGGCGGAGCACGCGCAGCATCAGCAGGTGTATTCATAACTCTTTCAGCACATATAGCAGCAATGGCAACAAGCACCAATATAGGCGCTGCCCATCCCGTAAGTGTCGGTGAGAAGATGGATGAGACCACATCAAAAAAGGCAGAGAACGATGCTGCTGCATATATTAAATCAATAGCTGAAAGCAGAGGAAGGAACGCAGAATGGGCAGAAAAAGCAGTAAGGGAGAGCGTCTCTATAACAGAGACAGACGCGTTACAATCCAACGTCATCGATCTTATAGCGCCTGATTTACAAACACTGCTGAATGATATTGACGGCAGAAAGGTAATTACATCGAAAGGCGAAACAGTCATTAGATCTTCCGGCCAGAAGATTACATACAAAGAGAGAAGTTCAAGTATGAAGATACTGGACTTTATAAGCGACCCGAGCGTGGCTTACATACTTATGATGCTCGGATTCTACGGCATATTCTTTGAGATGACAAACCCCGGCGCCCTATTCCCCGGTGTATTCGGCTCAATATCCCTGATACTCGCATTCTACTCCTTCCAGACCCTGCCTGTTAATTACGCAGGGGTATTACTTATCCTCCTCGCTGTCATCCTATTTATCCTTGAGATAAAGATCATCTCTTATGGCATACTTACTATCGGAGGCGTGATATCAATGTTGATAGGCTCAATAATGCTTTTTGATTCAACACAGCCGTTCTTCAGGCTTTCTTTAAAGGTCATTCTGCCTGCTGTCATTATTACAGTTCTCTTCTTCACACTGACAGCATCACTTGCTTTTAAGGCCCACAGAAGAAAACCTGCCACAGGCAAAGAAGAATTAATAGACAGCGAAGGAGAGGCAAGGACTGACATACATGAAGCAGGAAGGGTATTTATCCATGGAGAATTATGGAACGCATGGAGCGATGAACCGATAAAGAAAGGTGAAAGAGTAATCGTAGATGCGGTAGAGAATCTGAAATTAAAGGTACACTTAAAAACAGAAAGTTAAGAGTTAAGAAATCCAATCAATAACAATATAAAAGGAGGATAAAATGTTTCAGCTTCCAATGGGATTAATAGCGGGTCTTGTTTTAATAATCTATTTTTTATCAAGCGCGATACGCATACTTCGGGAATATGAGAGAGGTGTCGTATTCAGGCTCGGCAGAATTATCCCGGTAAAAGGTCCCGGCCTGATAATACTTTGGCCTTTGCTTGATAAGCTGGTCAGGGTAGACCTGCGTACAATAACATTCGATGTGCCGGCGCAGGACATAATAACTAAAGACAACATATCTGTTAAAGTCAATGCCGTTGTATATTTCAGGGTTATTGACCCGACAAAAGCTATCACCGCTGTTGAAGATTTTCACTATGCCACATCACAGATATCACAGACAACCTTAAGAAGCGTGCTTGGGCAGAGTTCCCTCGACGACCTGCTTGCCAAAAGAGACGAACTGAATGCTGATCTGCAGAAGATAATTGACGAACAGACCGAGCCGTGGGGCATTAAAGTCTCTATCGTTGAGGTAAAGAACGTTGATCTGCCACCGGAAATGCAGAGGGCAATCGCAAAGCAGGCTGAAGCTGAGAGGGAACGCAGGGCGAAGGTCATTCACGCAGAAGGTGAATTCCAGGCATCACAAAAACTCGCCGATGCCGCAGCAATTATCTCATCACAGCCTGCAGCATTGCAGTTAAGGTTTCTCCAGACTCTCACTGAGATAGCGACAGAGAAGAACTCAACGATAGTGCTGCCTATTCCCATAGATCTGATAGAGCCTTTTTTAAAGAGAATAAAAAAAGAGGTTGAGTAGGCAGTTAGGCGAGATTTGTTTTAAACTATATTCATCATGAAACATCTCGTCATCAAAACATACAAACAGGCAAGACGCATCGTCATGGTCGTGGTCGGTTTCACCGTAGTCCTTCTTGGAATCATAATGCTAGTAACGCCAGGGCCCGGCCTCGTCGCCATAGTCGCGGGACTCGCAATGCTGGGCACTGAGTTTCTATGGGCAAGAAGATTACTCAAAAGATTCGGCGACGGAGCAAATAATATTAAGAACTCGGTATTTAATAATAAGAAGAAAGTCTGATACAGTTTTCTCCCTTAAATAAATTTAAATACAGCCTTGGGAATAACTCCGGCAAAGTCGATGAAGTTGATGGCGAAGTGAGCTAACATGATGGCAGGCAGAGACCGCGTTCTCAGATATGCCGTCATGAAAACCGCGCCGATAATTGATGTTATAACTATGGCGTGGAGGCCGAGGCTCCAGTGGATTAGGCCGAAAGCAGCTGAAGAAATAACGACTATAGCAAACGGATTCTCTGTGTACCTGCTGATGAAGGTGTGCATGAAACCGCGGAAGATGAGTTCTTCAAATATCCCCACCATTAATAGTCCAAGCGTAAGGTCTATCCAATCCCAGGCAGGGTTTGTGATAGCCGGCATACCGCCGAGCGGAGAGTATCCGGGGAGATTCGCTATTAACTGATACCCATTTTGATCGATCACTGTACCTACGAGCGCCACGATCAGAAATGCAATCAAAAATGACGGCACTGATTGAGTTGTCAGCCCGAACTCCGAGGCCCGCATTTTCTTTTTAGAGATCAACCAAAGCGTGACAAGGAAGGGGAAAAGCTTTACACCGGCATAGTCTATAAACAACCAAAGGTGCCAGTCTTTGACAAAGATACTCGCGAAATCGTTCAGATAGAACGGACTGACCAATAAGAAGAAAGCCATGATGTAAAGCGGGGTTTTTCTCTTTGCTACATCTTCTATCATGGAAAACACCAACTCCTCAGGCGCTTATATCCATCTCGCCTATCAACAAACTCGGAGAACCTATCCTGCCGTAGAACTCAAGGTCGCTGCCGACCTGCTCAACCATCTTGAACATGTCGAGGATATTGCCAGATATGACCGCCTCTTTAAACGGATAGGCCATCTGCCCAGCTTCGATCATGAGCCCTGATATCCCGATGGAGAAATCTCCTGAAACAGGGTTTGCCATATGCACGCCCATGACGCTGGTGATAAGAATGCCTTTTGACAGAGAGCTGATAATAGTTGCCTTATCATTGCCGTTCTTCTCTGGCTCTATATACAAGTTGGTAATGCCGACTCCGGGGAGCCCTTTTGAAGAAGACCTTACTGCATTTCCTGTAGACGCAACGTTCTCTTTTTTTGCGGTATAGGTGTTATGAATGAAACCATTGAGCACACCTTCGGATATGAGAACTTTCTTTTGCGCAGGCACGCCTTCATCATCTGTTAGTGAAGAGCCTATGCCCCACGGCAGCAGTCCGTCGTCAATAATATTTACCTGAGAGGATGCGACTGTCTTTCCTGACTTGCCTCCAAAGAAAGACCTCTGCTTCTGAACAGCATCAGCAGAAAAAGAAGCGCTGAGCACTTCCAGAAATTCCACAGCGATATCAGGAGGCAGAACTATCGGGAGCTTCATAGCTGTAATTCTTCTTGAGCCTAAAAGTTCAAGCGCTCTCTTTGCAGCATTGACAGCAACCGGCATGACCTGCAGGTCAGCCGCCCTCCTCTTGACTGAATAATCAGATCCGACCTGACTGTCTCCGCTTTCGTTCTCAGCAAAGGCAACTATCTGCGCTGAGATATGGCTGCTTTGATATGAAATACTTACGCCATTGGAATTGACGATAGCGGTTTTATAAACACCGGAACTTACACCGGCCTTTCTAACTCTCTTCACATACTTGTCATATGATAGAGAAGATTCTTCTAAAGATATTGCGAGCCTGATCAGCTCTGCTTCACTTATACCTGCAATGGCGCTGTCAAATACAGGCACATCAGACGGCGCAAGCATCTGCGGGATGACATTATAGATATCCTCTGCTGACCAGCGCGACCCCTCTATCGCCTCATCAATGACCTTATCAGCAACAGAAATATCGGTTGTGAAAGAAAACCCGAGCCTTCCGTTCTTTATGACCCTGACAGCGACAGCTGCATCCAGTGACGCCTCAAGCGCATCGACCTCGCCATCCTTTACCTCAACAGAGATCCCTTTGCCTGAGCTTACAAACGCCTCTGCGGAATCAGCGCCTTTGCTTAATGCTTTTTTTACGATATCTTCGGCTAAATTCAGGTCCATGATATTTAAGGGCGTTAAGATATTACAGTAGTTAGATGAAGCGAATCATACGAAATGCAAAGCTGATACCTTCTACTCAAAATATGTTGCGGAACATGTCTCGGATTCCCACACTGTGACTGATGTGCAGGATACGCCCTTGTCCTCGATCTTCTTGCTGATAGAGTCGTAAAGCCATTTAGCGATGTTTTCTGAAGAAGGGTTGATCTCGGTAAAAGGGAATATCTGATTAAGGTCAGTGTGGTCAAGGGACATTATCACCTCATTGGAGATATCCTTTAATTTATGGAAATCAATTGCCAGGCCTATCTCATTAAGGTAAGCTGAAGAAACCGTGACCTGCACCCTCCAGTTATGGCCATGCATGGATTCACATTTCCCCTTGTATCCCCTTAACTGATGTGCTGCTGCAAACTGTGATTCTACTGTAAGTTCGTACATATATTATCTCTCTTCAATGATCTTCATTAAACTTAAAAATAAGTTCTCCCTCTTTTGTAAGCCCCTGCCCCCTTGCTATCTCCTCAACGTTTTCAGGATTCCTCTTCAATACCTCAACCTGCTGCCGGATCTCGTTATTCTGCTTTTCGATCCTGCTGTTCTCAGCCATGATCTGGCCTTTATCAGACTGCAGCTTTCTGTATCTAAGTATTCCCTTTTCACTAAAAATGAGGCTGAGCGTAAGACAGATCAAGACCAGTATCGCGAACGTAAACATAACGATCTGTCTCATCTTTCTATTCTGGGTAACCTGATTTCTGCGTACGCTTCGCATATTAAATAATATATCTTTTAGCTTAAATTGTAAAAAACTTTCTTCCCACTGTAAACAGCGGAGCTGCCCAATTCTTCTTCGATCCTCAGCAGCCTGTTATATTTGGCTATCCTGTCTGTCCTTGATAAAGAGCCTGTCTTGATCTGGCCGGTATTGCACGCAACACAAAGGTCAGCAAGCGTTGTATCCTCTGTCTCGCCGGACCTGTGTGAAACAACCGCTGTATATCCCGCCCTCTTTGCCGTCTCAATGGTCTCAAGCGTCTCAGTAAGCGTCCCGATCTGATTAAGCTTGATCAGTATGGAATTAGCTACGCCTTTCTTAATACCGTCAGATAATATCTCCTTGTTGGTTACAAAGAGGTCATCGCCTACGATCTGAACCTTATCGCCGAGCCTTTCCGTCATCTTCTTCCAGCCGGACCAGTCATCCTCTGAGAGGCCGTCCTCTATGGATATGATAGGATATTTTTTTACAAGTTTTTCATATGTGCTGATCATTTCATCTGAAGTGAGAGACTTGCCTTCAAAATTGTATTTACCGTTTTTGCAGAATTCAGAAGAGGCGCAATCAAGGGCAAGAAAGACATCCTTGCCTGCCGCATACCCCGCGTTAGAGATAGCCTTTATTATCAGGCTGCATGCTTCTTCATTGCTCTTCAGGTTTGGAGCAAAACCTCCTTCATCACCGACAGATACGCTCAGGCCCTTTGACTTCAGCAGGCTCTTGAGGCTGTGAAATATCTCAGCACCCATTCTCAACGCTTCCCTGAAGTTCGGCGCGCCGACCGGCATTATCATGAACTCCTGAATATCAAGGTTGTTATCAGCATGTGCTCCGCCGTTAAGTATGTTCATCATGGGCACAGGAAGTTCCTTTGCATTCACTCCGCCGATATACTTGTAAAGCGGCAGGCCCGCATCCATGGCAGCAGCCTTTGCAATTGCAAGAGAGACCCCGAGTATGGCATTGGCGCCGAGCTTCTTCTTGCTCTTTGTGCCGTCCAGTTTGATCATAAGATCATCCAGATACGCCTGCTCGTCTGCGTCAGCTCCAAGGATATGCGGCGCTATCTTTTCATTGACATTCTTAACAGCCTTTCTGACACCCAATCCTGAATAGCGTTTTTCATTATCACGCAGTTCAATCGCCTCTTTCTGCCCTGTTGAAGCGCCGGAGGGAACTGAAGCCCTTCCATATGCGCTGCTCTCAAGAACCACATCAACCTCGACAGTAGGATTTCCCCTGCTGTCAAGTATCTCCCTTGCAAATATTTCAGCTATCTCGCTCACTCAGACACCTCCGATTTCTTAATTTGTTTGTCTGTGAAAAGAAGTTTCCTGCCCTTGTAAGCAGCCTCAATAAATGAGCTGAATACAGGATGGGGAGCAAGAGGCCGCGACTTGAACTCAGGATGGAACTGGCAAGCAAAAAACCATGGATGGTCCTTTATCTCAACAGTTTCAACCAGCTCCTTGTCCGGACTCGTCCCGCTGACCATAAGCCCTTTCTTCAAAAATGTCTCTTTATATTTGTTATTAAATTCATATCTGTGCCTGTGCCTTTCAGATATCTCTTTTTGCCCGTAAGCATTTATTGCTATTGTATCATCCTCAAGCACGCAGGGGTATGCGCCAAGTCTCATCGTACCGCCCTTATCAGAAGACATATCCCTCTTCTGGATCGTCTTTGTCCTGAAATCATACCATTCTGACATCAGGTATATGACAGGATAAGGCGTCTCTTTATTGAATTCAGTGCTGTTTGCCCCCTGCATCCCGCATACATTACGCGCAAATTCTATCACGGCACAGTGCAGGCCGAGACAGATGCCGAAGAATGGTATCTTCTTCTCCCTTGCGTACCTCACAGCCTCTATTTTGCCCTCAATGCCCCTGTCTCCAAAACCTCCGGGGACCAAAATAGCATCTATATCAACAAGTATCCTATCAACACCGTTCTTCTCTATATCTTCAGCATCAATATAAAGTATATCCACCTTGACATTATTAGCGATGCCGCCATGGATGAGAGCCTCGTTAAGGCTCTTGTATGAATCTTTAAGCCCGACATATTTGCCGACTATCGCGATCGTAACCGTGTCCTCAGGGTTCTTCAGTTTCTCAATTACATCCTGCCATTTGGAGATATCAGGCTCTTTGGCATTCAGGGAGAGTTTATTGTTGATCAGACGATCAAGCCCCTCTTCTTTAAGCGCGAGAGGCACTTCGTATATAGATTCAACATCCATGGCTGTGATGACAGAGTCAATATCAACATTGCAATGAAGTGCTATCTTCTTCTTGAAATGCTCTGAAAGCAGCCTGTCGGTACGGCAGAGAAGAATATCAGGCTGAATACCGATGGCCCTAAGTTCCTTAACGCTGTGCTGGGTGGGTTTTGACTTCAGTTCACCTGAAGTTGGAATGAAAGGCACAAGGGTAAGATGAATATAAATTACATTCTCTTTTCCGGCATCATACCTGAACTGCCTTATGGCCTCAAGAAAAGGCAGGCTCTCAATGTCGCCGATAGTCCCGCCGATCTCAACAATGACCACATCATAATCACCGGATACAGCCTTTATATAATTCTTGATCTCATCTGTTATATGAGGCACGACCTGGACAGTCTCACCCAGATAATCCCCCCTTCTCTCCTTCTGGATCACATTATTGTAGATCCTTCCGGTGGTGCAGTTGTTCGTCTGCTTCATCCTTGTTGATGTAAATCTTTCATAATGCCCAAGGTCAAGATCGGTCTCTGCTCCGTCATCGGTTACAAAGACCTCGCCGTGTTGGAACGGACTTAAAGTGCCGGGGTCAACATTGATATAAGGGTCAAGTTTCTGGATAGTCACCCTGAGCCCCCTTGCCTCAAGAAGCGCGCCGACTGCTGAAGCAGCGATACCCTTGCCGAGCGATGAAACCACCCCGCCTGTTATAAAGATATATTTTGTCTTAGCCATTCTTCCGCCCTCTTAAGATCGTCAGCCGTATCAATACCAAGTGTGTCATATATCGTCTCCTTAACCTTTATCTTCATTCCTGAGTTAAGCGCCCTGAGCTGCTCAAGCCGTTCGATCATCTCTATAGAGGATTCACCCAGCCCGGTAAATTTAAAAAGATCCGTTTTTTTGAATGCATAAATCCCTATGTGTTTATATATCGAAATACTGCCCGACATCCTGATACTATCAAGCCCGGCCCACTCATCCCTGTGATACGGGATTGGCGACCTTGAGAAATAAAGGGCAAAGCCGTCATCGTCCATAACAACCTTCACAACATGAGGCGAAAGCACCTCCTGGATATCTGTGATCTTTTTTGCGAGAGTGCCGATAGAAGCCCTGCTATCCTTGAGCATCATCTCCACAAGGCTGTCTATCATCACCGGCCTTATGAAAGGCTCGTCACCCTGAACATTCACAACAATATCACACTCTAAACCTGCGGCCGCCTCTGCAACCCTGTCTGTGCCTGTGGCATGGGTCCCGGAGGTCATCAAGGCTTCGCCGCCAAACCCTGTTACAGTATCATAAATCCTTTTGTCGTCAGTCGCAACATATGTCTTGCTTACAAGCCCTGCCCTTACAGTCTGTTCATATACATGCTGAATTATTGGTTTTCCATTAAGCAGGGCAAGGGGTTTTCCGGGGAAGCGGGTTGCGTTGAAACGCGCCGGGACTATCGCAACCACTTTTTGCATGTATTAGTTTACACTTTCAAATACAAAATGTAAATTACTAATTTACCTCTTCTCATAGCGCCTGTTGATGATAAATTGATAGACTTTTTTAGCGTTAACTGATAGTATCTATGCGATGAAACTGCTCCTGCTTTCAGTACAATCAAATGCCTACCTTACAGGCCTGAAATATCTGGCTGCCAATGCTATTGCAAACAGCCATGATACGCAGATACTGCACCTGCCGGGATATTTTGAAGAGAGTCTCGATCCTGAGGTTGAGAAGTTCATTAAGGACTTCAACCCTGACCTGATAGGCATAAGCCTCATGTCAATTGAGTTCTACCCCACTATAAACCTGACCCGCCTTCTCCGCGAAAAGTTTAAGACACCCATAATCTGGGGCGGTGTGCATTCTGTTATCAAACCGGATGAATGCATTAAACACGCTGATTATGTATGCTGCGGTGAGGGAGAGAGGGCGATTGTATCGCTGCTGAATCATTTAAAAGACAAAGGAAGAGATATCCCGCCTGCGATCCCGAATATCTGGATGAATCATAACGGGGATATAATCAAGCAGCCCCCATCTTTGCCTGAGATAGAACTTGACAGCCTCCCGATCCAGGAATATCTTCCAAAGGATTTTTACGTTTTGCACGAAGGCAAGATATTCAACTATTCAAAAAATCCCCGCCTCTTCCGCAAACACGCTCTGTACGGCGGAACATGCCACATGATGATAACCACCAGGGGATGCCCGTTTAATTGCGGCTACTGCGCCAATTCATATCTCAGCAAGGTATACGGCAGAAAGATCAGAGAGAGGTCTGTTGAAAACTGCATGACAGAATTGAAGGAGATAAAGAAAGACCCCTATGTTCTCTATATAAACTTTGAGGACGATTGCTTCTTTTCTCACAGCAAAGAATGGATAAGTGAATTCTGCAGAGAGTACAAGGAGCATATAAACCTGCCGTTCATGGTTCGTGCCATCCCGACATTGCTTGACAGGGAAAAGCTGGCGATACTTGACAAGGCTGCCCTGAGCTGGATAATCATGGGGGTGCAATCAGGAAGCGACAGGGTGAATTTAGAGGTCTACAACAGAAGCATTAAATTTGAGACGGTCAGAAAGGCCGCAGAGATGCTTACTGAATTCAGGGTTGTCCCGTATTATGAGATGATAACCGACAACCCTTATGAGAGTGAAAAGGATTCTATGGAGACTATTGCCGCAATGTCCAGCCTCAAGAAGCCATATACTATCTCTCTATCGCATCTCACATTCTTCCCCGGCACCCCGCTGACAGAGAAGGCTATTGATGACGGCATTGCCGACCCTGATGCATATCTTCAAAGGTATATGGTCGATATAGACAAGACATATTTCAACAAGCTCCTGAGCATGACACCATACATCCCGAGCTGGGTGGTCAGGTTCCTTAACAAGCCTGATGCATCAAGAACTACGGTACACATTCTTTCACTGAAGACACTGCATTTTATCGTTAAGAGAAGCGTTGAGCCGGTAATTTATTTGTACCTGATAATGAGGTCACTCGATTACAATATCATCTGGACTTTACGCACCATAAAAGGAAACTGGAGATCAGCTGTCTCAAAATTCATATCAAACTACCTCGGAAAGAACGACCTGAAGTACGGAAGAAAGCTTACATCTTTTAAGGATAAAGAGATCGGGAAGTTATAATCCTATTGCCCCATGCCGGAGTAAAGCCCTATTATCTTCCTGCCTAAATCCTCTGCATCAGGCTTTGAAGATGCGGCTTCATCCTTTATGAGTAAAGTATTGAACAGATAAGAACATGTGTCAGAGACATCTCCTTCTTTAACCAATGAGAGGCTTACAGGAAAGAATACCTGGCCGGCAGAAGTTTCAGGCTTTCTTACGCATACAGCTATGCCGTCGAAAAGTGTCTTTCCGTCACAACTCAAGGGCCTGATGACCATATCGGCAGAGGCATAAGCAAGCGAGAGCATCCTGTGATTACTATAATCGATAAAAAGAATATTATCCGGCATCCTCTTTCCCGTGTCCTTGATAACGTGCTCAAGTTTGGAAGAGAACTTCTCGGAAAAAGATACGGCGATACCTGTATCAGGATCAAGATACTTCTTCAATAAAATATCGAGAATATCAAAAGACAAGGACGGGAACCTTGTGTTGGAAAAGAGTACGGCCTTCTTTTTGGATCTCATCTTCTCCAACTGTGCCGTCTCATTGCTGCTCAAGCCTGACGGTATCTGAATAAATGAGGGTATCATCTCAAATTTCTCTCTGGACTTGTAATGAATGGAAGCGACCTCATATGTATGTTTGTCACCGCAGATAACACGGTTTGAAAGTGAGAAAGAGAGGTGAATAAGCATCTGGCCGCCCATCTTGCTCCTGAGCTGGCCGAAGACTGAGAAGAGCTCGGGGTGCAAGGTAATGAAGGTCCTGCTTAACATAAACCTGCCGAGAAAGATAGCAGTGAACATCTTCATCAGGCCGGGACGTGTGTATCCTTTGGTCAGAAAATGTACCGCATCTTTCCCCAATCCATAACGTAAAACCTTCAATATAAAACCCAAATAATTCCTGTTATCAACAAACCCCTTCTCAATGGAAGGATTATCTGAAATATTAATGACCGAACACTCATGCCCTTCAGCAGTCAATCTATTATAGAGAGAAAGATTGTGCAGACTCTCCTCTTCATACGGAGGGGCGAAATTACCTATAAGAAGTATCTTCATGGCGACTATCTCAATGAACCTGTAAGGTCACTGACTTTATCTATGCCCATATCTGACATATACTTTTCTATCCCCTCAAGAACATTCATCGAAGCAAGAGGTGTGACGAAATTTCCTGTGCCGACTGCAATGGCACTTGCACCGGCAATAAGGAATTCAATGGCATCTTCAGCAGAGATGATCCCGCCCATGCCGATGATCGGTATCTTCACCGCCTTTGAGCATTGCCATACCATTCTGACAGCTACAGGTTTTATCGCAGGCCCTGAAAGCCCTCCGGTTATATTGGCAAGCTTCGGCCGTCTTGTCCTGATATCTATCGCCATCCCGACAAGGGTATTGATCAGGGATAATGCATCAGCGCCTGCATCCTCTGCGACCTTTGCCATATAAGCGATATCAGTCACATTTGGTGAGAGCTTAACTATTAGAGGAAGTGTTGTCGCCTTTCTTACAGCGCTGACAACATTGGAAGTGACATTGGGGTCTGTGCCGAATACGCTCCAGCCTGCCTCTTTATTAGGGCATGAAATATTCATCTCAAGCGCGTGTATGCCTTCATGAGACGACAGCTTCTCTGCTGCCTGAACATATTCATCTATCGAGTCACCGAAGAAATTAACAATTACAGCGGTATCCTGCTTCCTTAAAAAAGGAAGCTTTCTGCTGATGAATTCATCTATCCCTATATTCTGAAGCCCGATGGCATTCAGCATGCCTGAGGGAGTTTCAACTATGCGGGGCGGAGGATTGCCCTGCTTTGGCTTGAGTGAAAGCCCCTTTACTACAATAGCGCCGAGCCTGCTGACATCGAAATATTCAGCAAACTCATCTCCATAACCAAACGTCCCGGATGCAGTCATGACCGGGTTCTTGAGCCTTAATTTTCCTATATTAACCGTCAGGTCCATTACCAGATAATCTCCTCTGAAGAAAAGACCGGCCCCTCTTTGCAGACACGCTTATAACCATTACGGGTTTGAACAACACAGCCGAGGCATGTACCGATACCGCATGCCATATTCTCTTCAAGAGACATAAAAGCAAATATTTTATATTTACCCGCAAGCCCAGCTAAAGCAGCGAACATAGGCTTTGGCCCGCATGAATAAATTATGTAATCATCAGACGGATTGGTGTTTAGAAAATCACCTATGTCATTTACGATATTGCCCATCTTTCCGGATGAACCGTCATCTGTGGAGATCACAGGATCTATACCAAGAGCCCTGAACTCATCTATGCAGAGAAGTTCTTTCTCAGTTCTCGCACCATAAAAAAGATGCGGCTTACGGCCTGAGAATATATCAGCCAAAGCAAGTATAGGAGCAACACCCATGCCTCCTGCCGCAAAGATCATCCTTGCATCTTTCTTAATATCTTGAGGAAAGCCGTTACCTAGCGGGCCGAGCACTTCCATCACATCTCCGGGCTTCTTCCCTTTTAATATCTTAGTCGCCTTTCCGACAACCCTGTAGAGTATCTGAATATCTCCATTGATAAATCTGTGCAGGCTGAAAGGGCGTTTAAGAAGAGGATCAAGGCTATCATCAACAGAGAGCATAAAGAATTGTCCGGGTTGGGGAATGCTGATATCTTTCAGGGGATGGAGTGTCAGAAGATAATGATTTTCTGTTAAAGGCTTATTCTCTTTTATCGATGCCTTAAATATCTCACTCAAAGGTAATCTCAATAACTTCGTATTCAATCGTTCTTGTAGGAGTTGTTACTGTAGCTATATCGCCTATAGCTTTCCCTATAAGGGATCTGGCAACAGGAGAGTTTATGGATATCCTCCCGGCCTTTATATCGATCTCATCAGATCCGACAAGGCAGAATATCTTCTCACTGCCTGTTTCGGTATCAGAGAGTCTGACCTTCGCGCCGAATGCGATGGTGTCCTGCGATATCTTTGAAGGGTCGATAACATTCGCATGAGTTATCTTTCCCTGAAGCTCCATTATCCGCCCTTCGATAAAGCTCTGCTTCTCCTTGGCTGCGTGATACTCCGCGTTCTCAGAGAGATCGCCATGAGCCCTCGCAATCTTGATCTGCATCGTGATTGCCGGCCGCTCAACTGTGATAAGCTTCTCAAGCTCCTCTTTAAGCTTCTTGTGCCCTGTTGGTGTCATTGGTATTTTTTGCATAATAAAATTCTAACAATACCCGGAGTACAATGTAAACCCCGGGACATGGCGGTATTATTCTAACGAAATAGAGAGATCACTTTTTATGATAGCTCTGTATAGACCTTATGTTGACATGCTCTTTCAAAACCGCCTCTATGGCGTTCACAGCAGCGGCAGCGCCTGAAACTGTTGTCGTGTACGGCACTCTCTGCAATAAGGCGTTCTCCCTGATATAGAAAGAGTCTTTGTGCGCTTTTTCACCGGAGACTGTATTTATTACAAAACTGATCTTATCATTCTTTATCAGGTCTACTATGTTCGGACGCCCCTCAGTCACCTTGTTTATTGTCTCAACCTCAAGCCCGCTCTCTCTGAAATATTCAGAGGTGCCCTTTGTTGCGACGAGTGTGAACTTCATCTCAATAAGTTTTTTCGCAAGAGAAAGCAGCGCGGGTTTATCCTTGTCCTTTACGCTAATGAATACCTTTCCGCTTTTAGGCATCGTATTTCTTGATGATGCCTGCGCCTTTGAATATGCCCTGCCGAAATCTTCATCAATGCCCATGGCCTCGCCGGTTGATTTCATCTCAGGCCCGAGAAGTGTATCCACACCTGCAAACCTGTCAAACGGGAATACCGCCTCTTTTACAGCTGTATGTGATATCTCTGCCTCAGATGTGATGCCAAGCTCCTTTAATGTCCTGCCGACCATGACCTTTGCAGCTACTTTGGCAAGGGGAATGCCTGTAGCCTTGCTGACGAACGGGATCGTACGTGATGCCCTCGGATTGACCTCGAGTATATATATATCATCATCTTTAACCGCGTACTGAATATTCATCAGGCCCAATACCTTCAATTCCTTTGCAAGCGACCTTGTGTGATCCTTGATCTCATCAATGATCTTTTTGGAAAGTGAATGCGGAGGGATGGAACACGCTGAATCACCTGAATGAATGCCGGCCTCTTCAATATGCTCCATGACCCCGCCGATAATCACATCAGTTCCGTCACATATTGCGTCAACATCAACTTCAACAGCGTCCTGAAGATATCTGTCAATAAGCACCGGATGCTCAGGAGATGCCTTGACCGCCCTTTTCATGTAATCCCTCAGATTGTCTTCATCGTAAACTATCTCCATCGCCCTTCCGCCAAGAACATAAGAAGGCCTGACCATTACCGGATAATCGATAAATGCCGCAATCTTTACTGCCTCATCAACTGACTTCGCAGTTCCGCTCTCAGGCTGCTTGAGATTGAGTTTATGAAGAACCTCTTTGAACCTCTCCCTGTCCTCTGCCATATCTATCGAATCAGGCGAGGTGCCGAGTATCCTTACACCTGCCCTCTCAAGAGGGACAGCAAGCTTAAGCGGGGTCTGCCCGCCAAACTGTACAAAGACGCCTTCAGGTTTTTCTTTATCAATGATATTCAGAACATCTTCAAGAGTGAGCGGCTCAAAATATAACTTGTCAGCTGTATCATAATCCGTGCTCACAGTCTCTGGATTGCAGTTCACCATGATAGTCTCATAACCGAGTTCCTTAAGCGCGAAGACAGCATGAACGCAGCAGTAGTCAAACTCAATGCCCTGCCCTATCCTGTTCGGCCCGCTCCCGAGTATAATGACCTTCTTCCGATCAGTAGGGTTTGCCTCGCATGCAGCCGCGGTAGTTAAGAGTGTAGAGTTGTAAAATGGTTTTTCATATGTTGAATAAAGATACGGAGTATACGCCTTAAACTCAGCAGCGCATGTATCAACTAATTTATAAACAGGCTCTATCTTCTTCTTTTTGCGCAGATCCCTAACCGACTTTTCATCTGCATTCAGCAGAGATGCGATCCTTTTGTCAGACATGCCGTATTCTTTTGCCTCACGTAAAATCTCATCCGGTATTAATTCAAGATTTTGAGTGCCGAGTGCAGAGATCTTTTCCTCCATCTCAACGATCTGTTTTATGTTATAAAGAAACCATGGATCTATTCCGGTAAGCTTAAAGACATCATCAATACTGAAGCCGAGCCTGAATGATTGAGCCACATACCAAATACGGTCAGCCTTGGGCACCTTAAGCCTTGCGCTTATATCATCTTTGCTGATATCAACCTTCTCAAAACCATAACTGTCTATCTCCATGCTCCTGAGCGCCTTGTTCAAAGACTCTTTGAATGTCCTGCCGATAGACATCGCCTCGCCTACTGATTTCATCTGCGTGGTCAGTGTATCGTCAGCCTCTGGAAACTTCTCAAACGCAAACCTCGGGAACTTCACAACCACATAATCTATTGAAGGTTCAAATGATGCCGGCGTCTCTCTGGTGATATCATTCGGTATCTCATCAAGTGTCAGTCCGACAGCAAGTTTGGCAGCTATCTTGGCTATTGGGAAACCTGTTGCCTTTGACGCAAGTGCTGAGCTTCTTGAAACCCTCGGATTCATCTCTATAACGGTCATGCGGCCGTTCTCAGGATTCAGCGCGAACTGTATGTTCGAACCGCCGGTGTCCACTCCGATCTCCCTGATAATATCGACAGAGGCATCCCTCATCCTCTGGTATTCCTTATCAGTCAATGTCTGCGCCGGAGCAACCGTGATTGAATCACCTGTATGAACACCCATGGGATCGAGATTCTCAATAGAACATATGATCACCACATTGTCCTTGCAGTCACGCATGACCTCAAGCTCAAACTCTTTCCACCCTATTATAGATTCCTCTATCAGCACCTGATGAACAGGGCTGAGCTCAAGCGCCCTCTGGAGGTTCAGTTTATACTCCTCAATATTATAAGCAACGCTTCCGCCTGTGCCGCCAAGGGTGAAGGAAGGCCTTATGATCGCCGGGAAGCCTATATCTTCCACAAGCGACATCCCAGACTCAAGAGATGTAACAATAGCGCCCTTCGGAACATCAAGCCCTATCTTCTCCATCGCCTTTTTAAACTCTTCCCTGTCTTCAGCCTTTTTAATGGCAGGCAGTTTTGCGCCTATCAGTTCTACATTATATTTTTCGAGTATCCCCTTTTCTGAAAGCTCTACCGCAAGGTTGAGCGCAGTCTGTCCGCCCATTGTAGGAAGAAGCGCGTCAGGGCGTTCCTTTGCGATAATAAGTTCAAGGATGTCTGTATTCAAGGGTTCGATATATGTCACATCCGATATCTCAGGGTCTGTCATGATAGTCGCGGGGTTGGAGTTTACCAGAATAACTTCATAACCCTCGCTGCGCAGGGCGCGGCATGCCTGTGTGCCTGAGTAATCAAACTCGCATGCCTGTCCTATGATGATCGGGCCTGAACCTATCAGAAGTATCTTTTTTATATCTGTTCTCTTTGGCATGTTAACTCACTTTCCCCTCTATAAAATCCTGTATCTCTTTTATCGGCATATCAGGTGCGTCTCCATCAAAAATCCTTTGAGCATAAATAAGGCGTTCAGTTCCATCTGTCAGTTTCAGAGAGAGCGTAACAAAATCAGCCTCATCTCCAATCCCCGGCACAACACTTCCATGCTGCCTTGAAATCTTTTCAACAAACATGGCAGCATCACGATCTTCCGGCATGATCAACTTACTGCCGGCCTCTACTGTTCTAATATTTGAAAAAGAGATATCCTCTGTCCTGTCTCTGAAAACACCAGAGACAGAGATCGTAACTTTTTTTTTACATTGTCAAAAACAGCCTTAAGTTCTTTCTCCCTGAAGATGAACTTTCTAAACAATACAAACTGGATCATGAATAAAATTATCAGGCTTATATAATAGATGACTGTCATCTCAATATTGAACGCAAGAACCGCGTATATAGACCCGCAAACAGCCATCGCTGAGAGCATTGAAGCGAACTCATGATTGTAAATCCCCTCATGAAGCACACTGCCTTTATCTGCAATGAATGAAGGCGTCATAAAGATAAGCTGCCCATCCATTTTTCTTAATGAATACTGGGAATTGACTGACATCAGCTAAACTCCTCCATCATCTTTCTGAACCTGTTGAATATATAACCTGAATCATTCGGGCCCGGAGCCGCCTCGGGGTGATACTGGGAGGACATTATTGGCAACTCAACATGCCTGAGCCCTTCCTCTGTTCCGTCATAAAGATTCTTGTGAGTCAATATCATCTGGCCTTTAAGGCTCTCAAAATCAACACAGTAGTTATGGTTCTGCGCTGTTATCTCCACCTTCCCTGTCGAGAGATCCATGACAGGATGATTGCCGCCATGATGGCCGAATTTAAGTTTATAAGTCTTTCCACCAAGTGCAAGGCCGAGGATCTGATGTCCAAGACAGATACCGAATATTGGTTTCTTGCCTAAAAGTTTTTTGGTATTCTCAATCGCGTATTTGACAGTCTCAGGATCACCCGGGCCGTTGCTGAGCAAAATCCCGTCAGCCTGCTCTATCAACTCTTCCGCAGGCGTTATTGCGGGAACAACAGTAACATCAAAACCGATATCATACAGATGCCTAAGAATATTTCTCTTCACACCGAAATCATAGACAAAGACTTTGCGCCGCTTTTTTTGTTCTGCTGCTGGCTGCTGCTTTCCCCATCTCCAGAGTGGTTCATCCCACTTATAAATACTCTTCGCTGAGACTTCCATTACAAAATCAAAAGAAGAGATATTCGGATACTTCCTTACCTTCTCCAGAAGGCTTGCGGGGTCAGCATCAACAGAAGATATAATTCCATTCTGAAGTCCGTTATCTCTTATGTGCTGAGTAAGAGCTCTGGTATCAATGCCTTCAATTCCGACAATATTGTTTTCGCTCAGATAGCTGTTGAGGCTTTTATTCGAACGCCAGTTGCTCGGGAAATCAACGCTCTCCTTGACGATAAAACCCGCGGCCTTCACAGAGCCTGATTCAACATCTTCAGGATTAACTCCGTAATTGCCTATCTGCGGATAGGTCATTACAACTATCTGGCCTTTATAAGATGGATCAGTGAGTATCTCCTGATAACCTGTCATTGATGTATTAAAGACCACTTCGCCGTATGTCTCGCCTACAGCGCCAAAACCGCGGCCTTCAAAGATCGTCCCGTCTGATAAAACTAAAAATGCCTTTACTCCCATTCCTGCACCTTTCCCATTGTTATGGTCTTCATGACCACGCCATTCAATTCCCAGCCGTTAAACGGAGTATTTTTACCCTTAGATAAAAACTTGGCTGAATCTATTTTATATGTTCTGTTAAGATCAACGATAGTGATATCGGCATCAGCGCCCTCTGCCAATGTCCCCTTGTTGATTCTCATTATTTTAGAAGGTGTTACAGACATCATGGTAATAAGCTGCATCAGGTCAATTACCTTCTCATTTACAAGCCTGAGGCCTAAAGAAAATGCGGTCTCCAGCCCTGAGATACCAAACGCGGCCTTATCAAATTCACAGTTCTTCTCATCATAATGATGAGGCGCATGGTCTGTCGCTATCACATCTATCGTGCCGTCTTTAAGCCCTTCCTTTATCGCTTGAACATCTGCGGCAGTCCTTATCGGCGGATTGACCTTGAAATTCGTGTCATATCCGTTCAGGGATTCATCAGTCAGCGTAAAATAATGAGGGCATGTCTCAGCGGTCAGGTTAATGCCGCGTGACTTTGCGTCGCGGATCATACTGACCGACCCGCGTGAGGACACATGGGCTATATGCAGTCTGCCGCCTGTCAGTTCGCATAGAGCGATGTCCCTTGCAACCATGACCTCTTCGGCAGCTCTGGGTATCCCGTGCAGGCCGAGGGTAGTTGACATAAGGCCTTCATTCATCACTCCGCCTTCAGAAAGCATCAGGTCCTCGCAATGAGCAATAACAGGCACATCAAATATTCTCGAGTACTCAAGCGCCCTTCTCATGATAAGGCTGTTCATCACAGGCCTTCCGTCATCAGAGAACGCAACGCATCCAACATTTATAAGCGCTTCAAGTTCAGTAAGTGTTTCTCCGCTCTGACCCTTTGTAATAGCAGCGATCGGATAAACCGAGCATGAACCTTCTTTAGCCGCCTTCTTCAAAATAAATTCAGCAACTGATATGGTGTCATTCACAGGGTTCGTATTCGGCATGCAGCATACACTCGTAAAACCGCCGCGCGCAGCAGCCATCGTTCCTGTACTTATAGTTTCCTTGTATTCGAACCCCGGCTCCCTGAGATGGGTATGCATATCAACAAACCCCGGCATGACGATACAGTCTGAAGCATCGATTACCTTATCAGCCTTTGGACCTTTGCCCTTTGAGTAGATACCTTTAATCTTCTTCCCTTCAATAAGTATGTCCTTATTGGAAGAGATATTCTGCGAAGGGTCTATTAACTTGCCATTTATTATCAATATGCTCATTGCTTAACTCCTGAAAGAAGATAGAGAACAGCCATCCTGACAGCGATGCCGTTTGTCACCTGCTCAAGTATAACTGACTGCGGCCCGTCCGCAACATCTGAAGCTATCTCAACGCCTCTGTTCATGGGGCCGGGATGCATTACTATAGCATCTTTTTTCGCAAGCTTAAGCCTCTCGCGTGTAAGCCCGTAGAGGTTAAAGTATTCTTTTAAGGATGGAAGATATCCCTTGCTCTGCCTCTCAAGCTGAAGCCTCAATGCCATGACAACATCAGCTCCTTTCAGCCCCTCATCAATAGAGTGAAAAACATCAACCCCGACCTTATCCAACTCCGCAGGCATAAGAGTCGGAGGGCATATGACCCTCACCCTTGCTCCGAGTTTTATCAAAGCGTAGATGTTCGACTTGGCAACCCTGCTGTGAGCGATGTCGCCTATTATCGCGACCTCAAGGCCTTTGATATCTTTTTTATAAGACTGAATAGTGAACATATCAAGAAGCGCCTGCGTAGGATGTTCATTTGAACCGTCTCCGGCATTGATCACTGAGATGTTGAGAAATTTACTGAGATAGTGAGGCACGCCTGAAGAAGCATGTCTGATGATCACAAGGTCTGCACCAAGCGCCTGGATCGTCAATGCGGTATCAAGTATCGTTTCACCTTTTACTACACTGCTGTTTGAGACAGAGAAGTTCACGACATCCGCGCTCAGCCTTTTTCCTGCAAGCGCGAATGATGTCCTTGTGCGTGTCGAAGGTTCAAAGAAGAGGCTGACAACCGTTTTACCTCTAAGCGGCGGGACCTTCTTTATATCTCTCATCAAAACATCCTTAAAACCTGAAGCGGTATCAAGCACATGATAAATATCCTCAGATGTTAATTCCTTGATCCCAAGAAGATGTTTTGATTTCAGCATATCTTTTTAATCAGACCAGTTGATCAGCATAACAGAGTCATCCTTTGAATTATCCTCATGAAGGTTTACCTCAACATTGTCGTTAAAAGAAGTCGGGATATTCTTTCCGACATAATCAGCCCTGATTGGAAGTTCCCTGTGGCCCCTGTCGATAAGGACTGCAAGCTGTATCCTGGCAGGACGCCCGAAATCTATAAGAGCATCCATGGCAGCCCTTATGCTTCTGCCTGTAAACAGAACGTCATCAACAAGCACAACCGTCTTTTCATTTAATGAGAAAGGAATATCTGTAGACCTGACTACCGGCTGTTCGAGCTTTGTATTGATATCATCTCTGTATAGAGCGATATCAAGTGAGCCGATCTCTTCTATGGATTTGATCTGAGCGGCAAGCCGGTTAGCAAAGACCACCCCGCCTCTCTGTATGCCGATAAGGCAGAGTTTGTCAGTGCCGCCGTTCTTTTCAATTATCTCGTGGGCGATCCTTGTGACCGCTTTCTCTATCTCTGTGCTGTTGAGTATCTCTTTGGACATTAAAAAAGCCTCCTGTCCTTTGAGAGGAAGAAGGCTCATAGAAATCCGGCTTAGGAGTTGTCTGAGTTAACCTTCCTGGCCTCTCAGGACCAGATTAAAGGTGTTGGCATTATCTTAAAGCAAAGCCAGATCAGATGTCAAACATTACTACTTTGTATGTCTAAATTCCCAAGGCGGCGTTGGATTTGCCTGCTGCCATAATCCTGATCTTCTGCTCCTTGCCGCCTCTTCCGCATTGATATAGTCACTTGAGTGCGGCCTGTCCAGATATTGCCGGTAAGCCCACGCATACCCACGCCTCACCATCTCGAGATTAATATCCACGCCGTTCTTTTCAATAAAACAGACTTCCCGTTTATATGTTTTATCTCCAGTCAAGGTGACTTTTACATCTTGTCCCAGAATGAGACTTTCAAGTTCTTTGTCAGCTTCTTCGCTATACGGCTGCCCGGCCTTGCCTTTCTTTGAAACTTCAGGAGTATCTATTCCATACAACCTGCATGTAAATGACTTCCCTCCGCCTTCAGGCAATATCACAACCGTATCACCGTCTGTAACTTTTGTAACCTTGCCTGTGATACCGCTACCGGTATTCACAGTCTTTACGTTGTTAACGGTATGTTTGGCAGGTTTGGTATTTAATGGTTTGTCAGGGGTATTTTTGAAATAGGCAAAAAGAATAGATATTATGGCGAGTATAATATAAAGCCAGCTCTTCTTGAACATTCTCGGATTCATATGGTTAATATATTACCTAAAACAAGAAATAATCAAAACCCTTATCTAACTTTTGACTTTGTTATCTGCTATATTAGATTCATAGATACGGAACATATTGACATCCTAAAATAACCAGGGATTTAAAATGGAAAACAAGGCTGAAAAAGCAACATTACCTTCTGAGTTATCTTCACAGGCTGACAACCCTGCGATGCCGGGTAATCAGAACTGTCACGACTGGGAAAACATTCTCGACAACATTACTGACATGATCACCATCCATGATATGAACTACAATATCATTCATGCCAATAAAGCTGCTGAGAAACTTTTGAAGTTACCAGCATTAAATAATTCTGCGGCGAAATGTTTTATGCACTACCATGGTGAAGGCGCCCCTCCTGAAGGATGTCCAAGCTGCGCCTGTATCAATACAAAAGAACCTGTAACCTTTGAAAGGTTCGAACCCCACCTGAACAGATTCCTTGAGATAAGGGCCATGCCGCAATTTGATAAGAAGAATCAGCTTATCGGGGTGATCCATATCGCCAGAGACATTACAGAATGCAAACAGATGGCAGATGAGATAACATCTCTTAAAAAACATCTTCTCACAGGACAGCTTGAGAATGAAGCGGCATTTTCATCGGTTGTTACAAGAAGCAAAAAGATGATGGCCATATTTCAATACATCGAGTCAGTGGCCAAGTCGGAGAAGCCGATCTTTATAACCGGTGAAACAGGAGTTGGCAAGGAACTGATCGCAAAGGCCGCCCATAGCGCAAGCGGGCTGAAAGGCAGCTTTATAGCTGTAAATGTTGCCGGGCTGGATGACACCATGTTTTCCGATACTTTGTTCGGACACAAAAGAGGGGCATTTACCGGAGCTGACAAGGAAAGAAAAGGATTGGTCGTACAGGCTTCAGGCGGAACTCTTCTTCTGGATGAGATAGGTGACCTGCATATTTCATCTCAGGTAAAACTCCTCCGCCTTCTTGAAGAGCAGACTTACTATCCCCTCGGCTCTGATATTCCTGAGAAGAATAAAGCTCGTATCGTTGCATGCTCCAATCAGGACATCGAGAAGCAGTTAGATGATGGGCATTTTCGACGGGATCTCTATTACCGCCTATGTACACACCATGTTCATATTCCGCCCCTGTGCGAGCGCCTGCAGGACATCCCTTTGCTGCTTGAACATTTTCTGAAAGAGATATCATTCTGCATGAGAAAAACGAAGCCCGATGTTTCTCCTGAACTTTTAACCCTGCTCTCAAACTATCACTTCCCCGGCAATGTCCGTGAGCTGCAGGCGATGGTGCATGATGCGGTCGCACTGCATAAATCCGGAAACCTCAATCTTGAAAGTTTTAATGTTTACATTAAACAGCACCGCCCTATGCATAAATCAACAGTTGTGACGACTGATGACAACTCACTTCCCATTCGTGATATGTTCGGACACTTTCCCACATTAAAAGAGATTGAAAATCATCTCGTATCAGAGGCGATGAAATTCTCAAATGACAACCAGGGCAATGCTGCGTCACTTCTGGGTATTACTCGTCAGGCGCTCAATCAGCGGCTTAAGAAAACAAATCAGAACTCCTGAGCAATCTGCATCTTCATTTTGTTTTTCTTCATTAACATCTATCTTCCTGCAATTTTTCTTGCATGAGCAATAATTATTGCTTTTAAAGAAACATTTATTTACAGGCAGTTAAGCAATCTATCCTGTTTTTTCATAAAGATTTATTTCCGCTTATACTGTGAAAGCTGATAATAGCAATTTAACCCTAACTCTTTGATTTCATAAAGTAATTAAATTCTATTTAGTGATTGGCATGTCCTTTGCAATTACCAAATAGATTTCAAGAAGCAAAATTCGATTTAAAGGAGAAACGAATGTCAGTACAAAAGCAGATCAAAAACAGTACGCTTCGCATGGAGAAAGCTGATGTCACTGCAACAGAGGTTGATGCTGTCGTCTTCTATGCGCGCAGCGACCTGAAGCTCGGTTCCGGATTTGGAAACGCCATTGCTCTCAGAGGCGGGCCGACAGTCAGAAAAGAGCTTGAAAACCTCGGGCCGTTGAATGTTACTGAGGCTGTATTTACCACTGCAGGAACGATGAAGGCAAAGCACATAATCCATGCGTGCGGGCCTAAGTTTCAGGAGATCAATACTGATCAAAAGCTGAAGGCTACTATTATCAATACCCTTAAGGTCGCGGAATCTATCGGCACGGAAAGCATCGCATTCCCGCCAATGGGAGCCGGATTTTACGGTGTGCCCATTGATACAAGCGCCAAGATCACCATTGATACGATCAAGGATTATCTGAACAACGGATCAGAGATAAAAGATGTTCTCATCTGCGCAAATGACAGCAGGGAGTATAAAGCTCTTTTGGCACAAATGAATGTTCAGCAACCAAAAGCAGTTTAAAACAAAAATAATAAAGGAGAAGCTATGAGTAATCTATTACATTTTTCCGAACATACACTGCAGGAGATCGCCCTTGTCTTTATGGCAACCGTATATTTCCTCAGGATCAAATGGTTCCTCAAATGGACATTGGCAAAGGAACGCCAGCCCGCAACCGGCATGGGAGATACCAATCCTAAAAAAGGCGCCCGGTATTCATTAGTCATGATCATGAAGCCCTGGACAATGGAAAGCACACGCTCAAAGCCGTTCATGTACGCTCAGTTCGTTCTCTTCCACCTGGGTGTTGTGGCTGCTATCGCGCTGTCATTCATTATCCCTTACGGCCCCGGCCTGCTGAAGTCTGCGGCGCTGGTTTCAGCTATTCAGTTCATGACAGGTGCGGCGCTCCTCGTTGGAATTATGAGAATTATCAGGAGAGTTACAAACCCGTATATGCGCGCCATCAGTTCTCCGGATGACCATTTTTCACTCATACTTCTGACCTCATGGTTTGCCTTTGCATTAATGGCAGCATCAAATGATATCTCCGGCGGTGAAGGCATTATTCAGACGTTCTTCCTTCTGACCGCTTTCTTCCTTATGTACGTTCCATTCAGCAAGATCTCACACTATCTCTATTATCCTTTTACACGCACGTACATGGGAAGAAGTTTTGGCCGCAGAGGTGTATTCCCCCTCAGGAAAAAACCGGCGTATGAAACGGTTTAACAGTCTTAAAATAATGACCATTAATTTTTAACAATAATTACTATCTGGAGGTTTATATGAATAACGGAAAGGATGCAAGATCTTATAAAGCGCAAAAAGTTATAGACCGCATGGGGCAGAAACTGTCACGTCAGATCGTCGGCTCTCTGACAGCTTGTGTGCATTGCGGAATGTGTACGGATTCCTGCCACTATGTGCTTGCGAATCCGGGAGACCCGACTTATGCGCCCGCATACAAGGCTGACATGATAAGGAAGCTCTTCAAGCACCACTATGACTGGACTGGAAAATATTTTCCAAACTGGGTAAAAGCAGGAAGCGTCTACACCGACCAGGAACTGGAAGAACTGAAAGACACGGTCTTCGGCAAATGCACGAACTGCAGAAGATGCACGATCAACTGCCCCATGGGTGTTGACCTTGCAACCTTTAACAGGATGGCACGCGGGCTTCTCTGCCACGTTGGCATCATGCCCGAGGGTGTGGAGTATGTGGCAAAGGAACAGTGGGAGATCGGAAACCAGATGGGCGTTTTGAAAGAAGATTTTATCGGGACCATTGAGTGGCAGGAGGAAGAACTGCAGGAAGAGATGCAGGACCCCACCGCCAAAATACCGATCGACAAGATGAACGCCGACATAGTCTATACCGTTAACCCTCGTGAAGTTAAACATGACCCGAGGTCGATCCTTGATGCTGCGAAGATCTTTTACATGGCAGGAGAAAACTATACCATGCCGAGTGAAGGATGGGATATGACAAACTTCGGCCTCTTCAACGGGGATGATGACCTGGGGGGCGCTGTCGCAGGCAGGGTATATGACAATGTGAGAGAACTGAAGGGCAAGAAACTGGTTATGTCAGAGTGCGGCCACGGTTACCGTTCTACAAGGTGCGAGGGGCCTAACTGGGCAAAACAGGACATTGAATTTGAAGCTGAAAGTTCAGTCATTACTATGCTGAGATACATTAAGGAAGGAAAGATAAAGGTGGACAAAACAAAAAATCCCGGCAGCTTTACCTTTCACGATTCCTGCAACAATGCAAGGAGCTGCGGACTGACCGAAGAGCCGCGTGAACTGCTCAGCCTTGTGGTCGAAGATTTCAGGGAGATGTATCCGAACCGCGCTGAGAATTATTGCTGTACCGGCGGCGGCGGCGCCATGTCAATGTCTGAATACAAGGCAAGAAGGCTGAAGTCAGGAAAGGTAAAGGCAGAACAGCTCACTGCAACAGGGGCAGAGACTGTAGTCACATCGTGCCATAACTGTGTTGACGGATTAACAGATATCATCGGGCATTATAATGTGGGGATGAATGTTACTCAGCTTGTGAACCTTGTGGCAAATGCGCTTGTCGTAGATGACAGGATAAATGAGAACACGACGAAGTATGCAGCAGAACTGGCAACATTAGGCTAAGAGTTAAGTTTAAATGTCAATGTATCCGGCATTAATCTTGGTGCCGGATACATTGATTTAGCAGAAAATGCTCTGATATACTCTTCACATGATTATTATCCCGGCAATAGACCTCAAAGACGGCAAATGCGTCCGTCTCCTCCAAGGCAAAAAAGAAGAAGTCACAGTCTACTCTGATGACCCTGCATCTATGGCAAAGCACTGGGCAGACCAGGGCGCTGAGCTGCTTCATGTAGTTGACCTTGACGGAGCATTCACAGGAGTTCAGAAGAACCTTGATAAGATAGTTGCGATAAGGAAAGCGATCAATATTCCCATTGAGGTCGGCGGAGGAATAAGGGATATTGAAACGATAACGAAGCTCATCGACATGGGGATCGACAGGACTATCATAGGCACTTCAGCCATTGATCCGAAGTTTATAATAGACGCATGCAAAAAATTCCCTGATAAAGTAATTGCCGGAATCGATGCAAAGGACGGCAAGGTCGCTCTCAAAGGCTGGGTCGAGGTCACAAGCCTAGATGCACTCGCCTTTGCAAAGCAGATGGAATCCAACGGTGTTGCAGGGATCATTTATACTGACATCTCAAGAGACGGCATGTTGACCGGGCCTAATATTGCAGCTATGGCTAAAATGGCAGAAACCGTTCATGTCCCTGTTATTGCGTCAGGCGGGGTATCAAAGCTGGACGATATAGGAAGCCTCGCAAAGATAAAGAACCTTTGGGGTGTGATAACAGGCAAGGCGCTGTATGAAGGCACTATGAAATTAGATGAAGCGATCGCATTGGCAAAGGCAAATAATTAAATGCTGGCGAAGAGAATTATTCCATGTCTTGATGTCAAAGACGGCAGAGTGGTCAAGGGAGTTAACTTCCAAAACCTCGTTGATGCCGGTGACCCTGTAGAGAACGCGAAGTTCTATGATGAGCAGGGAGCTGATGAGCTTGTATTCCTCGACATAACCGCATCTCATGAAAAACGCAAAACAATACTTGATGTAGTTGCCAGAACAGCCAATGACGTCTTTATGCCTTTGACTGTCGGAGGCGGAATTAAAACTATAGAAGATATCAGAGACCTTCTTAACGCGGGCTGCGATAAGGTGTCGATAAATACAACAGCGGTTCGCGATCCGTATTTCATCAAAAAAGCTTCAGAGAGGTTCGGCAGCCAGTGCATTGTTGTGGCGGTCGATTCTAAAAGGGTAATCCCGAATATGGAGTTTGAACCTGATGAACCCTGGCTTAACTGGTTGAACGATCCATTCTTGAGTGAGGTAAGACTTACCCCCCCTTCGCCCCCCCTTACCAAGGGGGGGATGGGGGGGGTCTGGGCTCTGTCAACTCACGGCGGCAGAAAGATGCGCCGGCTTGACGCTATCAAGTTTGCAAAGAAGATGGAGCAGCTCGGAGCAGGCGAGATACTGCTTACAAGCATGGACAGAGACGGCACAAAAATCGGCTTTGATATAGAACTTACAAGAAAGATTGCTGAAGCAGTTTCAATCCCTGTTGTCGCATCCGGTGGTGTCGGTACTCTTGAGCACATGCGCGAAGGCCTTGTTGAAGGCAAAGCAGACGCAGCGCTTGCAGCATCCATTTTTCACTATAGGGAATTTTCAATAAAAGAGACTAAGGAATACCTCAGATCAAAAGGCGTGCCTGTCAGGCTTTAATTCATTACGATTGCGTACTGTTTTAATATCTCATCTGTTGCAGGCTTTACCTTCACAGGATAAATTTCATCTCCCCTCTTTACCAATACATCAACTTCATCAAGGTTCTTCGCATCTGAATATCTTGCGCACAATGAAGCTGCGATATCCAGAATTCCATCATTAGGTTTCCCTAATATCAATGTAACAGGGCTCCCGTAGCCCGGGACATGCATAGTGTAATCAGAATTTTCGACAAGCGATAAGATCGCGTCATTCTCCTCCTTCTTCCTTCCGACAATGACCTTGCAGTCATGAGAAAGCCTGAAGTGCCTGCCGAGCCTGAGGAGGTTGATATCCTTGTAAGATGGATCACTGATATGAGAAAAAAGTTCCTTTAACCTGAAAGAATAATTCGGTTCAGTGAGAAGACACCCGCCCGCTGGAGCAGGATATTCGGTCAGGCCGAACTCAGCAGCAAGAGCCATCTGAGGTTTTCTTGACCTGCCGAAAAAATCATACAGCAGATCACGGTTGACCATCCCCTTCTCTTCCGGAATTGTTATCTTTAAATGTTTGGCAGTAAGCGGCCTGAGCACAAGCCCTTTAACATTTGCCTCTCTGTCAATCACAGGAAATGTGTCCCTCCTCTGGCTCATCGGCCTCTGCCCTATGACCTCGCCCGTCACAAGGAAATCGGCGCCTGACATCTCCATCATCGCCTTTGCCTCTTTGAGCATCAGTATCCTGCAGTCAAGGCAAGGGTTCATGTTCCTGCCGTGACCGAATTTTGGATTTTTCACTATTTCCAGGAACTTATCAGACAGATGTGAAAGTTTTACGTCAAAACCAAATTTCAGAGAAGCTGAGAACGGATCCTTGGAACAGGAAGATTTATCACCGATACTGCAGCCGAAATGGTTCATGAAAGTAATAGCGGTAACCTCAACGCCCTGCTTCATAACAGCGAGTATTGCAAGTGTGCTATCGAGTCCGCCTGAATATAATGCTATCGCTTTTGCCATGTATGAATAGTCTATCATAAACAGATTGTGCGATGACTGAAATCCTTGGGGGGGGTCTAATCAAATTTCAAATATTCTTTCGGAGTAACTATTTGCAAGGTGAATGGCAGATCTGTTATTTCAAGAAGGTCTTTATCGCCAGTTATCAGAATTCCGGCTTTGGCTTCAAGGCAGCACTCAAGCACCATGTTATCTTTAATATCCCGACAGAGAGTTAACCGTTTGAGAGGGAATACAACCTTTGACTTAGATACAAAAGCGGCAATACCTGAAATCAATGCCTCTAATTGAAGATGGGTGATCTTCCCTTCCGCCTCAAGCGCTAATGGAACATCACGATATTCATGCAGAAGAGTTGGAGATACATAGATATCAGCATCAGTAAACGCTTTTATTACTGCCCGCTCAGGAACACCGTCAAAGGCAAAAGCAGATACAAGTATGCCGGTATCAATAACTATTTTATTTCTTTTTCGCGTAAGCCTTCCTCCGAACTATTTTAACTGCGTTATCAATATCCTTCATCGTCAATTTGGTTTTCTTAAAAGCTTCTCCTGCAACTTTAAACGCTGCATCAAGCCTGTCCTGCGGAGAGAGAGCGGAAAGAATAAAATCATCAGGATTAATTTTCTTGGCTGTAGCCGTACTCATTTTAGCACCTCCTTTTGGTTATTCTATCATAAACGGGTTTTGCGATTACTGCAAGATAATGACGGCAGTTTATTATTTGCTTCCTCTTAATAGAACAATTTCTGCTGGTCGTCTTTTTGCAGCCGCCATTTGTCATGTCCAACATGCTCACCGATGTCTTCAAGCACATTAAGTATCGTTTGATTTTCAGGTGTCGTGCCGTTTTTGAGCAATGGCAGGATGTACAGAACTATTTCATCAAATGTAGGATTATAGTTTTTCATGGCCATTCTGCGAAGATAGCTGAAGAGATAGTAACGGACGCGAAGCCTTATATCAACATGAGTTTTGAACTTGCCGTTATTGCTTAATGTGAACTGTTCTGTTTCCTGATTAAAGTCAAAGTTCTCAAGCAGTAACGGCGTGAGGTCTGTATATTCTTTTTTCAGCAAATCAAGAAAGCCAAGCTCCAATCCTTTGATGATCAACTCATCATTTATTTGTTACCAATCTTGCCTTATACTGAAATATGAAATCTTTTCCTTTAATTCATCAGTAACCATGTTCAGGGTACATAAATTTCTTTATTATGCCATTCAATATACTGACGCGAAGGCAAGTCTAACGGATTTGAAGGTATATTTATCAGTTTTTTGCCATGAAATGCATAATACTCTCGACCGTTTTCATATTCTTTCTTAATTCTCTTGCTAACCTCAACATTATAGTCTTCTGTAACAGTCAAGTAACCTAAATCAAACAGCTTATGTAAGTCTGAGCGCAACAAAATACCATTCATAGTGCTATGAGGTCCAGATCTTGAGTATGGTTTTATATGAGCTGACTCCAAAACTGGTAAAGTGCGTTCTCCTGTAATAGCACACTTTCTACCGTAAGCCTCTGTTACCAATATGCGGAAGGCTCCTTGGCCTAAACGTGCGCGCGTCAGATATTCAGCACCATAACTTACCTGATCCTCGGCAACTATATTGACCTCTTTATTAATTATTACTTCCTTATTTCTACTTTTTAGATAGTCTTGGATGTGTTGCCATAATTGTTGACCGTATGGATCTTTTGCGTTATATGTTTTTCCCTGAACAATATTAGAACTCCAATTAGAAGGCACAGGTAACCATTCTTCTTTTCTAAGAAAGAACGGTGTTGCTAATATAATACATCCAATTGAAGGGTCTGGTTCGACACCGCCATGTTGTCTGCGAAAATGCATAATCTTTTGTCTGAACTCATCGAAACTACCAGCGCCATTTTTTTGTTCAAATGCTTCCCATGCAATAGACAAAGGAAGTATCGAATGACGCACAAAAAAACCGCCACCCACTATATAATTCAATGGATAATGTAACTTAAATAAAAACAACTCACCAGGATTAAGTGCTCTAAAAGCTGACCTTCCACTAGGCTGCCAAAAGTTTACTTCATCCGGAAGTTTCTCCGATAGAAAGTTAAACCAATTGTTATCAGTTACCCCTATCCAATATTTCAACATAGTACCTCACAGTAAGAATCGGAAGAACAATAACTTCCCGGACGCTGTCTTCTTTAAAGTCAGGGTCTTTATCAAGTCTCCTGAAGTCAAATTGTCCGAACAGTTGTTTTTTAGATATTGTCTTCATTGTGCATCGTCGTTATATAAGAATGCTTGATTATACATTACAGAAAAAAGATTTGTGAGGTATTCAAGCGCGTCTTGCGATCTTGTTTAATTTTTCATCGAATGAAAAGAGATGCCCTCCGCTGCCCGATGCCTTGACGCATAAGATACAATCAACGATGTCGAGATTTTGCTCTGAATAAAGGGTCAACGCGTGAATAAGCTCTTTTTGGTCGCTGTTTGCTATCCCTTTATAGCGCAGAATATCAATCAGCCTGCCTGCCGCCATCTCTTTCGGCACTTTATATATCTTTGTCAGGACATAAATACACTCGGCAACAATGCTTTCAAGGATAACAGCTTTTTCACTGCCGTTCTTGACCTTGTCAAAAAAGTCTTTTGCCTTTGCATATAAAGCAGCATCGTCCTTGATAAGATAACGGACTATTGTGTTAGTGTCTGGAAGACTTCTTGCCGGCCTTTTCACGCACCGCCACCTCCCACGCTCTGTCTTTCATCTCTTTCACCGATATGCCCGTCTTTACGTTCTTTGCGTATTCGCTTAACGACCCGCCTGCGTCTTTCACAGCCTTTACAACAACTGTGTCATCTACTATCTCAAAATAGACAGATGTTGCCTTGAGTTTATCCCGTATCTTCTTTGGAATGGTAACCTGCCCTTTGCTCGTGATCTTGACTGCCGTAGTTGTCATCTCTATTCACCTTACCTTTCTGTTAAGTATTACTTTTATTAAGAGTAATATGTTTCAAGTTTTCTTGTCAAGCAATGCTTTTTGAACAGGCGCCAATACTTGACAATATTGGTAAAGTATTATAATTTAAATCATGTTAAGGCTTTCTACAAAAGTTCAATACGGCGTAAGGGCGATGTTTGAGATCGCAAGGGATTATAAGACCGGCCCTATCACTATCAAGGAGATCTCAAAAAGGCAGGACGTATCAATATCGTACTTGGAACAGCTTTTAAATCAGCTCCGTAAAGGCGGTTTGATCACAAGCCAGAAAGGCCCGGGCGGTGGATATACGCTTTCCAGAAAACCTGAGGAGATCAATATAGGCGAGATATTGAACATACTTGAGGGGCCGATAGCCATCACTCAGTGCCTTGATACGACAGATACATCAGACTGCGGCCGTGTGGACGGCTGTGTTGCAAGACTGCTATGGAAGTCTTTAGGAGAGAAGATATCAGGATTTCTCACAACGATCACTCTGAAAGACCTCTTAAAAGAAGAAGCAAAGCTTGAAGGATAATTTAATGGACACATCAGATAATTTAAAATTTCTTACTAAACCGTTGCACGCTGATGCAACCACTGACATAATATATATGATGTGCCCTATTCACCTTCTTACGATAGCGCAGAAGATAAAGGAGATAAAGGTCGGACAGACGCTTGCGGTGCTGACTGACTATGAAGGCGCGCTTGAGGATATCCCGGCATGGTGCGGCACGACAGGCAATGATTTTTTAGGGGTGATGGAAGAACCTGACCATTTTAAATTCTTTATCAAAAAGCTTAAGGAGTCATCATGAAAAATATCTACATGGATTACGCTGCAACAAACCCTCTTCATCCTGAGGTACTGGATGCGATGATGCCGTACTTTAAAGAGGATTTCGCAAATCCGTTAAGTGTATATGAGCCGGCTGTAAAGGCAAAAGAGGCGATTGAGAATGCGAGACAGCAGGTTGCTTCGCTCATTAACGCAAAACCGAATGAGATAATCTTTACGTCAAGCGGCGCTGAGTCCAACAACTTCGCAATCAAAGGCGCTGCCCTTGCAAACCAGAAGAAGGGCAAGCACATTATCACAACAAAGATCGAGCATCACTCCATTACAAATTCTGCGCGCTTCATGGAGAGGTCAGATTTTACCGTGACCTATCTTCCTGTAGACAAATACGGGATCGTTTCGCCTGAATCTGTTAAAAAAGCGATAATGGATGAAACTATCCTGATATCCATAAATCATGCCAACTCTGAAATAGGAACCATTGAGCCGATAGCAGAAATCGCAAAGATAGCAAAGAGCAAAAATATAATTTTTCACACAGACGCGGTTGCATCAACGGGTAACATTCCGGTAGATGTCAGGGAGTTGAATGTTGACCTTTTATCACTCTCAGCGCATCAGTTCTACGGCCCTAAGGGCGCTTCAGCACTTTATCTGAAAGAAGGCACAAGGATAATGCCGCTCATCTACGGCGGGATACAGGAAGGCGGAAGGCGCGCAGGCACTGAGAATGTCCCAGCGATAGTCGGCATGGGCAAGGCAGCCGAGATGGCAAGGGAGAACCTCACTGCCCGAATTGCACATAACATTAAATTAAGAGACAAAATAATAAGAGATGTTTCATCAATAGAGAAGGTTCACCTTACAGGCCCTATTGAAAATAGGCTTCCCGGACACGCAAGCTTTGTTGTCGAGTACATCGAGGGCGAGGCGATGCTTCTGCTTCTTGCGGCAAACGGTATTTATGCAGCAAGCGGATCAGCCTGCACTTCAAAGGCGTTAAAGGCATCTCCTGTACTGACATCCATCGGCATACCTTCACACATGGCGCACGGCTCTGTAGTATTCACAATAGGCCAGGAGATCACTGAAGATGATATTGACTACTTTACTGATAAATTTAAAACTATCATAAAGAGATTAAGAGAGATGTCTCCTATCGCACAATGACAGGAGAGAACGGAGGATAACATGTACAGCAAAGAGGTAATGGACCATTTCACAAACCCGAGGAACGTAGGCGAGATTCCTGACGCGGACGGTGTCGGCGAAGAGGGAAATCCTACATGCGGCGACATGATGAAGATCTTTATAAAGGTCGAAGACGATAAGATCGTAGACGCAAAATTCAAGACCTTTGGATGCGGCGCAGCCATTGCAGTATCAAGTATGATCACAGAGATGGTCAAGGGTAAGACGCTTGATGAGGCATTGGAGATATCAAAAGAAAAGGTGGCTGAAGAACTTGGCGGACTGCCGGCGCAGAAGATGCATTGCTCTAACTTGGGTTCTGACGCGCTGAGAAAAGCGATTGAAGATTACAGAAGCAGGAAATAAGGCTAATCCGGATTTATAGCCTTTATCTTCTCGCGCAGCCGTTTTATATCGGCTCTTGTGAAGCCCTGATCTTTATAATATATTTCGTCAAAGTCAGTGACAAATGCCGCTGCCTTGCGCCTTATCTGCTCATCATCGATACGCAATAGAAACTCATCCAGCCCCTCGCTCCTGTTGCGTTCATACCCGTACTTACGCATCCTTTTTTGGAATTTACGTATGATCTTTATTTCAGCCGGGGTCCTTTTAGTAAAGAGCCGATAGCTTATTATTACAAACAGAATTACCGGAATAAAAATAATAATATATCCGCCGGCGCTCTTTTTACCGACAGACAGGTCTATATCGAGTCCTGGGTTTTTTATGCCCTGACCTAATCTCATAAAAAGTGTAAATTGTTTTCTAAGGTCATAGTCAATAACAAAGCCGTTCCAGAAATAGTTGACAACATCAAGTGCCATCCCCAGTTTAAAGAACAGGCCGCTCTGGTAACTCCTTATAAGCACTTCACGGGATGCCGGTGTCGGGTCAACCCTGACCCAGCCCTTGCCTTTTATATACGCCTCAACCCAGACATGCGCGTTTCTCTGCTGAACTACATAATATCCGCCCACCGCGTTATAATCAGCGCCTTTGTAGCCGCCCACAACCCTTGCGGGAACACCTGATAACCTGAGCAGCACAGCCATTGAAGAAGCGTAATATTCACAATTGCCGTACTTGAGATCGAATAAAAAATCTTCCAAAGGCGTTGATGATACCGGCAGTCCCGCCATTGAGTATGTGAATTTTTCATCTGAGAAAAAGCCCAGTATTGAGTTTAATTTCTCCTGTGCATCTTTACCTGAAGAAAGCCTTTCAGCCAGGCCGGTGATCTTCTTGGAGATATTATCAGGAAGCTGCAGATAGAGCTCCTCATTGATCTCATCTTCATAAATGGTCTCATCTAAAACAGAGACAACGTCATATTTAATCCTTTTATCCGGGCTCCTCGGCAGAGTATAAGTGAAGACCTTGCTTGTTCTGGACCTGTTAATTGATACAGGCCTGTCAAGGGCAAAAAGATACTTATAATTATACGGCTCCAGAAAGACCGTCTGCTCTACCCTTTCACCCTTTAACAGCTGCTTTCCTAACTTTACCATCTCTCTCTTATCTGACATCTTCCAGCTTTTGCCGTCAAAATGGTCAAATACAATACCTCTCCAATAAAGCTGTGCAGGAGATATCTCTTTCATCTCTACTCTGAATATCGTGCCGCTATCCTCCTGTATCTCAGATACCATGCCGAGATTAATGTCTTCTGAAAAACCTGTCATTGCCTTTTGTCCCGGTGTCGATACCTTCAAAAGCGGTGAGAACGGCCTAGGCAGAATTATAAATAATATCACTGTCAAGGGAATCGCTGCAGCAGGAATGAGTAATGCCTTTGAAACGATCTTAAAGAGAACATTTTTCCTCAGGCGCAGATCCGGTTCCTCTGACAGATATGCCAAAAGTACTATTGCGACTGTGAACAAAAATACAAGGCTTAAAAAGTATATTAAGAACAAAAGATCCGTAGAGAGCAAAGCAGAGCCAAGCAGGAGAAAGACCGAGATTGTATATATCTGCAGGTGGTCCCTTGTTTTCTTGTCTTCAAGGAATTTAACTGCAAGAAGGAAGATGAACATCTCAATCATCTTTTCGATCAGGTTTTCATAATTCATGTTCATGACCGTAAAAATTATGAACATTACTGCTATGGAATTTAAGGCCCATCGAGGAAAGATGAATCTGTTTGTCTTCTCAAATACGGCGGATGTTATTAAAAGCGAAACAAAGAGCAGGGAATATAAATAACTGACATGCTGTACAACAGAGAGAAAACCTATGACCCCTATCAGAAAGGTTATAAGCTTGACCGCAAACTCTATGCTGATATCAGCTTTCATCTGCGGCACCATATAAAGCCAGCTCATTCAAGACCGTGTATTTATGGTAATTGGTAGTTTCCGGCAGATAGATTTTATCTCTTATCTTGAAACCAAAAGGCACACCTTTATTATGGAGCTGCAAGACTGCGTATGTAATGCAGGAGATCTTCTCTTCAAGTATCTTCATCTCAATAGCGTCAAAATCTATCACTACCGGATTGAAAGAGGCTGAAGACAATTCCTTTGTCTGGAGCTTATCTGTCTTTGCTGTGGCCTTCCAGTTTATATATCTCAGAGGGTCGCCGCTTATATAATCACGTATGGAGATCATCTCAGGATAGAACCCGGCCTTATTGACCGGCAGTTCACCCGACCTTCTTACTTTCTCTTCAACATGGCTCAAAAGCTCACATCTCTTTGGTTCAGGAAATACTATGAAGTCAAAGCTCTTTTTGATCTTCCTGCACCTTACAAAGAAATTAAAAGGGAAAGCGGAACACAGATACAGATCGTCTATGACCTGCCTGCCCCGGGCCTCAAAGGTGAAATTAACATATGCGGACGATTCGGACTTTACGCTTATAAACGGCAGGAAGACGCTTTCTCCGGCGACATGTACCCTGAACATAAAGCCCGGAAGATATCTTCGTTTATTGATGTTTCTTATCTTTAACGGAAAGGGCCTGTTAGCATATACCTCAAGCGAAGGCTCAAGCTCAATATCAATTCCTGTTATATTGGCTTTGCCGAGAAGGCCGGAGATCACCATGAAGCTTAAGAGTGCGGAAACGATAAGGTAAACAAGATTAAGGCCGCTGTTTGCTGCGACTAAGGCAAGAAAGATAGTTATGACAATATACAGCTTGCCGGCTTTTGTAATTCTGATTAAACGGGAACTGGAACCTCTTTTACTATCGATCTTATGATCTCCTTTTTATCATAGCTTTCATACTCATCCTTGAAAATAACTCTGTGAGGTATTGTAAACTCAGCCATCTCCTTGACATCTTCAGGGATCAAAAAATCTCTGCCGCTGAAAAAAGCGTTCGTTCTTGCTGTCTCGGTTATGGCAAGGGCACCTCTCGTTGACAGCCCTGTTAAAAAATACTTGCTGTTCCTTGTAGCCTTTACGACATCCAAAATATAAGCCAGGACATTATCAGATATATAAACACTATCCCTGATGCTCTTCTGAATACTGATAACCTCATCCTTGTCTATCAGGCGCTCAGTCAAAGCCGCTGCCTCGCTGCTCATGACCTCTTTGATTATCCTTTTTTCAGAATCCTTGTCAGGATAGCCGATATTGATCTGCATCATAAACCTGTCGAGTTGAGATTTGGGAAGCGGGAATGTTCCGTGATGCTCTACAGGATTCTGCGTAGCTATAACAAAAAAAGGTTGTTCAAGCTTATAGGTCACCCCCTCCACCGTTATCTGCCTCTCCTGCATCGCCTCAAGCAGCGCACTCTGTGTCTTTGAGGTGGCCCGGTTTATCTCATCTACCAGCACAATATTGTTGAATATAGGGCCGGGGTGAAACTCAAATGAATCCGTATTTTTGTTGTATATTGATACTCCTGTAATATCAGAAGGCAAAAGGTCATTTGTACACTGGATCCTCCCGAACTTCAGCCCGAAGGCATTGGCAATGCTGACGGCAAGTGTTGTCTTGCCCAGTCCCGGCAGATCCTCTATCAAGAGATGCCCCTGGGAAAAGAAGGTGATAAGCGACAGGCGAAGCGCCTTCTCCTTGCCGTGAAGGTGCAGCAAGAGCGATTGGAGTATCTCATTGAATTTCTGTATCTTTGTATCCATAATTGCCTTCATCCGGCCCTTTTCTTATATGATATAATACAAGCGGTATAATTGTAAGGATCGCTATATGAAAAATCTATCTCTCGGCTACTCGCCCTGCCCTAATGACACATTTATCTTCTATGCTATGGTTCACGGCATCATCAATACACCCGGATTTCATATTAATGAGGTTCTGCTCGATGTTGAGACGCTTAACCAAAAAGCATTAAGGTCTGAGCTTGATCTTTCAAAGATATCTTATCACGCATTTGGAAATTTAAGAAATGAATACTGCATGCTTCGTTCCGGAGGCGCGCTCGGCAAAGGATGCGGCCCTCTTCTGATCGGAGCAGAAGAATATTCCATCAGCGAAATAAAGAATAAAAGGATCGCAATCCCCGGAAGGCTTACAACCGCATACCTCCTGCTTCAGATGTTTGACCCGGACTTTAAGATCGGAAAAGCAGATATTTCAGTGATGCCTTTTAATGAGATCATACCTGCCATTAAAAAAGGAGATGTCGATGCAGGCCTGATAATCCATGAAAGCAGATTTACCTATTCCTCATATGGATTAAAAGAGATAATAGACCTTGGTAAGTGGTGGGAAGAAGAGACCGGGCTCCTTCTGCCGCTTGGAGGAATAATCGCCAAGAGAGAACTTGGCGCTGAGACTATAAATGCGATTGATAAAATAATCTATCTCAGTATTGAGTTTGCTTTTAAAAACAGGAATATTGTGATGCGGTATATCAAAGAACATGCTCAGGAACTTTCTGAAGATGTAATTAACAGGCACATTGATCTTTATGTCAACAAACATTCATTAGATATCGGCGCTGACGGTGAAAAAGCTGTTAAAGAACTGCTGCTGCGGGCTGAGAACGCCGGTATCATTCCGAGGTCTGACGTGCCGTTATTCATATGAAACCCAGAGTCCTTGCAGGCATTGACATAGGAACAAACACCTTCAGGCTTCTGATTGGAGAGGTCAGTAATAACAGCATAAAATCTATCTATTCAAAGCGTATAATTACAAGACTGGGCGAAGGCGTATCCATCAATAATATACTTAGACCTGAAGCTATCAAAAGAAGCATTGACGCGCTTAAAGAGTTCCGCGAGATCATAGACGCTCACAATACAGAAGCAACATCGGCCATTGGCACAAGCGTTCTCAGGGAAGCAAACAACAGGGATTACTTTTTAACAGAAGCGATGCAAGAGACTGGAATTGAGATAAAGATAGCGTCAAAAAGTGAAGAAGCAGCCTTCTCATCTTCAGGCATGATGATAGATTTAGAAGTTCCAGGGTCAGCCCTTCTAATTGACATAGGTGGCGGAAGTACGGAGTTTATAATGACATCTGATGGGAAACAGGTATTTTTTGAAAGCCTCAATCTTGGAGCAGTTTATTTACACGACATGTATATTAAGAGCGACCCGCCTGCTGCTGAAGAAATATTTATGATGGAAAAAGAGATTTCCAGACATCTTGATGCAATAGCAGTATCTATTAATAAACATATATCCGTAGAAACATCCCTTATCGGCACAGCCGGCACAATAACCGCTCTCTCTGCAACGGCTCAGAACCTCTGCGAGTTTCAGCATGAGAGAATACATAATTCAAATATATCGATTCAGGATGTAATATATATGTATTCAAAAATGTCTAAAGCAACAATAAGAGAGAGGCTTGGTCTCTACCCGGTGCTTGAGCCTTCAAGGGCAGACATTATACTGCCCGGGACTGCCATTCTTTTAAAGATCATGATGGCATTGGGTTTTGACCGGATCACCGTCTCGAATTACGGGCTTAGAGAAGGGATCATTCTGAATCTGTATAATAGAATATCTGCTTAGAACTGATAATGAAAAAAGGATATGTAATGATGAATATTAATAAAGCAACAATTAAAGATGTCAGAGGCATGCAGTCGCTTATAAATAATTTCGCAAAAAAAGACCTCATGCTTCCGAGATCGCTTAATGAGATATACGAAAATATTCGGGACTTTTATGTCTGCGTTGAAGATGACAGGGTCATTGCAGTATCGGCTCTGCACGTATTGTGGGAAGATATCGCGGAAATAAAGTCTCTCGTAGTCGCAAACGAATACCAGGGGCAAGGGATCGGTAAAAAACTGATTAAGAAGTGTTTAAAAGAAGCAACAGCGCTCGGGCTGAAGAAAGTCTTTGCCCTCACTTATAAACCGGAGTTTTTTATCAATCAGGGTTTTAAGGAGATAGATAAAAATTCTCTCCCCCAAAAGATATGGGGGGAATGCATGAAGTGCCACAAATTCCCTGAATGCGATGAATCATCTGTTCTTATCGAGCTTTGAGTCTATTGTTTCAGTACAACAAGTGCATTTGTTGCTCAGCAGGCTTATCTTAATTATTAAGCTGCACTCTTATGTAAGCATTATCTCTCAATTCCTTTATATGCTCAGAAGTTTTAATCCTTAACTTTTCATCGACAAGAAAAGAGTCAATCTCATCCTGAACATCGTAAAAGCTTTTCCCTTTATATAGTGCAGGGTTCTCAAGATAGTAGTTTTCAACCTCTGCAAATGGGATATGAATGAAGGCTTTTATCCTTCTTTCAAGATATCTTTGAACTAGTAAGTTGTCAGAAACCTTAGTATCAGGGGAACCTTCAAAATTAAATTTTCTTGCCTGTTCCAGGATCAGCTCCCTGTTGATCATCTCATCAAGAAATCCTTCTTTGGACATTCCTTTTTCCGAGGCCACCGCGTTTTCATAGGCGTCATTGAATTCACTCAGCAGTATCACCTCATCATTGACAATAGCAACTACCCTTTCAATGGTCGCAGGGTCTGCAAAGGCGGATGGGAGCTGAAATGAAATAATGAATATTACTATCATTGAAACTACATAAAACTGATTTTTCATAGTAAGCATCATTAAATTACCTTTCCTGTTTTAAAATGCATGGCCAAAACTGAAATGTAACTCGCCGGGACTTTCACCGGCATCTCTGTCAAGTTTATGACCATAATCAATCCTTACCGGGCCGACCGGCGTGATATACCTCAAACCAACGCCTGCCGTGAACTTTAGTTTGCTATCAACATCACCTGCGGTCTGCCATACATTCCCTCCATCAAGAAAAACAACAAACCCGAAACCCTTTCCTACAGCTATTCTTAATTCCTCATTAATAAGCGCATAGATATTACCGCCGGTCGGGACATCCTCGATCCCTTTTGGACCGAGTGTATCATGGCTATATCCTCTTACAGTAGTCCTGCCGCCAAGAAAAAACCTCTCAACCAGAGGCAGCTCATCATCTTTATCGTAACTATAAGATGCACCTCCTTTTACAGATGTCGCAAAAACCAGCCCCTTTCTTAGCTCAAAATACCATGAGCTCTGAAATGTCCCTTTAATAAACTCAACCTCAGACAGAAAAGCCTTTGAAGCAAATTTAATTACAACACCATTGATAGAACCGCTCGAAGGATCAAAGGGATTATTACGAGTATCATAAAAAACAGAGGCTAAAATACTCCCGATGGCAAGTGTGCCGGCATCTTCCCTGTTTAATATCACACCTGGTTCAAGATTTGATGTTTCATTTAAGGAATACTCATAACTCAGGTTGGCTTTAATACCATCAGCAAACTCTTTATTAATACCCGCAACAATCGAGAGCTTGTCAATCTCAAATAAGATGTCTCTTGTATCAAGGTTTACATTTTTCCTGCCCTCTTTGCTCAGAGATGCCCTAAAATTAAGATCTCGTTTATTAAAGAGCCACGGTTCAATATATTCGATTCCATACTTTTGCTCAACCGAACTGGCCTCCCCCCGAAACCCTATCTGCCTATTATAGCCGCCGAGGTTTATGTAGCTGACATCTAATGAACCCCTGAACTGTTCATAATCACCGTATCCAAGCGCTACCTCAACAGAACCTGCCTGATCCTCTTTTAATGATACCAGTACGTCTTTAACAGTCTTGTATGAAAGCTTCTCTGAAGTGAGCTCGTCTATTGAAACCTCATTAAAAAGGCCCATTTTGTATATGCTCTGTTTTATCTTCAAAATTTCATCATAATTGTAAGGACCACCTTCAGCAAGGGTAAACTCACGCCTTATAATCTTCTCCCTTGTCTTACGATTGCCGCGAATTATAACCTTGCCAAGGACAGAAGGCCTGTTCTCAGTTATAGAAAAGTGAATGTCAGCCTCACCTTCGTTTATATCAGTGGCGATATCAACAGAAGCATCAACATAACCAAGCCGTTTATATAACGAAAGAATACTGTATCTTGCATCACGAATATCTACAAGGTTTAATGGGGTATTTTTTCGAAGGTTAATTACATTCCTTATATCAGATACTGGGATATCAATGTTGCCATTGATATCCAGTCCGTTAATCATGACCTGAATGCCCTCATCAATTTCAAAAGTAAGGTTAATAACACCTCCATCATTTTCAAAGTCCTTCCTTACATTGACAATTTTCATGTTTATATAACCTAACGCATTATAAAAACCTTCAATGGAATCACTGCTGTTGGCCAGGAGGTCTTCATTGTACAGGTCATTTTCTTTAAGAGGGATCATCTTTTTGACAACTTTTCGATCAATGCTCATTCCTTCAAAATCAACCCTTCCTATGGTAACCTTCTTACCCTCAAATACGATAAATGTTATTTTTGTCAGTTCTTTAAAATTCTCAACGCCTGCGGCAACCTGAACATAACAGTAACCGCTTTGAAGATAAAGATCCCTGATCCTGTTTGATGCTTCTTCGATCAGCTCATCCGAAACCATTTCACTCTCAATGAACGGCATCTCTTTCAGGAGCTTTTTGTTGCTGAATACCGTATTCTCCTTGAATTCTATCTCAAATTTGACACCGGGGTTAACCGGAAGATAAAGCTCTCCATCCCTTAATTCGTATGGGCCGACCTCAGGCCTGATATAACCTTGCTTTATGTAATAGCCCTTTAATTTGGTAATTTCTTTATCAAGTATATCGCTGTCATATATATCATTTACAGATATGCCGGTGCGCCTCAAAGCTTCATCAGGCATATTTATGCTTTTAATTCTGAGCGGTATCCCTTCATCAATCTTCACATCAATATTGACCTTGGAAATGTTTTTCGGGTTATTAAAGCTTATTTTTACGGCCGTATCATAAAAACCCTTTCTCTTATATAGACTGATAATATTCTTTTCCGCTTTTTGAAGAAGATCTTCCCTGAAATCGTCATCTTCATCAAAAGACAGGGCCTTCATGATCAGTTTTTTTGAGATCCCATTATTGCCTTTGATATAGATATCGCTGATAACAGGGAACTCCCTCATAACATATGTAAGTTTTATACCGTCACCGATCCGTTCAGAATCAACCCTGATATCGAGAAAAATCCCTTTTTTGAATGTTCTCCTGATACATTTTTTCAAAATTTCTTTATCAAATATCTCCCCGACATGAAAGCACATCATATCTATCAGTTCTTCACTCTCTATCCTTGAAAGTCCGACAACATTGATATCCCTGATCACTTCTTGTCCCGTTGATTCAGCAGACGACTTAAATAAGGGGAAAAAGCAAACAATAAGAAATAAAATTACTGCTGATGTTTTGATATATACTTTTTTAGATTTTGACTTATCCATCTAATTATTCAAGTCCCTCTGCAGCTACTTAAATTTAAACTTATACTTGACATCCGCTCCTGTGCTGCCTATCTCATCTCTTGAACCGACGATGGAAATATTGTTGCCGAGATCATATTCCATTCTTACAACATTCTCTTCTGTAGAGCCTATAGAAGTTGAGTATACAACTGACATCTTTTCATCCAGAAAACGTTTGCCAACGGTGATCCTGGGACTTATTGATCCGGTAGCGGTAGTATGAGGCTCTACTTCAAAACGATCAAATCCTGTAATATACTTAAACCCCTCTGTAACTTCACTCGTAATTCCGCCTGTCAGGAGAGACGTGGCCTGGCTTGCAGCCATCCCGCCTTCAACTCCCCTGCCTTCAGCACCTACACTTCCAAAAGAAAGGAGCGTAAGGATATCCATTTCTGAAAGGTGCGGGTTAGAAAAGAGCGTAAGTGTAAAATTATCAAGCGGGCCGTCAAGGTTCATTTTTACGCGATATCCGCCTGTTGAGGTCTCAGCTTTTAAATGTAATATGGGAGAAACATTGTCAGCTGCGACAAAATCCACACTACTGGCTTCCAAAAGCTTAAACTCATTTCCCCTGAAAAATATCGATCCCCCGCCGGACTCAATAAGTCCTATCAAACCGTATCTTGCAGGAGTTCCGGTCAGCGTCAAATCAACCCTAACTGGTGTTTTAGCAATATTATTATCAATATATATGTCTTCAATTCCAACAATTCTTATATTCAGCAATGTCTTGTCAAACCATGTCTGCTTTGATGAGATCACATCCATTTCTTTAAGCCCCAGAAACAGTTTTTTAAACTCTACATCCTTCTTATACTGAGCTTTTTTAAGAAGTATCTCACCGGTCAGGCTTGACCCTTTAGATGATGCTTCAAAAAAAAGCTTGCTGTCAAAAGCGGCATTGACCCCCTTTATCGGGCTGAGCTTAATTGCTGTCATATCAGCTGAAACAAGAAGCCTGTTAAATGATAATTTGTCAAGATATCCGGCGCCGTATAAAATGACCTTTCCTCCGGCAAAATCACCCTTAATTGAATCGAAGATAACCTTGTCCCTGTTAAAAAAGACCTTTCCATTAAGCGGGCCTATCTTGTGAGGGAAACCTTTAAATCCAAGCGTGGTGCCTCTGACATCAAGCTCTCCAATGATCTCGGGTTTGCCCCAATTACCGCTTATGTCAACAGCAAAATTACCTCGCCCTTCAAGAGATGTTATCTTGTCTGTCAATACCTGAAGAGGGAGCAGGTCAATATCTCCTTCAAGGTTAACATCATAGCTTTTACCCAAAAAAACATCTCCCTGAATATTCAGGTTTGCATCCTTCCCGACAAGAGAAAAAGCCTTTATGCTAAGATCATCACCTTTAAGATCAAGAATAATATCCCCGTTATTTCTGAAGTCATAACCGTAAAGGCTGAAGGTTAAGGAATTAAACCTCGAGCCCATTGATATCTTGCTTTTTTCCGACTTCACACTGATATGGCCTTCTGCAAATACAGAGAGGTCTTTAGGAGGATCACTAATAAGCCCTGCCAGAAGAAAATCATATCTGCCTTTCTTGAAATCAACGTCAGCGGTCCATGAAGGCGACTCAGACAGAACCACTTTCACATCAGCAGTTATTCTATCATCTAACAGACTGCCCCTTGCAGATAACCTATGCCCTTTTATACTCCCGGTAATTTTACCCTCTCCTATATCAACCCCTCTGAAACTGCTGTCCAGCAGGCCGACAGAAAAACTAACATCAGGTTTTTCAAATGTGCCTGAGCCATCCAGTTTCAGAGTGAAGAGAGAGGCTAACTGCAAGCCTGTTAAATATGAGATATCCTCAGAACTGACCTTTTCGCTCCCGGCTGATATTTTAAAACGTTTATCAAAATATAAACTCCCGCTTGCAGCAATGCCAGAACCTCCTTTTCTCATATCAACTGATCTGATATCCAATTTTTCAGAATCCAGTATAAGATCAGCAGATATCTTATCGAATTTCTGGCCGTATATATCGCCTTCAGTGATAACCAGATGCCCGTCACCTGTAAAGTCCTTATTATCACCTTTGAAACTAATCTCACCATTTAAACGTCCTGTCAGGTTCAACGTTTTAAAAAATGCATCTGCTAATGACTCTGCCTCTATATTATTGAATGAAGCTTTCGCATTATAAAAGGGAGAATCAAAGGAAAAGAGCCCGCTTGAGCCCTGGAAATCAATGCCTCCTTTAAGCTTAAGGCTGGCTCCGGATTGATTAACGGTCAAGTCACGTACAACGAGCGACTTAATACTTCGGGTTATATCAGCTGATGCATCAGAGATTTTGAAACCGTTGATATGCCCCCGGCCCATTTTTAAGGTTCCTGTAATCACAGGGTCTTCAAAAGGGCCTGATGCCTTTCCTGTAAAATTACATTGGCCTTTTATATCGCTGTAATATGGTGCTGAAAGGTCAGCAATATCCCTGCCGTCAATCTGAACATCAAGGCCGAATATCTTATCCCTAGTATCGACTGTGCCGTCTATAGATAATGTGGTATTCAATGAAGAAATCTTTGAGTTGCTTATGGTTACAACTTTGTCAGAAAAAACAATATTCCCTTCAACGCCCTTTATCCTGTCTATGAACTTCTCATCCGAGTCAGTGGTATTTTTATAACTCAAAAAAGCATTAACATCTATATCCTTGCCTATGATCTTCAGCAGATCAAAATTACCTGTTATCCAGCCGGGACGAAACGGCGCATCCCATCCGATATAGTTCATAAGTTTAACACTGTCAACTTCTGTGACCGATGCAGTAACGCCAAAGTCTCCTATGGGTATATCGATATGCGCATTGCCGCTAAGCACGCCTTCATAAGCATGCGCGGTAAAATTTGATAGTACGAACCTGCCGTCCTTATATTCTATCTTGCCCAGTCCGCTATCAATAGGCAATCTACCAAATTCTGCATCATTAATTTTAGCATCACCTTCTCCAACTATCTCAGGGAACACGCCGGTAATCTTTCCGTTTACAGCTATTCTGCCCTTTACATTCTCTTTAACTTTCAGTATATCCATCAGAGTTTCAAGGTAGAAATGACCGTTGCCTTCCAGATTTAAAGCAAAAGCTGGAATATCAGAATTATTATCACTATCAATACCAACTGTACCGTCTAAAGTCAGAACTCCGTCTGTTTCGTTTTCAGCGCGAAAAATCCTGCCGATATCAGCTTCATGAATAATTGCCTTACCGCTAAACTCTCCATTACCTATCTTCCAATTATTAAAAGACACTTCCCCGGCCGCAGCTATATTGGAATCTGAATATGACACAACTATTTCAGGTATCCTGACCCTGCCATTTGCTATAATTAATCGCCCTTTAAGTTTATAATCAAATCCGGAGAGATCTTTTACGTTCAGTGTTCCCTGATCAAGTTTGAAATCAAGTTGAGCCGTGTCTTTAATAAGCATATCCGCATAAAGCCCATTCCCAAGAAATGTATTTGAACCGCCTTTAGCCGTGTAAGTGAATTCCCCATCAGTCAGCTTCAGGCTCTTTAAGCTCACCTTGAACTGGTCTGGCCCGGAAACTGAAAGGCCAGCCTTTATACGCTCTATTATTTCAGCTAACTCATCATCAGTTATGGTTAATTTCGGTTCTGTTAGAGCAATCCTTCTTATCCTGACTTCTTTTGAAAGAAGCCCAATGATGTCCAAATAAATTCGCGACTTAGTGATCCAAAGCAGTCTCTTTCCGTCTTCATCTATAAACTTGACGCTCTTCCCCTGGATATAAAAAGGAAACAGGTTGATGACCGCCTTGTCCATTATTACTCTTTTGCCGGTAACATTTTCCAGAACAGGAATTACAACCCTCTTGATAGAATTGGAAAGGTATGGCCCTCTAAAAAGAAAATGCACGATAGCGAAGAATACCGCTGCTATCAGAATGCGTATAATTACCTTTCTTTTTTTATTTGTTTTCACTTCAGCCATTGTTTTTGTTATGAATATTGTTTTTGTTATGAATAAGGTTAAATGATAATATTTTAATACGGCATTTCACGAAATAGTTTTGTTGTTATATTTATTTATATAATATATTCAGTATAACAAGACAAATGTTATAATACTAAACAATTACTTAAGCGTCAATTAAGTCACTACGCTGTAAGAATGGAATGTTTTTGAATGATATGGCTCTCTGAGATTGGTTCAATTGAACCAATAAATACTCACTGATAATTCCTCGTTACCGGTTTGACAGGGCGGTTAGCTCAGTTGGGAGAGCACCACGTTCGCAACGTGGGGGTCGGGGGTTCGACTCCCCTACCGTCCACCAGCCATAACATATAGACTCAAAATCATCCTTATATAAATCTTAGTAATAACATAATTGCATTGGTATACTGCATTAAGTATAATATTTCATTCATTTATACATATATACAGGAGGACTCATGCAGAAAAAAAGTGTCGTTATGTCTTTGATATTTATTGCCTCATTCCTGTTTTCAGGCTCATATACGCAATCATTTGCCCAGGAAACCGGGTGTATTACTGCAAATTGTCATACCAAGATCGATAAACAGAAATATGTGCATGGGCCTATTGCTGCCGGAGAATGTGAGGCTTGTCATGGGAAGTCACCAAACCATAGTACAAATCCTAAGAATAATAAATATAAGCCATTACAAGATGTAGCTAAGAAATGCTATGAATGCCATGATACTTTTGATCCTAAAAAGACCACCCATGCTCCTGTAAAAGAAGGGGAATGCCTTGCATGTCATGACCCTCATGGCTCACCATACAAGTTTCAGCTTAACAAAGAGGGTTCCGCACTCTGTTTTGATTGTCATGACGATAAGATAGTAGGTGAAAAGTTCGTTCACGGGCCTGCGGCTGTTGGAGGGTGTATCGCATGTCACGAACCGCATACTGCAAATTTTGCCAAAAATCTCAAGACCCAAAGTCCAGCTCTTTGTTACACATGTCATACTGACAAAGCTGCCGAATTCCAGGAAGCTAAGGTTATTCATACTCCGGTAGCAGAAGACTGTGTAAACTGCCACAACCCGCACTCAGCTCCAAAAAAATACATGCTTTCCGATGAGGCACCAAACCTCTGCTATGGATGTCATACTGATATGAAAGAGTGGGTAAGCAAGGTTGCTAATAAGCACGGGGCTATTGACAAAGACAGATCCTGCCTTAATTGTCACGAGCCGCATGTTTCAAATATCCCGAAGATGTTAGCAAAACCTCCTATGGACCTGTGCCTCAGCTGCCATAATCAGGACCGAAAAACCCCAAGCGGGGTCATTGTAACCAATCTAAAAAAACTTCTCGATGAAAACAGTGATCATCACGGCCCGATAAAACAGAAAGACTGCTCCGGCTGTCACAACACACACGGCTCGGATAATTTCAGGATGCTGAGAGAGTTTTATCCCGCTTCTTTCTACGAACCTTTTTCTGCGCGCAACTACGCACTATGCTTCAGCTGCCATGAGGAATCGATAGTTAAGGATCTGGAGACTACAACTCTTACAAATTTTCGCAACGGGAAAGTTAATCTGCATTTTAAACACGTTAACAAGCCGGCTAAAGGCCGGACTTGCCGTTCATGCCATCAAACACATGCTAGCAATCATCCAAAACATATAAGAGACTCTGTCCCGTTCGGCTCATGGGAAGTCCCTATAAACTTCAAGAAAACAAATGACGGCGGCAGCTGTCTGCCGGGCTGTCATAAGATAAAAGAATATAACAGGACAAAAATGGTAACAAACGAATGATCTTAACAATCCTATTATCAATCATGCTCCTTATAAGTCCGATTGCATACGCGGATGACCTTCAGGCCGGGGACGCAGCTCCTGATTTCAGACTTATGACATTAAAAGGAGAAGTACTATCATTAACTGACTATAAAAACAGCATCCTGGTCTTTATTTACTGGAATCCGGAACATGCACGTTCAGCCATGGCACTGGATGATGCTCAGGACATCTTTAAGAAATACGGCAAAAAGGGTGTTCAATTTGCAGGGATAATAGCTGATGCCGTTAAAAATGATGCTGTCCGGAATATGGTTGATACTAACCAGATCGAGTTCCCTATTCTTTTAGATAACGAGCGAAAGGTATATGATAAGTATCAAATACGTGTTTACCCCACAACAGTGATAATCGATAAAGAGGGCAAGCTTTCATACATACTTCCCGGACATCCTCTCACTTATGCAGCTGCACTTGAAGGTTATATCAGGTTAGCTTTGGGAGAGATAGATAAAGATTCACTGACTGAAATCCTCTCCCCAGGAAAAGAGAATGTTGATGAATCTGCAAATGAGGCAGAGAGAAGATACAACCTTGCTCTGGAATTTGCTGGTTCAGGACTTTCAGGTCAGGCAATTGAGACAATAAAGAAATCTATTGAGTCAAAGTCCGATATCGCAAAATCTCATATACTTCTGGGCTTTCTGCTGCTTGGAAATAAGGAAGCCGATCCAGCCCTTGCAAGTTTCAATAAAGCAATCGAACTGGAACCTGACTCAAAAGATGCTAAAACAGGGCTTGGCGAGGTTCATATCCTCAAAAATGAACTTGATAAAGCCATTGAGATCCTCACTTCAGCAACAGTATCAAACCCCTACTCTCAAAAGGCATATTATGATTTGGGAAGGGCCTATGAGCTAAAGGGTGAAAAAGACAGGTCAATAGAGATGTATAAAAAAGCTGTACATAATATATTAGAAAAGAACCTGCTGCCGTCATCTTCTTCAAAATGCAAATAAGATATCTATATCTACCTTTCATTTTGGCTTTTCTAATAATAAGTCAAAAGGTATCCGCCGTTCAGAAGATCATTACAATTAATTACCCTCCTGACAAGACCATAAGAGAATTATTTGACGCCGACATTTCTTTAAGTGTGCCTTTAAGTTTAGTAGACAAGATACATGTAAAAGCAGAAAACAAGATTGATGGAGATATAATACCTGACAGCAAAACTGAGTGTTTCAATGTTCCTTTGATATATGGGCTGAACAGTATAAATATAACAGCTTATAAAAATAACAAAGCATTAGAAAATGTAGTCTTAACCATATTCCGCCGTTCAGAAATTGAAAGCTCCTATAGAAATCCGCCTCCTGATTTCACTAAAGACCTTTTTCATATGAATGCCCACAAAGAGTGTTCCGGGTGTCATGACCTTACTCCAAAGGATACAGACAGGACGTCGGTTAATATTGCAACATATTCTGAATTATATATTAAGGATAATTTAGCTAATATAAACAAGACGTCAACATGCTATTCATGCCATAAAAAGATAACCTCTTATCCCTTTGTACATGGCCCTGCTTCTGTTTGGAGCTGTCTAAGCTGTCACAACCCTGACAGCACCCCAAAATACTCAGTAAAACAACCCGACTCAGAGGTCTGTTTCGGCTGCCACATAGAACAGAAAAATGAATGGAAAAGCAAAAAGATCATCCACGGCCCTGTTAACATTGGACGATGCGCGATCTGCCATAGCCCTCACTCATCCCCATATGAATTTAATCTGGTCAAACCGTCATGGGATCTCTGCACAAGCTGCCATGATGACAAAAAAACAGGACAGCATATCGTGGGAGGAATGTTCCTCCAAGGCGGACATCCTACAAAGGGCAAACCGGACCCTATAAGGCCGGGAAAGGAACTCTCTTGCGCAAGCTGCCACAATCCTCATGCATCAGATTATCCTAACCTGTGGGCGCTTGAAGCGAAGGATCCTTTTGATTTATGCACTAAGTGCCATAAATATTACTATAAATAGCAATATGATTCTAACTCCCCTTCTCAGACCCGTAATTGAATTTCTATTTTTGAAATTTCTCTACTCTGTCATCAGGGTCATGAAAATATTTATACCTAAAAATAGCGTCAAACCCGTGGCAGTCTATACAGATATTATTGTAACTGACATTTCGCAGGAAACTGTTTGTTGCATTACCCTCAATGTTCTTGCCGACACCCTTAGTCTTTGATAATGGACTCCACTGGTGGACATTGTGACAGGTCGGACATGAAATATTCCCATAATTGGTAAAAGCACCGCTCTTTTCATCAAACAGCGGAGCAAAATCTATCATTGCTCTGTCACATCTCAGGATGTTATTTACAAGCTTATCCTTCGGATGCGTGGCAATTACAGGTATCTTCGATTTCGCTATCTTATCCGTAGAATGGCAGCTGTTACATAAAGATTCAACAACTCCACCCTGGAAGGAATAGGGCAGGTAAGGCCTTGCCCAAAGCTTTAACTGGTTAGTACTGTTATGAACAAGATGGCAGGCACCGCATTGTCCTGATTCATTTACTGTCTGGCCGAGCAGGTTCTTTGCGTCAGGAGCTGTAACATTAAGATCATGGTCGGTTCCGTCAACAAGCGCCTGATCTTTGTGGCAGCTCTCACAGAGGTCGGAAGCCGGAGAATTAGGCTTCCTGAGGAAACTATTGCATGCATTGCCTTCAACATTTTTATATTGATACTCACCAATAAAGGATGAGTTTTTAGGGTCCCACACATGAGGGTCGTGGCATGAAAGGCAGACGAGTTTCCCTTCAGGTGTTTTATTCCCGGCATCATCATAAAGCGGAAGCATTGTAACGATATTGAACTTATCAAGCGTCACGTCCAAAGGATGGTAATAATCCCCGATAAGCTTAGCCTTTGCCGGGCCTTTACTATTGTGGCATACGCTGCATAGCTGCCCTGTTATGTTCCCTTCTGCAAGCTTCTTTGACCACAGACGGTATGAAGATGCGTTATGCGGAAGGTGGCATGCGCCGCATGGCCCTGAGGCCTTTGTATTAACCCCCTGAATATTCTTCTCGTCAGGTGCAGTTACCTCAAGATTATGGTCAGAATATACCAACTGCTTCTTATCAACATGGCACCCGATGCAGAGGCTTGACCCTGAGCTATTGGATATTCTAAGGAAACTGTTTGATGAATCACCTTCTACACCTTTGCCGCCTTTATTGCTTAGGTTTTCCGGGTCCCACTTGTGAATATCATGACAGGTAAAGCACTGGACATACCCATTAGAGATCTTTGCCCCTTCAGGTGAGAAGAGAGGAAGCTCCGCAGGAATAGTTGTTGAAGAAGCCGGATTAATGTTAATAGGGTGTGAGAACTCACCTACGCCTTTAATTTTATATCCTGAATCCTCTGCATGGCATGTAAGGCACATCTGGGCTGCAGGATTGCCTTTCCCCATAGTTCGGGCCCACAGCCTTTTGCCGACAGCGAAATGCGGGGAATGGCATGCGCCGCAAGGGCCTGATTCAGACGGTGTCTGCCCTTTTAAATTTTTTGAATCAGGCAGTGTCAAACTTAAGTCATGTTTTGTGCCGGCAATGCTCTTTTTGTCTTCATGGCATATCATGCAAAGACTTGAATCATCATTCTCAGTTATAAGAAGTTTTTTTCCTTTTGCACCATGCACCTTGTGGCATGACTGACAAATCATTTTATTTTTATCAGATGCCTTAATACCGCCTGCCTCAAACAACTTATCAGGCAGTTTCATTGAGTTTACATGAACCGGATGGCTGTTAGAGGATCTGAAATTAGCCTGGTCAACATGACACATCTCGCAAAGGCTGGAGTCAATATTAATCTCTCTGAAAAGCGATGTTTTTGTATTTTCTGAAGTAGCAGCAGCACCTTTGCCGTGAGCAGAATGGCATGTGCCGCAATATATCTCATTCTTAACGCTCAGAGGAAATGAGTCAGGAATATTAACCTTATTAGACGGCTTAACAAAAACAGGATGCCTGTTAAATCTCCATGTTATGTTACGCGAATCATTCACATAGCCGTCGTGACAGCTGTAACATATCTCCTCAGAGCTTTCCACCCCTTGGGTGTCTTTCTTGAGAACATTGCCAGACTGCCACGGAATCAGAGTCTCTTCAGATTCCCTGAAGTCATTCATCCATGTCAGATGGCACATACCACAGTCCCGTTTGGCTGAAACATCCATAGCAGCAGTCTCAGAAGCAAAAGCAGAAAGAATAATTATGAGCAAAGAAAACTTAGTTAATCTAATTATATAAAACATAAGAAAAGAACCACCGGACATTACTCAACTATTTTTAATACTGTTATCTTGTTTGCTATCATCTCAACTACCATCAGCCTGTTATCTTTATCAACAAAAATACCGACAGGGGTTTTAAATACCCTTTTTTTATTGTTTTCACATATCACACCGTCAAACTGGCCCTGATCATTAAATACCTGAACAACACCCATATAGCTGTCACTGACAAATACCCAGCCCTGATGCGACAATGCAATGCCTTTAGGCCTGAAGAAGTCGCCAGGGTGCACACCCCATGAACCTATATCATTAATATAGTTGCCTGTAGGAGAAAATTTCTGAGCCCTGGTATTTAATACATCAACAACAAAGACTTCATTATTAGCATTACTGGACATCGTGGCCGGATATCTGAAATCACCCGATGCTTCGCCGAACTTCCCCCATTTAAATTTAAACTTACCTTTAAGGTCATAGACCTTTATCTCATGGTTGTTATTATCAGATACATAAATATATCCGTTATTAAATTTGGTTACCAGAACATCCACCGGATCAGAAGGGTTTCTGTCTGAATCAAGTTTAGTGCTGAACATAAATAGAAAATTTCCTTCGGCATCAAATACCTGAATCCTCTGGTTCCGTGTATCCGCAACAAATACTCTGCCGTCAACATAAACATCAATGCCTAGAGGCATATTGAATTCTTTCTCTCCGGATCCTTCTTTGCCAAATGTAAACTTGAAGCTTCCGTTACTGTCAACCGCAACAATCCTGTTGTTAACACCATCGACAATATATATATTCCCATTCGGCCCGTCTGAAAGATCACTCGGCTGATCCATATCACCAGTGATATGGAAAAGAAATCTGGTATTAACACAATTAAATGAAAAAGATGCGGCAGGAATACCAATGATCAGTAGAGTAAATATAAATAAAATTATTATAGAATTTCTCTTCATAGAATAACATCCTTTAAGCTGAGGCAAATCTCCAATAATGGAGTGAAGATATTACAAATAACCGTTTGCGACACAGTTTATGCAGTATTATAAAGAAACTCCCCCCCTTTAAAAAGGGGGGGAGAAAAAATATTGTCAGACTATTTTGTCATTTAATAAACAAAATAACATACACGAACTGCAATGCCTACTCATCCTTGAACAGATTAGGCAAGTAGAACGTTTCATACTTGGTTATCATACCTGTAATATTGAGCTGCTCCAGATCAACGATCCTATTAGCGGAAAATCCGAGTTTATTAAAATCAAGGATACTCTTTCTGTCATGGCACTCTTTACATTCATGGCCTTTCGGCTTGATATTGACATGAAACTTCTTCTTTACATTGTCACGCTCGTTAGGAGTCAGCTGATCTCTTATTTTCACATAATCCAGCGCTAACGGGGCATCCTGCTTCTGCATTGTAGATTCAAGATCTCCTCCTTTTTTGATAAAGGCTGTGATCTTTGAAAACTTATCATTAACAGCTTCGAGATTTCCTGACTCAGAATCATAACTTGTACCAAAGAAAGGCCCTTTTGGGTTCGCATCCATCGGGTTATACCATGAAAAGACAGTCTGGATGCCCGGCTTGTTTTCAAAATGGCAGGCCTCACAGGTAAAAAACTGTGTGTGCATATTTAAGAGCGCCCTGACCTTCTTGCTCTTGCTATGCGGATAATCAGAGTGGCATATAAAACAGACGGGCCGCATATCTTCAGGCATCTCCGGAAACTCGGCTATGTTATGGAAATGCCTGTGCTTTTCCTGCTCCTCGAGAAATTTAACTTCTTCCATTATGAGAGAGCGGTTCTTCTCCTCTATCTTCTCCTTGAACGGAGTAAGCAAAGCAGGTCCATGATGAGAAAATGTCAGATGGTATAAGACACCAACAACTGTCGTCAAGGTGATGATCATAAAGAAAGCACCCATAATATATACAATCTTAGGATGATCCAGTCTATTAGGTTTTCCGGACAATTAACGTTCACCTCCTTCTGTCATATATCCTTTTTCTTTCATAACACTCCTGAGATACTCCCTCTCTGCCGGCATTTCTTTCAGATTATCAACATATTCGAGAAAGTGTTCTTCTATCTGATGTTCCCTGGTTATCTTTCCGGTAAGGACGGTCCACTGAAAAGGGAACCTTCCGGGAACAAGATGAACATTAGACCAATGCCAGAATACGATTACAGCAGCAGCCATGATAGCCTCATCAGCATGCATCAACCTGGCAAGGTCCTGGGCAAACCTGGGATTAGGCCAGAAGTTTGACATTGTCTCAGGAAAAAGAAGGGTACTGCCTGCAACTACCAGTACACATGTTCCCCAGATTATCGCAAGATAATGCAATTTCTGCTTGTACATAAACTTGCCCATCTCAGGACGATACCTCTCTTTGCCAAGAAAATATCTTATATCATGCTTGATGTCCTGGAGGTCCTTTAAGGTCGGGATTTGAGTGTGCAGTAAATGGAACTTTTTATTCTGAACCTTATATAGAGTCCCCAAAATAATTGTTCCCAAATGATAGACTGAAGCCGTCACCATAATAAAAGCAGCAGTCCAGTGGATCACCCTTGCTGAATCAGGCCCGCCAAAAGGTGAAAGTATCAATGGCGCCCAGAAAAGATCACCAAAATGAAGCGGCAGTCCTGTGGCAGCAAGCACCAAAAAGGTAAGAAAAACTACCAGGTGCTGTATAACAATATGGATTGAGTACCGCGGCATATCACCGAGGGGGTTTGATTTTACATATTTATATATATCCCTCGGTATATGACCGACACCTTTCACATAATGCGTATTTCCACCTTCTGCCGGTGAATCATTTGCAGATTTAACTACTGTTTCAGAAGATGTTGTCATGATTCCTCCGTATAATATTTTATTGATTTACTCATCTTCAAAACCTCGTTTTGATTTTCCACGCCACGTTGTTCCGCCCTTTATCTGCCATTTAATTCCGTCCTTCTTTCTGCCGATTGTCTCTATGAGAGCCAGGCCAAGAAGCCCGAAGATCGTTCCATAAAGGACAAAACCAAGCTGGATCTCGAGAAAATGCAGAAAAGGTTTCTCGCTACTGGTAATCCCTGAATGGACATCTATCTGAACAAATTTACTGGTCACATCCAAATGGCATTGCTGACAAGTCCTTTTAAGATTATTTTTATTCACAGTGGATGCTGACTCATCCTTTTTGTATATGTCATGGATTTTACTTGTGGCATGACAGCTTACACAATCAGCAGTCATCTCAGATCCTAAAGCAACAGCCTTGCCGTGAATGGAACGCCTATATGTCTCGACAGACTCAAGGCTCTCCTCAGAAACTCTAAACTTCTTCATCTTGTCAACATCTTCATGACAGTTCTTTGAGCAGAGTTCAACTATTTCCTGACGCGAGCGTGATGTCTTATGCCGCAGGCGGTGAGTGATATGTTTATATGCCTGTGTAACTCCCTTCTCCTCATGACAGTTGAAGCATCTCTCCAAAGTTGAGCTTGATACCCTCTCCTCCTCAACCTTTGTGTAACGCGGATTCAGATGGCAGTATTTACAATAAGGCTTTGCAGCCTTGAGTTCATCTGAATCAGTGCTTTTGGCGCCGTGCACGCTCTTGTTATAGGTATCAATGATAGCCTTGTGAGAAAAGTTCTCTTTGGCAAACGGCGGCTTTATATGGCACTGGTTGCCGCAGTTGACCTCATCGGTTATAGGCTCATGCGGAAGATTCTGGATTGAGGTATGGCAGTCCCTGCATGGCACATTTCTGTGGACAGTTTCATTGTAAATATTTTCGTCAACATTGTAATTCCTTTTTTTCCCATGCTCATCAATCCTGCCCAGAAAACGGTATTTGTGGCACATCAGGCAATTCTCACTGTCGGCAGCATCTGAAGCAGAAACAAAAACAAAACATAAAAACAGCAGTAAAAAAACAAATAATGAAAAAAAAGTTACGCCTTTTAAATGCTTCAAACTTTCACCTCCATCTGATTTATTTCTTATGACAAGCCCTGCATATCTCACCGGTCATGCCTGATAAACGAAGCCTGTATTTCTCACTGGCTCCTTTTGCAGAAGCCTTTTTAACAGGCAACACACCTTTTTCATGAGGATTATGACACGTCACGCATGTAATCTCTCCTTCACTGTTTAAGGGCAAAATGACCTGATATTTCTTTTCTGACTCTTTTATATTTACCAGTGTAGCAGAAGACGGTTTCTGAAGATGATTTGCATTTATTGGATGTAATTTCTCATTTTTAGGATGACACCTTATACATAACACTTCAAGCTTTCCAATAAGCTTTACTTCTTTTCCAAAGGAAGCCCCTTTAAATGACCCAAATTTTTCATCAGGTTTCTCAGTGTGGCAATACAGGCACTTTTTCTCATTCAGGTTCCCGTGTTCATCAATCTGGTCATGAGGATTAAGCCGCTCATACTCATGCTTATCATGACAGTTAAAACACATATCTGTCCTATGCAGAAAAGGCCCGCCTCTGAGGAAACGCCTGTTAAATAATTTCAAGACAACTCTGTCCTGGCACTGAAGGTAAATATCATGACAGGTTATACAGGAAATCTCGCCGTCGACTAAAGGAAATGTGTCCGGTATTCTGGACTTCTTATTTTCAGAGGGTTTTACAAAAACAGGATGGATGTATGTCCCTTGTGTGTACTCATGGCATCTGCAGGTCTTGATGTAATCATTGCCATACTTCAAGTGCTTCTCTTTACCCTTCTCAGGTATTTCAGAATGACACTCGTCACAATAGTTCCCTGTAAAGTGAACATTGGTATCAAACGTTATTTCCTTTGCAGCGGCTGATCCCATAGTAATCACAATTATGGAGATAATTATAAAGTATATTTTCGCTACTTGAGATAACAAATTGGTTTATGATACACACAGATGAACAGAAAAGGAATTTAAAAGATATTAAAAAGTTATAAGCATTCTTTATAAATCGGTGAATTGCAGCGAGGGTTAGTTGAAGTATAATACTTGTGTAGTTAATTATAAATTATAACTGAAATGCTCAGCCTCTTTTATCGCGCCAAGAACATCTTCCATCTGAAACGGCTTGTTAATACATTTAAATGCTCCTTCATTCATGATCTCAGACATTATCTTTTCTGAAAAATAAGCTGATGTAATAATAACAGGTATCCTTATCCCGTTCTCTTTCATCTTAATTAAAACTTCCATACCGCTCATGTCCGGCATAAAGAGGTCTGTGACAATAATATTATAAGTATTGTTCTTAAGCCTCATAAGAGCGTCACTGCCGTTATGAACCATGTCTACATGATAACCATCAGCCTCAAAGTATTTTCTTAAAGACCATACTATGAGCTCTTCGTCATCAGCAATCAATATTTTTTTCTTGTTCAGATTATCCAGCATATCAGTTTGACTCATAATTTGACTTACAATATGTTATAAGCAATAAATATGCCTGAAAATATGTTGTTTTTTGTTTAAATATTAGACAAAAAAGGCATTAAATGCGTCATAAGACACATATTCGTGAATTTTCCCACATAACCATTGAAAAAACTCTTAAATAATTACGTGATGCAGACTATTGAATTGTCTGTTATTTGCAGAGAAAATCGGGGGATTCAAGATAACTTACTTCACAGGAAACTTTCTTGTTTTATTTTCCTTACTCTCTACCAGTTCAATATGACAACTAAGACATTCTGTAACAGTATCATTAGCCCTTTCCATCATAGCCTGGTATCGCGCCGGGTTTTTGCGCTTTACTTTTTCAATATGTGCGTCCATATTATCTTTAATATTCTGCTCCAACATAACCGAAGATCTTGCGGTCTCTGATACAGAGTAAGTAATTACACCTGCAACTAATATAAAAACAATCAGGATTATTGATACTAATTTATGCATAACATACCTCCTTTGCTTATCATAACAGAGGTTCGCCAAACGGCGTACCATCTATATCCTGGTTCCCATGAGAATGACATTCTGTACATACCCTGTAAGCATCCCCTGCCTCATGGCATTGAAATGACGAACAGCCGGAAACTTGAGGAGGGATAAAGAACGGATGTGTATGGTTGCCATCAGTAGTATCCAACCCATCATGACATCTCGCACATAATGACATCCATTCTGTGTTTACTCTGTCAAAAGGGCCCACTCCTGTTTCATCATCTACAGTTACCTCTGCTCCATTGACCTCTTTTCTTATCAGCATTAAATTCGGGGAACCATGAGGCTCATGACAGTCAGTGCAGGAAAGCACGTATGTCCCGCACTGGGACACCTGATAAGGCGGTAGAATATCTGCACAGCCATAACTTGCCGCACCGCCACCATGCTGCTCAGTATTCCAGTTGAACTGATAGATATTTCTGCCGAGAGCAGTGCTGTTTATGGTGTTTGTATTGTTATGGCAATCTGAACAGAATGAAACAAAATCAGTAAGGTTTGAGCCATCCTGTATCGTAGTTGAGCCGTCAGGTTCATAATTAGTTGTTGTACTATAACAATATGGCGCCTGATAGTTATATATACTCATCCTCTCACCTGCAACATCCCCCAATAAACCCCATGCATTATTGTCAGTACTGTGCAGAGATGGGCGTGACACAATCCAGCCGCGTGTTGCATCACTTTTGGTGCTATTCGCGGCATTCGCCGGGTCTCCCTGCGAAGAATGCGGATTGTGGCACGCAGCACAGGGATTAGAATTTGCAGTATATCCCCATCTGCCTGTAGTAAATGTCCTGATATCATCAAGGTTATGCGATGAATCAGGTGAGCTGAATGAAAATGCCTCAAGAATGTCATTCACAGTGTCTGAGGACCATCCCCCTGCCCTGTAACTATAGCTTCTGTTAACGATGCTCCCGCCTGTTTGATAAGACCCCGAATCCTTATGACACTCATAACAGATCCCGTCAGTCTGGGATATATGATTATCATAAAAAAGTTCGTACGCTGAAGGTGCTCCGCCAGACGGGCCAGGTTCAGAATTATTTACGCTTGCATGCTGTTCATGACAGTGGGCACATAAGCCTTTTGGATAATCGGCAGGAAACCCTGAAGCAGTTCGTTTTGCTCCATAGGAAGAATTTCCATGTGCAGAGCTAAGATAAGCTCCCGCTCCCGCATAGTCAGGATTTAAGCAAAAGAAAAACAGAACACATATACATAAGAATGGCATTAATGAAAATATTCTGCGGTCAATATTTATGTTTATTTTCATATAGTAATTAATCCTTTGATGTATGGCATACGTTACAGCCGGAAAGCGCGGTAGATAATGTCGAATTTTTGTAGTCCCACCTCAGCATCTTATCGTAAGGTGAAGCATGCGCCCTATGACATGAAAGACACATGATAGTATCGCTTCCAAGATTAACCAAAGTCGTATCAGCAACCAGGTCAGGAGATTGCCTGGCAACCGGTGATAATAAACTGTAATTAGTATATGCTGCGTATTCACCAGACGCAGGCAGCAAAACATCTGTCGGATGCCTTAGCCATGGTGAAGCAGTACCAACCTCAGTGCCTTCCCATGTGTGGAAATTACCGTGGCACTCAGCACATAAATAACTTATTGTATCTGTCGAGCCTGCTGTGGACCCCTGATACTCATTATGACTCGTGTTGACATTGTCATGCTCCCAATCTGGATCTTCAACTCCCTTTATACCAAGGAGGAACCTGTAGCTTTTAGAGACCTCGGCAATGCTGCCTGTCATAGGAGAACTAAGACCGTGATGGCCGCCCATTACGGCAATCAGCTGGTCATCTATCGCAGTATCTCCGCTCTGCCTTCCGTTATGCCCGTGACAGCCATATGTTCCAGAGCAGTTCAACTGCTGTCCAATATCCAAACCTCCGGGAGGGATATTGCCTAAACTGCTGTCAGGGTTTGATGAGAATATGTTATGTCCGTGCTCATCAGAAGCTGTGCTCGTATAATAAAAATTCCCGCCTGAAAGGCCTTTACTGCCGTATGAGGGTTCAAGCGAATTATATACGATGGGTGCGCCGGCTATAGAACTCTGCCATACAGAGGCTGAAGTAGAAGTATGGCACCCTTCACATGAACCCCGTAACAGTGCCAGATACGGAGCCCAGCTGCCGTCAAATGTTGCAGGCTGATTGCCCTCACTATTATGAATAGTATGGCAGTCAGTACATAAGCTTCCGGTCATGTCCGCGCTTACATCACCTATAAAAAAAAACTCTGTACTTAAGAGGCATATTAGTAATAAAAATACTGATCTCATAAGATATTTTTAAAATATCTTCTTGAATAATTGAGAGATATAGCAAAGAAAATGCCATTGATAAACATCAATATTTATGACACTGGATACATAAGGTCCGTTTACCATCATGTGTCAGCATATACTGAGCTTTGGCAGCGTGCATGCTGTGACATGAGATACACGTGATAGGCTGGCCGTTGCGCACATCTATTACATCGGGGCCGAGTGGATGAGTGATCTTATGCTGGGTCTCATGACATTCATTGCATAATATGAACTCATCTTCCCTAAAATTAAGTTTCCGGCTGGAATGTTTTGGCACATGACACTCAAAGCATTGCCTGTTCTTTATAGGCGCGCACTCCCTCTCGGACTTCAGCGCCTTCTCCATAAATACTGTTCTTTTTTCAGTATCCAGATGACATTTAGTGCACATAATTCCCTCGTCTACGGTCATTTCCTTCCTGTTTGATGAGTGAGGAGTATGGCACATTGAGCAAGAGTTACTGGAGTCTTTCCCATGAACATCAGCTTCAATAATTAAAGAATCCTCTTTATGGCAGCTTAAACAGAGCTTCTCGCCTTCAAGCTTAGTTGTTATTTTACCGCCTTCGCTGAATGGCTTATGGCACTTATCACACTCTTTCGAAATAAACATCTTATGGCCATAAGGGCCTAACACGCCTTTCTCATCAGAACTATGGCCTGAATGGCATGAGATACAATTCATATTCCTGGTCACTGAAGAGATCGACACATTACCAGCCTTACAGTTTATTAAGGTATGGCATTTCTTACAGGTCTTGCCCGGCTCGCCAATCAGGAGATTAGCCTCCTGAGAACCATGCGCGTTATGGCAGGCTGAACATTCCCCTTTCTTAAATGGGCGGCATGCATAGGCGCGCTCAAGCTGTAACTTAAGGTCCTCATGGCATTCCAGGCACATCTCCTTTTCATCCTTTTTAATAAGACCTTTGTTCTTACTGCTATGGGGATCATGACATCCAGTACATAAGCCATCCCTGATAGCGCTATGCTGCCTTGCATTATTTACCAGCTTTTCAATAGAGTCATGACATCCAAGGCAGAGAGGGTTGATATCTCCCCTTATAAGCCCCCTGTCCTTGCTTACATGAGGATTATGGCAGGTGCTGCACTTCCCCTGCTTAAAGAGAAAATGTGTGAAGTTATCAGAAAGCCTCTCCTTAAGTTCATTATGGCATTTATAACATGAAGCAGGCTCTTTTGCTTTAAGCTTGATCTCAGCATGGGAATAGCTGCAAAAAATCAAATGGAGCGCGAGCATGAAAGCAAAGATTAAAGAGAATTTCCGCGCCTCTCCTGATCCTGCTCTCAAAGAAATTAGTTTGAATATTGTTTTATTCATGGCATTCCTCACATTTTCCTCTGTTAAAGGGCTCATGCAGTACCTTCTTTAGTAGCCCCGGGCCTTCTGTAACATGAGGCTCATGGCAGCTGCCGCACTGAGTGATCTCTTTAAGCGGCGATCTATGTGCCTTGAGGAGCCTCTCAGTATCAACCGTATGGCACTTAAGGCATAAAGATGGGTCAGAATCATTTAAGAGATACGGGGAATCAGAATAGTGTGATATATGACAGCTTAGACAATCGCCCACCTCCATGGAAATATGGCCTTTTCTCGAGGTGGTTGTCACTATCCGGTCATGGCATGTTAGACAGAGCTCATTAGGTGAAGCCAAAAGTTGATTTTTTAATTTGCCCTTGTGCGGATTATGACATGAATTACACTTACCCGCCTCTACCGGAAGGTGTTTATTAGAGCTGGCATTTAAAGCAGCCTCCATTGTTTTATGACAGCTGAAACAAAGCTCTGTCATAGGCGTAACAGTAGTGCCTTCATTATCACTTGCATGGGGGTCATGACATGCACTGCATTTTTTATCCATGAAAGGCTTATGTGTTGTTCCCTCTTCAATTTGAAGCATCATGCTCTCATGGCATTGCATGCAGATACTATCCTTATCACCATTCAAAAGATTAGCGTATTTAGATGAGTGTGACTTATGACATGAAGAGCACTCACTTTTATTAACAGGGGTATGGATATATGTTTTGAAAAAATCTTTTGCCTTGTCTTTATGGCAGGTATAGCAAAGGTCAGCAGCCGGGTACTTGGCCATATACTGATTATTGCTTCCATGCGAATCATGACAGCCGGTGCACTCTAAACCGGAGAAAGGCTTATGCAAAACAGCATCCTTCAATTCTTCCTTAACACCGGGGTGACAGCTTAAACATATCTCCTTCTCAGGCAGTTTCAGATAAAGCGGGTTCTCTGATGCATGAGGGTTATGACAAGCTGTACAGCCTTTATCACTGATAGGTTTATGAAGAACAGATACTTTAATATCAGGCTTGTCTGTATGACATTTAGTACATATGGAATTTTTGTCCCTTAATGTAACAGCTGGAAAATCAGAGGCATGAGGGCTGTGACAGCTCATACACTTGCCTTCTTTGGTCACAGGATGTGTGTATGCGGTATCAAAACTTTTCTTCTCCTTTGCGTGGCATGTGTAACACAATTCTCCGTCAGGGGCAATGGTTTCAAAAGGTTTTGGGTCATTATACGGTTTATGACAGGAAGAACACTGAAGGCTTGCAAGCGGGGCATGCACCGACTCCCTCAGAAGCTTATCATTGGATGAAGTGTGAGGCGTGTGGCATCCTGTGCACTTGCCATTCTCAACAGGGTAGTTTTTATGCGCAGCCTTAAATTTGGACTCAGTATAACCATGACAGGACTCACAAAGTTTAACTTCTTCATTAATAAGGTTGTTCTTATAGTTAGAACCATGCGGCGCATGACATACAAGACAGCCGTCATCAAGCGGCTTGTGGCGCTTTGCCCTGCTGAATGACTCATCTTTATGGCAGGACAGGCAATTAGCATTGCCCGCTTCTTTTTGAAGATGGCTATTGTCCGAAGCATGCGGGTCATGACAGGGAAGGCATTTCCCGTGTACTATTATTGTATGAACATTTGACATCTTCTGAATATTTGAGTCCAGCTCAGTATGACATATGAAACACAGCTTCTTCTCATCCCTTTCAACGAGTGACAGTATAGTAAGCCGTCCGTGACGCAGGTGGCACTTCTCACATTCAAGGCTCTTCATAGGCGAGTGCACAACCTTCTTATTAAGTTCCGGAAGCATGCCTTTATGACAATCAAGGCACTCCTTAGGTTTGAAGCGTCCCTTTGAACTCTTTGCGGGAGCCGGGGCACATGAGATCAAGAGGCTCACAATGATAAAAACCGAAAAAAGGCTTAATAATATTTTTTTATTCAATCTGATGTTTTCCATTTGAGTTATATATATAACATAAATTTCAAGCTATTTAAAGCCCTTTTCAAAAGCCTTAACAGCATCTTCATCGATAAATATTTCTGTGTCTGCCTTTAACTGCTCTATGTTCTTATCATGTATCTTACTAAACTGTTCCGCCATATATGCCCTGTAAACATCCGGCTTCACAGCGCTTAACGCCTTTACCTGCGGCTCTTCCATCACCTGTATATGAAAGATACTGAATAAAGAATCCACCTCAAGAACAGGGCTGATATCACCCGGCTTTAGTGTATTAATAATTTCCTTAAGCGGCAAAGGAAGTTCGCTTATGTAACGCCAGCCTATACTGCCTCCCTTCTCAGCAGACGCCTGATCCTTGGACCTCATCCTTGCAAGCCAGGAAAAGTCCGATCCCTTCACAAGACTGCTATGTATTTCAGCAGCCTCATCCATCTTCTCTACGGTTATCACCTGAATTTTATATCGGGCAGGCGTAAGATAATTTTCCTTATGCTTATCAAAATACGCATTCAATATTTCCTCAGACACCTCAATATTCGGCAAGATGACCTCATTGATATACATATTTTGCAAGACCTGGTTCTCATACCTCCTGACCATCCCTTCAAGTTTAGGCTGGAGGTCATGGCGGCGTCTCAACGCCTCCTGATCCACCAGTTTACGAGTGATCCAGCTATTCAGGAGCTGTTCATTAGTGATCTTGATAACAGGAGGCAGCAAAGCTATAAATTCTCCTACAGTCAAAACCTCACCATTAACAGTTACAAGGATCCTGCTGTCATTAGCCAACTTTGCTCTTTCGCCATCCTCAGCACCGAGTTTAAGAGATGAGAGAATGTCATTATCGATCTTCAGGGAGGACTGTTCACGCAGTTCCTTAAGATACTGATTGCTTCTCTCTTCTTCTTTAAGGGTGCTGAGACTCTTTACTATATGAGCCCTTATGCTTTCAAGCTTGTCATCAGGAGCATCCCCAACACTGAGGAGTTTCAGGATATAATAAACGCCTTTGACCTCAAGAACATCACTGTACTCGCCAGGGTTAAGCGTTGAAACTGCTTTCTGCATAGACGGAGCAAGAGACTTATAAGTAAATTCTTTCCCTTCATCTATCCTGTTGATACCGGCATCCTCTTTTGAGACCTGACTTATATCAGATCCCTGCAGGACCATATCCTTAAGCTTTAATGCGTCCTCTTTTGTATTTAGGCCGAAAACGTCCAATTTAAAGACCTTATAGTTGTCCTTGTAATACTTCTTTATATCGTCTTCTTGGATCAATGAAACCTTTTTTAATATCTCATCTTCATGAAGCATCAATACTGACTCCCTAAGAATATATGCCTGGATCTTCTCTTTTGCCTCAGGGTATTCCTGTATACCCATACGGCGTGCCTCCTGAACGATTAGCCTATCACTGATCAGTTTATTCAGATAATCCCTTATATTAAGCGCTTTGGCGGTAGAGAGGTCCTCTCTCCTGTGCTCAACACCTAATGAATATGAAAGGTCATCTCTGGTTATGGGATCCCCATCTACATATGCAAGTGCATCTGTTCTTTTACCCATAGAAGCACAGCCCGAAAGAAGCCCTGCTGATACTAATAAACAAATCATGATAAAGGGGCTTACAAATCCGACATATTGCTGCAAACATTTATTCTTCAGTTCCATTTTGTCTTCTCCAGATTATTAACCAATTTTGTAACTATCTTATCTGCCACTTTGTCAACTGACCTGAGCCTGCGCCAGTCATATATTATAACATCATCATCCCCGCTCATCTGACCATGGTCGTACCAAAGGATCTTTTTGTTCACGGATCCGATAAGCCTAGCGGAAACAGACGCCGCCGGAGGGGCATTGAGCTGCACCCCGTTAAAATAAAGTCCGACTTCACCTAATAAAAAACCATCCACATCAATAACTTTCGTAAGCTCAGTAATAGTAGCATAGTCAAGATTCCCCTTAACCCTGATCCTGAGATCAATTAACTGCTTCCTGACCTCCCCATACTCTACAGGTATAAAACTGCTATCTTTAAAAAGATGAACCACGAACATCTGAGAGGCTATCTTGCCTGCATCTTTATAATCAGTATCATTCATGAACGGCATCACAGCTATCCTGTATGCGGCATCCTTTTGCGGCGTTTCTGTAGTGAATGATTCAAACAGACTTTTAACAACTTTCGGGATAAGTTTATCCATCTCTTTGATCTCTCCAAGGCCGAGCACCGTGATGAAATCATCCCCTGTGGCAGAGAAATAATCAGCCCATAGTATAGAGCCGTCAGATGGATCAATTAGTCTGGCTATAAGCCCAAACCTGGGTTTCTCCTCTACGGAGTATGATACTATGGAGCCCAGCAATATCCCTTCTACATTAAAAATATCAGATATTTTTTTAGCAAGCCCTTTTGATATGTTCCCGGTTTCCCGCATCCTATCCTTGCAAATACTCGAATAAAGCTCCTGCTCCCCAACTACATAATACCCGCGATCCTTCATCTCTTCCTGAATGACTGGCATAAGAGCATTTAACGCATTATCATCAATAGTAAAGTTGTCAAAAGGGAATATCGCTATTCTTTTCCCGACAGCTCTTTTGTTAATTTCAGGCTTTTCAGAAGATAATAGACTGTCCGATGCCTTTACTGATGTCTCGGAAAGATAAAAAAAAAAGATCGGCAGGATAAGTAAACATGGCTTCGCAATATATTTAATAAATTTCATATCAGGCTCAACTATTCAAAAACAGCCATTAAAGGAAAAATACAAAATAGAATTAATATGATGACAGGGTAGCTATGCCTTCCCTGACGATGTTTGAAGTAGTCTCACTTAAAGTGGGAGTCCTTGCACCAAAGTGCCTTGCCATAAAACCGGCTCCTGGACTTGTCTTTGAGACAGACCAGAGTATATCACCTGCGCCTGTATCTACCATCATCAATGTGATAGATACTTCAGCAACTGTTACATTGTCTCTCCTGACTTCAGCGTAATTATCAACCGAACCCGTTACAACAGCCTCAACTCTAAGAAATTTGCCCAATGCCCTGATCTCCTCAACGCTGGGAGATGAGATTGACTTTACACCTATGCTGCTGATAGCTGCCATGACATCTCCCGGAACCACAACGTCTACAAATCCGGAAGCAAGCATCTCAGTAGTCACTACCTGCCTGACCGCTTCAGAAGCACTTTTGTTCGATGTAAAATTATCAAGCGGGAGAATTGCTACTCTCTTTATGAAACTGAAATCAACATTCTCTTTGATATGATAAGAAGTCACTGAGCCCGCGCATCCTGTCAAAATAGGCGCTAGCAAAAACATAAGAAACAATAAACTCCAGCTTTTAAAATGTATCAGTTTCATAAGATTAAATCATATATATACATTATATAAATTAGTTGTTATTTTAATGTATCAATAGACTCTTTTACAACTTCCCGGGCCACTTCATCAAGGGTCTTTCCCTCAATACCAAAGTGCCTCGTCAGAAAACCCGGCCCGCCGGCAGTATTTGAAACAGACCAGACAGTATCTCCATTTTCTGCCTCTATCATCCTGAGGGTCAAAGCAGCCTCAGGATACTCAACAGATGCCCCTTTTATTATCCCCAGAGTTGAAACAGAACCCCTTATCACCGCATCCACATCAAGGCTTTGCCCAAGGCTCTTGATCTCATCTAAAGTCAATAAAGAAGCAGACTGCACCTTAAGCTGAGTCAGTTGCATCATGACCTCTCCCTCTTCAACAACCTCAAACCCGCTTGCCAGCAATTCAATAACTACCTTCTCCCTTATCTTCTCCCCTGCATATTTATCAGAAGCAAAGTTCTCAAAAGGAAGTACAGCTACTTTTTTTACAAGGGCAATATTATAATCTGGCTTTTTATAATATTTGTTAACTGCGCAACCGTATAAAAACACGATATCAGCCAGCAGTAAGATTATAAGGACCTTAAAAAAAGATCTTTTGACAATATTTCCGGCTAAATCCACTTTAACTATCCCTTATATAAGATTAAAATATTTAAAGCATATAGTATACACTATGCTTTTCGTTAAGAAAATCATATCAGAACCTTAAGCTCAATCCTGCGTTTACACTGCTATTCTCGCTCTTAGTCTCTTCCTGTTTCTGCTCATAAGAGTATGAGGTCTGAAGATCAGCAAACCTCTTAATGTGCCATGTCCCGATGAAAGAGATATAATCTGCAGTAAAACTGTCGGGCTGAGAATATGAATGGCGATAAGTGGTGCCTAACTGTATTACCGGAATAGGCCTCCAGTCAGCAACAAATACCTCCCTGATCACTGAACTTCCTGCTGAAGAAGAGGAATAGTTGAGATCGCCTGACAAATTAACAAACTTTCCGGGCCTGTACGTAATGGATGCAGAGCCGCTTCGGGATTGAACCTGTTCAGCATCAGTTGTCATCCAGTTAAAACCGTAACGTAACGTGCCTGATAACTTTGTTGTCAGGTCAGTATCAATGGCTCCGCTTATGTATTTAGATGAAGATTGAGATAGAGACAGTAAATTTTCAGAACTGGTATATCCTATATCCGTGACCATATTAAGGTCTTTGTAAAGCCTTGACCCTATTGTTAGGAAGACTGAATTATTAGTCGATTCTTTTACTTCAAAACTCATTGACTCAGTCCGTGTCAGCGCAAGATTGGCGTTAAGATACGGGATCGGAACATAAGCAAATTTCAAAGAGTAACTATTAGAGGCGCTATCAGTTTTAAAAGTATTATCATATGCCTGGCTGAACTGCATACGGAAATCAGCGGTCAGCAGCCTGTGGGCCAGCCAGGTAGAACCAAAGGCAAAGCTCTTTGTAATTCTGCTGCTGTAATCAGGATCGTCTTGATTGCTTTTGGATTTTAAAAATATACTTGTGATAATAGAAGAAAAAGAACCAACTGTTAATGAAGGGTTTTGATCAGATTTATCTATAGAGTAATTCAGGGTGAATCTAAGCTTTCTGAAGGGCTGATATGTAGATAACAGATCGATCCTCTGGAATATAGATGTGCTGAAACTCTTGAGAACACCTGACTCCGGGATAACTTCTATGCCGTAAGCCTCTATCTGAGTTACAAAAACATTCGACACTCCGCTGACAGCCATATTGACCGCCTTGAAATAGACAGCTTTTGTTGGAGCCGCAAGCTTGATCTCATAACGGTAAATATTATTAGCTGCATCGAAAACAGATACACTTATACCGATAATACCTATCGGACTCCATGTGCCGATCAGATTCATATCACTCCAATATACCTTCCAGTTGCCGGGTAGAGTAAGGTTAAGATCACCGCTTACATTTTTGTTGACATATATATATAACCTGTCAACAGCATCGGCCTTGGAGACCTGGATGCCCATGTTTTGATATTCATCAAAACCATAACTGCTGAGGCCGATGCCTGTAGAGGTAATAAGATCCGGATCGGTCAGGCCGGGCTTTGAAGAGAGATTATCAACGTCAGGTTCTAAGAACGTCCCCTGCGCGTATAAGCCGACTCCTGTCCTCTCAAAAAGTACATCACCGGTCATGTTAGAAAAGCTCTCTCCGGTACTTCTTGTAAAATTGCCGTCATACGCAGCAGAAAAAAAGAGCTTGCTGTCAAGAAATTTTCTTGAATGCCCCACCCTGTAATGCCCTGAAAAATCATCTCTTACACTTTTATAAGTTACACTCAGCGGATCCTGATATGCTCTATGTGAATAGTTAAGATACATACTTAAATCAAGCACTTGCGATGGAAGCTTATAAAACGAGTTGAAATTATACCCGTTACTGGTGCTATTAACAGATGCACCGTCATTATTATTCTCCCTGTTAAACTCCGCCGACAGCGAAGGAAGCGCCACAGGATTCACCTTGAAAACACTATAAAAGTTGTCCCGTATCCTCTTGTTTTCATCGCTTACGAAAGTCCCGGAGAACATCACCTCACGCCTCCTGAAACCGGTACTGATCTCATACATCGGGTTTTTTAATGACAGATTGATACCGGGTTCAAGTGTTTTTTGGGAAGTGGTGGTGGTTAATCCGTAAGGGTCTTCTGTATCAGAATCCGAATAATTTGTCCTTAACTCCAGATTGTATGATAACAATTCGTTTATATGTCTTGAAAACGAAAGCCTGAGATTCTTCTGCGTAGAATTAGTTAAAGTCTTTTCACCGTCATTAACCGCCTCAGAAACTGTATTCTCAATATTCCCCATTCCTGTAAGCGCGGCTGATGATACAGAGGGAACAATACATAAGAAAAGTATTGACAGAGCTATGGTCTTAAATTTGATTATCTGCATAGTTACACTGGCCAAAAAAGAGTTATTTGATCACTCTCTGATAAATAACTTAAATCACTGCTCAGAAAACATTGCTATTCCGTATGGGTTCCTGCCGACCGGTATTGCCTTCTCTTCAATGGTGTTTATGGTATTGATAACAGAAACGCTGTCCGAGCTTCTGCTGACAACATAGAGTTTCCTTGACTGAGGATCAAGCATAAAGGTTCTGGGAGAATCACCCACAGGGATACTGTTAATTATCGGACTTATGAGAGACCTTGAGTTCCCGGAACCTTCAAAATATGAATTGATGACCATTATCTCTGAAGGCATCTCTTTAAGAATGTAAACCCTGTCAAAGACAGGGTTTACAGCAACTCCAATAGCAGAGGAACCGATATTATCAATATAATTAATACTGCCCGAAGAATCCCCGTTAACAATTGAGACGATATCAATAACAGAGATCCTGTCAGAATCATTATTGGCAACATAGAGCCTGCCTCTGCTGTAATCAACAAAAAGCGCTATAGGACTCCACCCGACATCAATATTAAGGACATCTTCAACCCTGTTATTGAGAATATTTACTTTGAGAACAGAAATACTGTTTGAGTTCTTGTTCGCAACATACACATTAAGATACTTAGTACGGTAGTTCCGAAGAATGCTGATCTCTGAAGGGTCAAGAAATCTTGAACTGAACAGTTCTATAAGAGGCGGGTCTGCCGCCACCGCTATAGGCCCGTTCCCGACGCTGACATTATCAACCTCATGAAAAGTAACAGGGTCAATGATCGATACCATATTTGAGTCATAATTCGAAACAAATACGAGTTCCCTGTTGGAAGACACCTCTGCAACCGCAATACCCTCAGGCCCCCTGCCAAGCCTTATGGGTATCTCCTGTTCTACCCTGTTGGTTGCGGGATCAATAACTGACACACTGTTTGAACCTGAATTCGCAACATATATCTTAAGGCGTTCTTTTCTGAGGCCGGCAATTATCCCCCTGGGCTTCTTTCCCACCATGATGCTGCCGACAACCTCTCCTGACTGCCTGTTTATTACAGAGACATTGCCTGAGTCCTCATTGGTAACATAAACCAGCAGGCTGCTAAGTTCAGGAGCTTTTGAAGTTATGGAAAACAACGGCTTGAACATGTATCCTTCATCAACAGAACCATCCGGGTTCCATTTAACAAAAAGCGCTTCACTCTGATTTTCACGCACTATTAAATTAATAGGGACTTCAATGACTTCAGGGGGGAGAGCAAGTGTTGCGGTTTGTTCATGACTCTTGATAGAAGCATCTGTGATCGTAAACTTCAGCTTTCTATATTCACCCTCAGGAATCCGTATCTCGCCAAGCAGAACCTGATGCCCCTTTATTTTAAAAGAGTTGACTGCAACAGGCTTATCAATAACATCGCTGTAATTCCCGTCCTTAGACATGACGCTGACGCCTGAAAGTATAAAACTGATATCCAGCGATGTCTTGTCAGGGCCGTTAAGATATAAGACGATCTGGCTGTTGAAAAGAGCCTGCTTTTGATCCCTTAGAGACTCATCTTTTATAAAAGTTGTACAGCCTGAAATGCAGAGGATAAAAGATAGAATTAAAATCCGTGAGAATGATGAAATAAAAACAGATGAAAATAAAGCAGAATAACTCGGGCGGCTTTTAAGACAGGGCTTACGCTTGGCATTGTCTGAACTATACCTGATCATCTTAATATGGTTTAAATATCTGAACCCTGTGGTTAAACAGGTCTGTTACTATCACATCTCCTTCTTTACTTACGCTGATGTCTGTGGGGAACCTGAACCATCCGTCACTGAATCCCATGCCGCCAAACTCAAAAAGCAGGTTGCCGTTCTTATCATATGTATTAACTGTATGGCGCATATAGTCTAACACATAAACCCAGCCTCTCTTGTTATCTATCGCAACAGCCCTCGGCCTGCTGAGCTTACCCGTGCTGCCGCCTTTTTCCCCGAACTGGTATATGAACTTTCTATTCTCATCATAGACATATATATGCCCAGTCTCTTCGCTCACAAGGTATATCAATCCGGAATCATCAATTGATACGTTTATCAGTGCAACCTTCTTTTCATCCTCTGCAGGAGACATGATATCGATTATCTTAAAGTTATTGTCAAGGACCAGAACTCCGGGAAAATAAAGGCCTGCAATATAGAGATTATTCTTCTTGTCAAAGGCAAGACGGTGCGGAACAAAAGACTCTGCGCCTTCAAAACCATCCAGATAAATATCACGCATCCACTTAAGGCAGGGGTTAAAGACAGATATCCTGTATCTCGGATTATTCTCTGAATATGACTGTGCTACATACAGGTTGCCATCAGGATCAACAGTAAGTCCTTCGGGCAGCTCAATCTTATCACTTTTACCAAGTGAATGAAGCGGAAAGAGGTCAGAGGAATAAATTATTACACGCCCTTTACCATCTATTATGTAAATCTCATCCATCACAGGCTCAGACATCGCAAATGAAGGCCTGGCAAGCTTATTCCACTCTTCATCATAATCGATCTTATCGAAATACCTTACAAGCGAGCCCTGTGCGTGAAGAAGGCCAGGATAACCAATAATTAAGAAAAAAGAGAAGAGCAACAAGCTGAAATAACTGCTTTGAAGTTCGTATCTCCTGATTGTAATGTTCTTGCTGTATCTCATAATTCGTATTATAAACTACGGCTTGTTTGTCATTTCCACTTTCACGGTAATGACGCATAGGTGATATTTATTATGCAGCATTCAATAGTATTAATTATATAACGCAAGGCATTCATTTTGTTTATGAGCTCAGGATAAAAAAAAAGGTTGTTCATTTATCATGAGCAACCTTTTGATAATTCTATGTAGATTAAAAAATATCGAACCGGTACTTAGTTAGATGCCGTCTTTTTCTGTATGACAGGCAAAACAGCCGGTTCCTGCAGCAGGCCCTGTAGTTCCAACCACCATATCATTCATATCCCATCTAAGCATGTCAGGAAAGTCAGTTGCATGAGCCTTGTGACAAGAGAGACACATTACAATGTCAGTACCTGGATTTACTACACCGCTAATGCCCGTTAGCGCTGCAAGTGGCTTTGCAACAGGAGCGCTTACTTTATATGCTGTATAAGCGGCATATTCACGGCCAATGTCAGACGGGAGTACTATATCAGTCGGGTGCCTAATGAACGGTGATGAAAAGGAACCATCTCCCGTACCGTCCAAGATGTGAAATTCACCATGACAGGTGCCGCAGAACCCGCTCATAGTATGAGTTGCCGGCTGTATATTAGGAACTGGTGTGGCAGAATGACAACTGTTGGTGGCGCAACTAACAGTTTCTGTTGAACCTAAATATTCATTATGTTTGGCTGCGTCTACATTCTGCCATTCGCTTCCGGAAACGTTATTTTCATAACCTTTAACGCCCCTTAGAAACCTGTAGCTGTTGTAATTATCATCAGCTGTGCTTGTGTTATCGGTTGAAATATTTTTATGATGAGCACCCTTTAAAGAATTAAGAGGAGTAAGAAAAGTAGGACCCGCTAAAGCCCTTAAGCCATGACAACCATTAGTACCGGCGCATGTAAGCCTGTCATCACCAATCAGTTTACCAACAACCGAAGAATGAGCGAGCCAATCTCCTCCGGGCGGGATATCAAGAACATCATCAGGATTTGCAAGATCAATGATATTATGCCCTCTGGTGTCAGAAGCAGTTAAGTAATTAAAGTTACCGCCTGCAAGGTCATCAGTACCTGTGTGCATTACCTGCGGTACATTGTTAAGAATTTTTGATGAACCGGCATTACTATGACACCCGAGACAGTCATCAGTTAACAGGACATCATTTGCAGCACCACCTGTTACTGTACTGCCATCCTGACTATTGTGCATTGTGTGGCAGTTAGAGCATACACCTGTAAGCGCATAAACAGGTGAGAGAGATGACAATACAATTAGAGCCATAAAAACCGATGCGATAATTATTTTGTTTAGTACCCCATCTTTTTTTCTTTTATTTATCATCATATTTCCTTTTGTTTTTTTTACATCTATGGGCTTAATCATTGTTTAAACCCATAGATGTAAGGGGAACCGAAGTTCCCCTTACCTATGTCAAATTACCTCTGATTTACGTGACAAGCAAGACATCCTGTTGTGCCGCCGCCGCCTGCATTAGCATTAAGACCGCTGTATGCAAACCTGAGAAGATCAGGCTGGTTAGATGCATGTGCGCGGTGACATGACAGACACATTACATTACCTTTAGCTGCTGTATAGTTGGTAGTTGTAGTTGTAGCCATACCGGACCTGTCTGCTGAAACGAATGCAAACGGGGTATTAACATAATCTATTGTCGCTGAAGCCATTGCTCCTGTTAAAAGCAAATCCGTCGGGTGACGTTTCCAGGGAGAAGCAGTACCTGTCTCGCCAGCGGTTGCGCCATGGAAATCATCATGACAGTTGTTGCAGAACTGGCTGATGCTGTCTGTGCCGCCTGCTGCATAAATATTGTGGTTTGTACCATCTACTGTGCCTTGTTCATAGTCAGCTGAAGATGTTCCGGCAACGTTAGTACCTGCACCTGAATTGTCAGCTGCTATCTTAAGGAACTTGTAAGTAACTTTTGTTGCATGGTGCATTCCCTTCACAGCATCCGTACTGCCGGCAGATGTGTGATTACCATGACAACCATTGGTACCGCCACACTTAAGCTGTGCGGTAAGTGCATTGCCTGTTCCATCCATTGTATTGCCTGGAGGATCATTAAGAAGTGTAGTATCTTGGTCAGCTGTGGAGTACGCTAAAACTGACAAGTCTGATACGTTGTGTGTCATAGTCTGTGATGTTGCATAGTCATCGTTAAAAGAACCACCTGACGGCATACCTGTTCCACCTGTTTTATCAACGAGTGGTGCACCAGAACCAGAACCGGTACCGCCATGACAACCCAAACATTCATCTGCACTCTTCAAAAGCGTGGCATTTGGAGTTCCAGCTGATCCATCCTGACTTGCGTGCATCGTGTGGCAGTTAGAACATACACCGCCGACTGCATTAGCTGTTCCGTAGAACGCGAATGCAACCACGATTACTAAACACATTGCTAATAGTAATCTTTTCATCTTTGTTTCCTCCTTTTTGTTTATTACTTTAAAAAAGTAATTTGGTTTAAAAGCTTTTCGAGTCTTGCCTGTATTTATTGTTTTCATTATTTATTATCCTGTTCCATCGATTAATGATGCAATTCCCATACCAATTTTATCATGAAGCATGAAAAAATCTAATTATCCATTATAATCAAGCAAGTTACGTATAAAATTGACTGAAAATATTAAATGTTTATTTAAATTTTAAATTACAGTTGATAGATTTAACCAACTTAAAGCGTTATTTCACACAGCTTGGCACTAACTTTAATATCCTGCCTGATAATTAAGCAATACTCATTATGTATAAAGCAAAAATTGTCTCATGGTTTGATCAGTCTCAGTTAACTGTCCAACTCAACCAGACATCATTCTAAAAAATGTTCAGTATTTTAAACTATGCTTCTTTTTAATTTCAAGTGCTTAATTATTGCCAGCCTTTTTTGACATGCCCGAAGGATTCTGGTATTTTTAGCTGGGTGAATAGAGATATGATAAAGAGAATTTATTTATGGATACTTGCGCTGCTCTTTCTGGTGATTTCACATATAACCATAAGGAACTTCGGCGCGCCGCTTGTCCTGCCTGTGGCATATTTTGTCTGGATAACTCTGTCAGGACTTGTGCTTCTTTCAGTGATACATATATTCAATGAATGGAAGATAACAGTCCCGCGCCTTTCCTTATATATATTAATCTTTCTGTTATCACTGCTTCCTTCTGCCCTCTTTAATCCGATAATAGACAGGCATTCATTTATATTTGAAACAGCCGGGCTCATTGGCGGGATAATATTCTTTATAGCCTTACATCAATGTGAGCTTTCTGATGAGGAGAAGGAGCGGCTCTTATATGCAATATTCATCTCCGGCATGATAGAGTCGCTGATAAGTTTGTTTCAGTACTTCAACCCTGAAATAAGCATCTTTCTTATAGCAGCGCCTGCCCCGATCAAGGTATTTGGCAATTTCCAGCACCAAAATATCCTTGCCTCATATCTTGCGACATCTATTGTGATATCGCTTTATCTTTTAACAGGGCAGATATTCAGGGGATTCAGCAGTTGGCTTAAAACTCTCTTTTATCTTATTGTGCTGCTCATGTGCTTTATTATTTTTCTCACAGGCTCAAGGGCAGGAGTGATAGAGGCAGGAGCCGGAGCGCTTATACTCCTGGCAGCGAGGTACGTGCATTACAGAGAGAAGGCGCTCTACCCTTTCATATGGCTGATGATGATATGCTTGGGAATAACCGGCAGTGTGGCTGCTGAGAAGTATTACTACAAAAGGGACTCTGCGCTCAGCTCTGTAGGTCAGAAGATAGAGATGACGATGGAGAGCATGTCCGGGGATGAGGTAAAGGACATGAGGGTGCCGATGTACCTTACGGCAGTCAACATGATAAAAGACAGGCCGCTGATCGGCCACGGGCCCGGCAGCTTCGGCAGCAAGTTCATGCATTACAGGAGCAGGCTTGCCAAAGAACATCCTGAATATCCATATGAAGTTGCCTTTACGTTACATCCGCATAACGAGTTTTTATACAGGACTGCGGAGTCAGGCTTACTTGGCGGGACGGGGCTGCTGTTGGTCGGGGTTGGCTTTATGGTATGCCTTATCAAACTCGGCAGAGAGCGTGGCGGAACTTATGCGGCCTTTTTATTTCCGATAGCATTTGATACTCAGGTAAGTTATCCGCTTTACCAGTCCATGCCCCATTGGGCGCTCTTTCTTTTCTTACTATATCTGCCGTCGTCGTATTTCATAAAAGAGATCAGGATAAAACCTGTCAGACTGCTAAAGACAGGCGCGCTTGCTACTGCTGCCATGCTCTTTATGGTCATAACTTACCTCTCAATAACAACCCTCAATCTTCAGAGAGCTATGAAAAAATATCAGGACTTGCTTATTATAGGACTTGTCAGGCCTGAACTTATTGAACCTGCTGTCGACAATGTGTATCTTGAACAACTTGGCAAGAGGTTTTATTTTGATGCCAATTTCAGGATCGGACTTCTGAATGGTGACAAGAAATCAATAGAAGACTTTGCTGACTTTTGTATTAAGGAAAAAGAGGTCTTCCCTCATCCGGATGTATACCAAAGAGGGTCGTTCTCTCTATATGTCGTCGGGAGAAAAGATGAGGCATACAAGCTCCTTGAGGAAGGACTGGGTCTTTACCCCGGCTGGAACAGTATGGTCAAATTAAAACAGGATTTTGAATCTTCTGATGCGAAATAAAGGAGCATGAATTGACACAGCTACTAAAGATATTCGAAAGATTGCCGATTGTTGTAATATCAATTATTCTGCTATGCATTATGCATATCTCCATCCCAAACATGGGAGGGACGGTCGCGCATCCGCGTGAATATTTCATCTGGATCGGATTATTTACCCTCGTTCTGCTTTCTGTCATACACGCTGTTATCAATAAGTCTTTTATCCTGCCTTCATATTTAAAATATTTCATCGCATATGTGATCCTTATTTTATCAACCAGCATATTTAATCCGATAATAAATATTGACATCTTCACAATAAACGCCCTGCGCCTTATCGGTGCTTTAATAATATGGCTCGGCATCCATCAGTTTGATTTTAATAAGAAGGCAAAAGAGAATATTCTTCTAATAGTAATGGCCTCTTGTGTCATTGAATCCATAATGATAATGCTGAAGTTTTTCGTCAATTCATATTATATCCATTCATTCGGGATAGGCTTCGCCATGAAAATAATAACCCTTACAAAATACATACCGGATGTCGGAGGTGCGTTCCAGCAGAAGAACCTCTTTGCTTCATGGACAGCAACAGGGATCGCAATATGCCTGTATTTCATAACAACTGAAAGGTTCAATGGATATAAGAATATAAAGAAAGTGTTTTTTTATTTTTACCTTTTTATATTATCTGCAGGCCTTATGGTTGCAAGCTCAAGGGCAGGCCTTGTAGGCGCAGCGCTCGCTATGATGATACTGCTACCTACAAATTGGCGGGCATACTCAGGCATAAGAAAACATCTTGCAATATGGACTCTGGTGCTTGCAGTCGGGATCAGCGCGGGGTTCTATCTTATAAGCACAAAAAGCAGCGGGGCCGGATCGATCGAGAGTACTGAAACAGCGGCAAAAGAGAGGGTGAACTGGCTGTCAGACACCAGCCAGCGGTCATTCTCTGAACGGCTTATAATGTATGACACGTCATATGAGATGTTTAAGAATAAACCTTTTTTCGGCCAGGGCTTCTCTAACTTCGGCAGCACCTTCATGTTTTATAAGGCAGACGTCTCAAAAGACAACCCGCGTTATAAGGGTATGGTCTATAACGAATTCATAAGCCATCCCCACAATGAACTTCTCTATATTCTTTCTGAATGCGGTATCGCCGGCATTCTGGCTGTCATGATCGCACTTTTCGGCATATGGAAAATACTCAGGGAGACAGGCATAAGGCAGGCCGGAATATCCATTGCGCTTTTTATGCCTCTCCTTCTGCATATGATGGTCGAGTATCCGCTGAAGCTGTCTTCTGCGCATACATTCCTTTTTATTATACTTCTATATTTATTAACCTCTCAAAATGAAAAAAAAGCAGGACTTGAAAAACTGAGCAGGCCGTTATTACTTGCTGTTGTTTTATTTGCCGTGCTGCTGTATGCGGGCATCGCCGGATACGCGCTTAAAACATTTTACGACTACAGCAGGTACAACCATTTCAAGCAACTTTATATGAATACAAATATCATCTCAGAGGAAGACATTCTGCCCGCAGTCAGTAATATATATCTGAGAAACTGGGCTGAACCGGATTACATGTACAGAAAAGCTCTTGAAGCCGCCTATGCTCCGAACATGAACATGGAGGTTATAAATAAGTTCCTTTCATGGAATGAGCTGGAAAAGAAGAGAAGGCCCGGACTGCCGTCATTTCATCTTGAGGGATTGATCTATTTCAAAATGGGCCGGCTTGATCCCGGGAACTCCCTTACATATTTTAAGAAAGCGAGAATAACTACAGAGGAAGGATTGAATCTATATCCTAATGACGCAAACCTCACATCACTAAGGCAGGAGATAATCTCAACTGCAATAGGAGGTTTTAGAAGATAAGATCTTTATTAAGAACTTATTCGATCAGTTTAAACTTCTGCATCCTGTACCTAAGAGCATCCCTGGAAAGGCCAAGGAGTTTAGCAGCCTTGGTCTGGTTGTCCCTCGTAACCTGAAGCGCCTGAATAATAAATTCCTTCTCAATATTTTCTATTGATATCCCGTCACCAGGCAGGTTAAAGCTGAATTCACCTGATTGTGCTCTATTTTCAGAATCTTCATTTTTATGAACGGGGCCGCTTCCATAATTCAATATCTCAAGCGGAAGGTGGCTTGGAAGCATCGGGCCGTCAGTTCCAAGTATAAAAACCCTCTCAACAACATTCTTAAGTTCTCTGATGTTTCCGGGCCAGTTATAGTTCAATAAAAGCTCCTGGGCCTCTTTTGATATCCCTGTGATATTCCTCCTGCACTCTCTTCTCATGGTATTAATAAAATGCATCGCCGTAGGTATAATATCCTCTTTTCTCTGCCTTAAAGCCGGAAACTCCAAAGGTATCACATTAAGCCTGTAATAAAGGTCTTCTCTGAAATTGCCTCTCTTGACCTCTTCTTTCAGGTTCCTGTTTGTAGTAGCTATGATCCTGACATCAACGGCAGTCTCTTTGAGCCCGCCTATCCTCATGAAGGTTTTTTCCTCTATCACCTTGAGGAACTTTGCCTGTGTCGATGGCTTCATATCCCCAACTTCATCAAGGTATACTGTGCCGCCGTCAGCCATTTCAAATAGGCCTTTCTTTGACGCCTTGGCATCGGTGAATGAGCCCTTTTCATATCCAAACAGCTCGCTCTCAACAAGCGTCTCGGGCAGCGCCGTACAGGTTACCTCGACAAAAGGCTTTGAGGCCCTTGGGCTATGATAATGAATTACTCTGGAAATAAGGGTTTTACCTGTGCCGCTTTCACCCTGGATCAATACGGTATTTGCATCACTTTCAGAAATTCTCTTTGCAAGGGCAACCATGTTTGACATTATCTCGGATTCGCAGATAATGCTGTCAAAATTGTATTTTTGATGCTGCTCGCTCCTGAGAAAATTGACCTCTCTCTTCAGGTCAACATTCTCCAATGCCTTTTTAATAATTATTGATACCCTGTTCAATTCAAAAGGCTTTTCCACGAAATCATATGCGCCGAGCTTTATTGCAGTGACAGCCGTTTCTATAGCACCATGAGCAGTTATGATGACAACAACGGTATCCTTGTTGAATTTTTTTATCGCCTCAAGGGTCTCCATTCCGCTGATGCCGGGCATATGAAGATCAAGCAGAACTATATCCGGAAGCTGGACCTTCAGTGTCTTCAGACCCTCATCTCCGCTTTCTGCTGTCAGCACCTCATAGCCCTCTTTATCAAGGTGCTTTTTAATCGAAGACCTTATCAGTTCCTCATCATCAACGACAAGAATTTTCACATTATGCAAATTACCAATACCCTCCTATTGCTTCGTTATCGGCAAGTATATCGTAAAGAGAGAACCCTTGCCAAGTTCACTCTCACAATTGAGCACCCCGCCGTGCTCACGAATGATCTTTCGGGTAATGGACAGGCCAAGGCCGGAACCCTTTGTTTTTCTGGTGAAGAACGGCTCAAAAATATATTCCATATCTTCAGAGGATATGCCTTTCCCTGTATCCTCAAAGCTGAGGATCAGTTTTTCGCCCCTGCTTAACTCCTTCTTTAAAGAATCGTCAAGCTCTTTATAATTCGTTTTATATGCCTTTATCGTGAGTTCCCCGCCTTCAGGCATTGCCTGGAGTGAATTGATCATCAGGTTCAGCGCAACCTGCTGCATCTGGTCAGGGTCCATTACAATATCAGGCAATTCTTCTTCTATCTGAGTATTGATCTTCACATTAAGGCTTTTAGCTTCAGGATAAATAAGAAAGACCGCCCTGTCAATAACTTCATTAATATTAAACGGCAGAAAGTGGGCGGCCTTAGGCTTTGCATAGCTCAGCAGGTCCTTTACTGTCCTGTCAAGCCTCTTGACCTGATTTAATATTTTGTCTGTTATGACCTTCTGGCTGCTGTCCTCACTCAGGTCAGCCTGCAGAAGCTGCACCGCACAGCTGATGCCTGTTAAGGGATTCTTTATCTCATGAGCGATTCCTGCAACTACCTCCCCGATAGTTGCAAGTTTGGCAGCCCTCTCCATCTGCTGCTCATGCGTCAGTTCAAGCTCATTTTTTGCAGATTCAAGCGCCTCTACCATATTATCAAAACTCTTTGCCAGAAGCCCGATCTCATCTTTGCTCTTTATATCCATTCTGGCGGAAAGGTCGCCCTTCTCTATCTTCTTTATAGTACGCACCATACGATTAAAAGGCCTGTCTATCAGGATGGCTATTACAAATAAAAAGGTTCCCATTATGAGTGAAAAGCCAATAAAGGCATCTAAATAATGTTCCTTTTCAAAATCTTGAAGATCTGAATGAACCTTTGCGAGGGATAACTCAACATCCATGACACCGAGCACATCTTTTTCAGCCCCATGACATTTGTGGCACGCGGAACTATTTTTTATCATTGTCAGCTTGGATGCATAGATCATATCATTCTTCTTGATCATGAAGGGCTCGAAATGATTTCCCTCACGGTACTTTGCCAGGTCTTCATCATATATCTTTTTCCCAATGTCAGCGGGATCTGATGAGACAACTATGGTGCCGTCATCAGGAAGAAATATCCGGATCTCTTTCAGTTCTTCACTGTCCTTGACAAGGCTTTCCATCATTGTCTGGAGATCTTTCCACCTGCTCTTCAACATAAGAACCATTATGCCGTGGGCTATCCTGTCAGAAAGCAGGACAGTCTTCTCCTTCTGTGCCCTAAGAAGCTTCTCTTCGGTCAGATTAATATCCCTCCGGGTAGTTACAATCATAATAATGGAAATCAGGAGGAAGGTGATGATGGCAATCTTAAATTTAAGGCTGTTAAGGTTAAACATTGATAATTATAATACTATATATCTTTTTTTTAAAACTCTTAATAATGGATTTTTACGGGCTTATACAAACAAGGGGAAATTATTCAAATGAAAGAAAAGACGCAGCAAGAGCGGCAGATTACTCTTTGGCCTTATTGATCAGTTCGTCCAAATCCTTCGCAAGTTTTTTATCAAGGTTCAGCAATGCCTTATATTGCTCAATTGCAGGATTTAAGGAATCTTGTTTAAGCTCAAGATAAGCCACTCCAAGATTATAACGGGCAGATGCAAAATCCGGGTTGATCCTGACCGCCTCCTTATAAGCCTCAACAGCCTTTGATGTTTCATCAATATCCATGTATATATTGCCGAGATTATAGTATGCGGCTGAACTCTGTGAGTTAACCTTTACCGCCTTCTTAAGCGCATCTATAGCCTGGTCATATTTACGCAGCATTGATGAGACGACTCCGAGAGAAATATACGCCTCTTCATAATTCGGTGATATCTTAACCGCCATTTTATATGCGTCCATTGCATCGGTATATCTATGTATCTTGTAATAGGCATTGCCCATATGAAAATATGCTTCAGCATATTCAGGCTTAAGTTTAGCAGCTTGCTGGAAATTATCGATTGCCTCAGAGTATTGCATCTTTTCAGCCAGATTCAGCCCAAGCTTAAAAAAGGTCCCGGCATCAGGCTTATCTGAATATTCCGCGATTACAAATGCCGGGAAGAGCATAACAGCAATGAGAGTTAACAGAAATATTTTGATTGGGCCTCTTATATTCATAATATGAATTATACAAGAATATATAATAATTACAACTAAATAAACGGTTGCATCTTAATTCCATACTGCATAGAAAAACTTAACCCATTTCATATGCCGGTTGCCTAATTAAAAACGAATTTATATAATACTTGAACTTTATTTATGGAATACGGAGGGACAATGAGACTCAAAGGTAAAAACGCGCTTATTACAGGCTCTGCCCAGGGCATCGGGATGGCTATTGCGCTTGCGATGGCAAAAGAAGGAGCTAATATATGCATAGCTGACATTAAAGTAGATAACACAGGGGATCTTATTGCGGAGATAAACAAGTCGGGTGTCAGGTGCATTAGCACAAAACTTGATGTCTCCAGCCAGGAAAGCGTAACAAACGCCTTTGAGACATTTATCAATGAGTTCGGCAGCATTGATATCCTTGTAAATAATGCCGGCATCACAAGGGATTCACTGGCTTTGAGAATGAAGGAAGACGATTGGGACGCGGTGATAAATATCAACCTGAAAGGAACCTTTCTCTGCTCTAAAGAGGCGATAAAGATAATGTCAAAACAGCGGTCAGGAAAGATAATCAACATCTCATCCGTCGTTGCATTTATAGGGAATCCCGGACAGATTAACTACAGCGCGTCAAAGGCCGGCGTTATAGGGATTACAAAGACGATCGCAAAAGAGTATGCTGGCCGCGGAATAAGGGTAAACGCCATAGCCCCGGGCTTCATTAAAACTGCCATGACCGAAGCCCTGCCTGAAAAAGTAAAGGAAGATATGAAGAACGCGATCCCGCTCAGAGAGTTCGGCACTCCTGAAGATGTTGCAAATGCATCCATATTCCTCGCCTCAAATGAGTCTGATTATCTTACAGGACAGGTGATCCATGTAAATGGCGGAATGTATATGTAGTAAAGAATTACATGAAAAAATCATTCTAAAGATGTATAATTATTTCTCAAAAAAAACCGCTTATTATTCTGAATAAAATTAAAACGGAGGGTTAGACATGTCAGTTGAAGAAAAAGTCAAAGAGATAATCTCAAAACAGCTTGGTGTAGACGCAGAGAAGGTAACGCCTGAATCATCTTTTGTCGATGATCTGGGGGCTGATTCGCTCGATACGGTTGAACTCGTAATGGCACTTGAAGAAGCTTTCAATATAGAGATCCCGGACGAAGATGCAGAGAAGATAATAAAGGTTCAGGACGCCATAAAATACATTAACGAGAAGTCAGAATAACCCCACTCCCTCTTATGACGCATAGAAGGGTAGTTATAACAGGGGTTGGCATGGTCTCCCCCTTGGGAACAGGCACAGAAAAGTCATGGAACGGGCTGATACAAGGCCGTTCGGGAGTCGCCAGGATAACTCACTTCGATCCTGACGGTTACCCGTGCCAGATAGCGGCTGAAGTAAAAGACTTTGTTATAGACGACTATATCGATGTCAAAGAGCAGAAGAAGATGGATCGGTTCATCCACTTCGCTCTGGCTGCTTCAAGCATGGCTATGGAGGATTCCGGACTTATTATCACTGATGATATGGCTGAAAGAGTCGGTGTCATAGTCGGTGCGGGTATGGGCGGCTTGCCTGCGATTGAGCGGTACGCCAAGATACTCAATGAAAAAGGCCCGAAGAGGATCACTCCTTTTTTTATCCCCATGACGATCATAAACCTTGCCGCGGGACAGATATCCATCAGATTCGGGGCCAAGGGTCCTAATTCCGCAGTTGTCACTGCCTGCGCAAGCGGCACTCATTCAATAGGTGACTCGTTCAAATTGATCCAGAACAATATTGCTGATGTTATGATCGCAGGAGGCACCGAAGCCACTATAAGCCCGCTGGCGATAGCAGGCTTTTCCGCAATGAAAGCGCTTTCAACGAGAAATGAAGAACCAGAGAAGGCGAGCCGGCCTTTTGATAAGGACAGGGACGGTTTTGTCATGGGCGAAGGGTCAGGAATCATGATACTTGAGGAGCTTGAACACGCATTGAAGAGAGGCGCAAAGATATACGCTGAGATAACAGGATACGGCATGACCTCTGACGCTTACCACTTATCAAGCCCCGCGCCTGAGGGTGAAGGGGCCGCAAGATGCATGAAGGCCGCTATTAATGATGCAGGTATAAAACCCGAAGATGTTGACTATATAAACGCCCATGGAACCTCAACAAGATACGGTGACGAGCTTGAGACCACAGCTATAAAAAATGTCTTCGGGGAACACGCCTATAAGTTATGCGTAAGTTCAACAAAGTCTATGACCGGACATCTTCTTGGGGCCGCAGGCGGCGTTGAAGCTGTTGTATGCGCGCTCAGCATATTTAACAAAATAGTGCCTCCAACTATGAACCTTGATAACCCTGATCCGGAATGTGATCTCGACTATGTGCCTAACAAGTCGAGGAAGCTCGATATAAGATCAGCGATCTCCAACTCTTTTGGATTCGGCGGGACAAATGCCAGCATCGTCATTAAAAGATATAGCCAGTTTTGAACTCTCAATAAATTACACCTTCAAGAAGAAATCTCTGGCAAGGGAAGCTCTTACTCACAAGTCTTATTCTCATGAGAATCAGGAAAAGCACCACCCTTTTAATGAGCGCTTTGAGTTTCTGGGAGATTCCGTGCTTGGATTGGTTATCAGCGAGCATCTCTTCAATCATTTCAGGGATTATTCCGAGGCAAAGCTTTCCAAACTAAGATCCTATTTAGTGCAGGAGGCAACTCTTGCAGAGGCTGCTGAGAGACTTGATATCGGCAGACATCTATTGATCGGCAAGGGGGAGGAGATGTCAGGCGGAAGAAACAAACCTTCCCTTCTTGCCAATGCCTTTGAAGCTGTTATCGCAGCGATTTTTCTTGACAGCGGAATGAAGAAGGCAAGAGAGTTTATCCTATCGTCTCTTGAGCCGAAAATACTGGAACTTGTTGACAACAGCCTTGTGATGGATTTCAAAACAAGCCTTCAGGAATTAACACAGTCGAGATTCGGCGTTCTGCCGGAATATCAGGTAAAAAGCGAGCAAGGCCCGGAACATGACAAGCTGTTTGAGGTCTCTGTTCAGATAAATAATGAGAACTATGGCACAGGCCACGGCAGGACAAAGAAGGCGGCAGAGCAGATGGCTGCGAAAGAAAGCCTCAAGAAGATAGAAAAGGCGTAGCGGCAAATGTTATTTAATCTTGTATAATGAGTATCCATAATTTAAAAAAACAGAAAGGACATCAATGGCTCTTACATATAAAAAATCCGGAGTAGACATAGACAAAGGCAGCAGCCTGGTAGAGATAATAAAGCCGCTTGCCCGCGCAACCTTTAACGCAGGCGTCATGGGCAGTATCGGTTCGTTCGGCGCTCTTTACAGCATGAAAAGTACAAAGGTCAAAGATCCTGTGCTCGTCAGCAGCACTGACGGAGTCGGGACAAAACTCAAGATCGCATTTGACCTTAACAAGCACGATACAGTAGGGATAGACCTTGTCGCAATGTGCGTCAACGATATCCTCACAAACGGCGCACGCCCCCTATTCTTTCTCGATTACTTCGCAACTGGGAAGCTTTCTACAGAGAAGGCCGCTGATGTGATCAAAGGCATTGCCGCAGGATGCAGAATGGCGGACTGCGCCCTTGTCGGCGGGGAGACCGCTGAGATGCCCGGGTTTTATAGTCCCGGTGAATACGACCTCGCCGGCTTCTCGGTGGGAGTGGTTGACAGAAAGAAGATCATTAACGGTTCAAAGATCAAAGACGGCGACATTATTATAGGGCTCTCATCAAGCGGGCTTCACAGCAACGGCTATTCGCTGGCGAGAAAGCTATTTTTTGGTATCAAAAAATACAGCCCGAAAAAAAAGATTAAGGAACTCAGCCGTCCTGTTGGCGAAGAACTGCTTACACCTACAAAGATATATGTTAAGAGCATCCTGAAAATCATCAATACTTTTGATGTGAAAGGAATGGCTCATATCACAGGCGGCGGCATTACCGAGAACCTGCCGAGGATATTCCCGCCTAAAAAGGTGCTGAAAGCGGTCATAAAAAAAGGAAGCTGGCCTGTGCACGCGATCTATGATCTAATTCAAAGAGAAGGCAAGGTCACTGAAGATGAGATGTACAAGACATTCAATATGGGAATCGGCTTCATGCTTGTCATAGATAAAAGTGATTCCTGCAAGGTTATGAGGAGACTGAAATCGCTTGGCGAAGAGGCTTATATCATAGGTGAAATAGCAAAAGGAAGAGGCGGAGTGAAATACATTTAATATGCTAACAATCGGAGTTCTTGCTTCAGGCAGAGGTTCCAACTTTCAGTCTATTATAGACAATATAGAGTCCGGCTTTATCAATGCAAAGATAGCTGTGCTGATAACCGACCAGCCTAAAGCCTATGCTATCGAGAGGGCAAAGAAGCATGACATCGAATCAATCGTTATCCTTCCGAAGAAATATTCAGACAAAGATGCTTTTTATACTCACGTCGCTGACGAACTCAAAAAAAGAGGCGTGGGGCTTGTAATACTTGCAGGTTTCATGCGAGTTGTCGGTAAACCGTTAATCGACAGGTACAAAAATAAGATAATCAACATCCACCCTGCCCTGCTCCCTTCATTTCCCGGCCTTCACAGCCAGAAACAGGCGGTTGATTACGGCGTAAAACTATCAGGCTGCACTGTCCATTTTGTTGATGAGGGAGTTGACACCGGGCCTATAGTCATTCAGGCTGCTGTACCTGCATATGAAGATGATACCGAAGATTCACTATCTGAAAGGATTCTGAAACAGGAGCACATAATATTTCCGCTTGCAATCAAGCTCTATGCAGACGGCAAGGTCAAAGTAGAAGGCCGAAAGGTCTCGATAAAGACCGATAGAAAAGAGAGCGTCCTTATTAACCCTTCACATTAGATGCTGAGACAGGTATCAGGGAACAAACTGTTTAAAGTACTTGATAGTCTTGATCAATCCTTTTTCCAGCTTTACCTTCGGCTTCCATTGAAGTTCTTTCATTGCCAGAGATATATCAGGCTGTCTCTGTGTCGGGTCGTCTTGCGGCAGAGGCTTGAATACTATCTTTGACTTTGAGCCGGTAAGTTTTATTACAATGCGGGCGAGTTCTATTATGCTGAACTCATCAGGGTTGCCGAGATTCACAGGGCCGGTCAGCTTATCAGGCGAATCCATTAATCTGACAAAACCTTCCACGAGGTCATCAACATAACAGAAGCTCCTTGTCTGCTGCCCTTTTCCATAGACAGTAATATCTTCATCCCTTAATGCCTGCATGATGAAGTTGCTGACAACCCTGCCGTCCTGAGGATGCATATTAGGGCCGTATGTATTAAATATCCTTGCAACTTTTATCTTAAGCCCATGCTGCCTGTGGTAGTCAAAAAAGAGGGTCTCTGCACAGCGCTTGCCCTCATCATAACAGGAACGTATGCCTATAGGATTTACATTCCCCCAATAGGCTTCTGTTTGCGGATGTTCGGTTGGATCGCCGTATACCTCAGAGGTTGATGCCTGAAAGGTCTTTGCCTTGACCCTCTTTGCAAGGCCGAGAATATTTATCGCACCGTGAACAGATGTCTTTGTAGTCTGCACAGGGTCAAACTGGTAATGTATAGGAGAAGCAGGGCATGCAAGGTTGTAGATCTCATCGACCTCAACATACAGAGGAAAACAGATATCATGCCTCATGATCTCAAAATATGGATTAGGCACTAGATGAGCTATATTGGATCTGCGGCCGGTGTAGAAGTTATCAACGCACAGAACCTCATGGCCGTCATTCAGCAGTCTTTCGCAGAGATGCGAGCCGATGAAACCAGCCCCGCCTGTAATAAGAATTCTTTTCATATAATCAAGACCTCCCTTATATTTTATTAGTATACCTAAAAACTTGTATTAACTGATATTCATAATATAAAATATCTTGGCTTTGGGGAGTAGTGTAATGGCAGCACCGCAGATTCTGGATCTGCTTGTAGGGGTTCAAGTCCTCTCTCCCCAGCCAAAATATCAAGTTAATAGTTAAGTTTTTATGGTCCCATCGTCTAGTGGCCTAGGACGCTGGCCTCTCACGGGAAGGACTCGACTAATAAAATCAAGCGGTTAGAACTCGTTGTATACAGCTTGTATTCATTCTCCTAAAAATCCAGCTTATTAACAGTCTTCAACAATGCCGCGGAGTCGAGTTTTGCGTAGATCTCCGTGGTCCTCAGGTTCCGGTGTCCGAGCAGGTCTTTTATACTCTTAATACCCTCCCCTTTCATGACCAGATAACTTGCGAATGTGTGTCTAAGACTGTGAAGTGTGGCTTTAACGCCCGCCTGCAATGCGATGTTTCTAAAAAGCCTTGAGAGTGTATTCGGTGAGCTCCAGTTCGGGAAGAGCGGGCCTATGCCAGGGTGAATGCGCTCAAGGTAAGGCCTCACCTTGTCGCATATGGGAATAGCTCTATCTCTGTTTCCTTTTGTCTGCCTGACATAAATAAGACCGTGCACAAGGTCTACATCCTGCCGGTTGAGCTTGATCAGCTCAGAGCGCCTCATACCTGTATACAGATAAATATAGACGGCTGCTACCAGATCCTTACGGCGTCTTTTGTCCTCTGCAAGTGTTGCCTCAGCCTTCTGCAGGTCTCTTGTAAGCAGAGGCTTTTGCTTAAGGCCGGTCTTAATATGCCAGAATCCGTCTTTGTCGCTGAAGAGCACTATTTCCTTATCAAGCGCTTCAAAGAGCCTGTCCAACTCCGCAGGTTGCAGGTAACGTGGAATCTCTTCATCCATCTTAAAAAGGACCTTGTCATTTCTGTCTCTCTTTGAAAATGGGTTTACTGAGATATAAGGCTTCTCCAATGTGAGCGCATGCGTGAATGCAGCGCTCAGGCTGCGGAGCATGATATTAATATAGGTCTTTGAATAATTTATCCTTAATGAAATGAGTTTGAAGCGATCGACCTGTTCTCTCTTAATCGCCCTGAGCGTCATATCACCGATAGTTTCTTTGAACTTCTTAAGGGCGTTAGCGTCAATACTGATCGTCGACTGAGATATCCCCTGAAGTTCACGAGAGGCGAGATACTCAGGAATGTATTCCGTGAGTTTGATCTGATTGACCTTCTCTATGCTTTTGACCTGCCTGTCTCTCCTCTGGTCCTGCAGCTGCTGGAACTTCGCCCTGGCTAATGATTCATCCTCTGTCTTCAAAGATATCGCCTGGGGAAGCCCGAGCAGCCTTCGCTCTACTCTGGAATTGCGGATATACCATACACCGTTTTCCCTCTTAAAAAGATTCATCCTGTCCTCCTTTGGTCGGTGCCATGGTGGAGATAGATCAGCTTTTGGGCATTCCGGTCGGCATTACGGGTATTATAAAACCTGTCAATACTCTCACGGTCAACAATCCAGTCGCCACCCTCCACCTGATCACCGTATATAAGATTTTTCATTATATACTTTAGGAGGGTGTTTTTGGACTTGCGGCTGTATATGATCGCCTCTTTCATCGTAAGCCATTTCATAGAGGCAAGGACGCGAGGATCAGTGACGGTCTTGGTAAGCTTCTCAACCTGACGGTCTGCTGCGTTCTGAGGGTCTTCCACCTCATGAAGCTCTTGAAGTAACCCTTCAAACCGGTTGATTATCTGTGATATGTTATTGCTCATAATGAAACAGTTAAACTGGTATCGTCCATGACATACATTCTGTATAAATTAAAATATTATCCTTCAGCCGCTTTCATTCATGGTTTTTCTGAATCATCTTTCAAGATAGCTTTTTCAAGAAACATTAAATTTTTCATTGTGCCCTCCTTAACTCTCTTTTATGTGTGCTTACCCACTGCCGGAAGTCCACAACCTTCCCTGAGTTTTTATTTGGCAGGTTATTGAGATAACATGCCGTCTCAATCAAATCCGCCCGCACGAGTCCATCAAGAATAAGCTTAAGCGGGAATAATGTTTCCGATGATTTACGTGGAATATTCTGGCGGATATTCACTATCTCTGCATGGTCAAGCTTCCAGAAGATATCTCTAATACATTTACTGAGCCTCTTTGCTGCAGGTACTGCCTTTCTTCTCTTCTTAGTCATACGCCTCCTCAAAGTTTCTATATTTCCGGGCAATAAAAAATCCCAGAGTGTTATAGCGGCCTTTGAGAACCGTCCACGCCTCGCGGTTAGTGGAACACTCCGGGAAAACTTACCCGTAAAAACTAAAAACCTCCTTTCCGTGCTTGCGCTACGGAGGCCGGAGAAGGCCCTCAAAGACTCTATGCTAAAATTATAAACACATAACATTAATGATGTCAAGAATAAAGTTATATTTTTAAATTTCTTCATCTACGCCTCCATCAGAGCCAGTTCGCCCTGTGGATATTTTTTAAGTTCTTCCTGCTCTTTCAAGTGTGAGATGTATTGAGTGATCAGCCAGGCGCAGGTGTCGACGTATTGCTTGACGAGCTGCTTAAACTGTTCCTGTGACGCAGGATCGTTTTTATCCCATAAGCTGTGCATCTCCTGACATGCCAAGAGATACTCTCTGTACTTCTCCGGGTGCGCTATTTCGAACCAATCAAAGGCGCCGACAAGGTTCATGTCATCCTTCAGGTGCTTCAGTTCATACCTGCCAATGAACTTCAAGGCTTTCAAAAATATCTCTCTATTCCATGAGTATGATCTCTTCAAAATACCTCCACCTCCTCAAGTATTTTTATCTCTTTCGCATATGCCCTAAAAATGCCTGAGCTTGCGCCGAAATAATCCTCTTCTCCCTGCTCAGCCATCATCCCTTTGATCTGGACGGTCTGCCCGGCTTCTAATCCTTTAAGTTCTTTCTGGTCGTCCGTATAGAGCAAAAACTCCTCAGGCTGATTCCCCTGTCTATCCAGGCTGAGCCTGATACTGCCCTCTTCCAAGTCTCTTAAGATGATCTCGATCACTCCGGTCAGGATAAAGACCGCCCGATATTCCGTGCCGTCATATGGAGCGATCTGAAAGAATGTGAAGTTACTGAGGCGGGTGATCTCGTCTTCAACTTTTTTGTCATATTGATTAAAGAAGCCTTCCAGTCTCAGTCCCATGCCCTTTTTAAGCTGCTTGTCCTCGTCCATCAGGAGCTTCTCTGCCTCAGCGATGCGATCCGCGCCCCAAATACGGCCGTAAACCTTTACATTGCCGTGCAGGGCGTTGTGACAGTGCAGATATATCTTGAGATAAGGCTTCTTGTCTACGCTGTCAGAAGTCGTGCGTCTGAGGCCTTCGAGCTTGCCCCATGCGATGCCTTTATTGAAGTGTTTATTTGCCATTCTCTGCCATCCTCAGTGTATCTTGTAGAGTTATACCGTTTTTATAGTTCTCCATGACGAATTGCTCATACTCGGTAGGGTTATCAGCGCGTTCCTTGATCTTCATACAGGCAAAGACCGTGACCAGGACACAGACCGCAATAAAGCCCAAGAGTACCCAGTCAATACGGCGCTTTGCCTGGTACTTATTTATCTGCAATAGAGTAAGGTCCAAAGTCTCTCTCATTCTGCATCCTCGCTTCGTGTGATGATGACGGCATTGAAAGTACTCTCCTTTTTATGGTTGCCCTGCCGGGACTTCTGATACCTGGTAGTAAGAGGAGTTGCCCGGCAGGACAGATCTCAGTCCGATGAATTCAGTCTTCGGATGAGAGAGATCGGTTAATAGAAAAACGACAAACCTTTCTACTTGTCCGTGTGCATGGGATAATTTAAAATGATTTTTACCAGGTATCATTGTGTAATTTTATACCACACATTTTGTGCGGTGTCAAGCGGTTTATTTGTTGCGTATTGATTTTTGCGGTGTTTAGAGAGAAGATATACCTATGTCATTTCCTGCCAGATTAAAGAATCTCATTAAAAATAAAGGAATATCTCAATATAAATTAGCAAAAGATTTGGGGAAGCCTGAATCAACAATTAGAAGCTGGGTAAATGGCCGTACTCAACCACGGGATGAGAATGCAGCAAAACTGGCTGAGTATTTTGATGTACACCCTGCCTGGTTAAGATACGGCGCCAAAGAATATGATACAAACGTAAAAGATAGTGTCTGGAAGATTGCCGCAAAGATAGAGAAGCACCTTCAAAAGCATCCTGAGGATGCTGATAAGATCGAGAAATTTGTTGAAATCATAACCGACGAAGGAGGCGGCAAAAGTAAAAGTACTCCCCTTCCTCAAAAAAAGAAGGAAAGAAGATCCAAATCAGCTTAGGCTTCAATACGATCATTTTAAAAAGGGTTGTTATAATTGCAAATACCGCCTACTCTCAACCGAATTATCACGAATGATTAAGAAATTAACTATATTGGCAAGTATATTGGAAGAGTGAATAAGATGTGCTTTGATATGTCAATCCTTTAAATATGGAGGGAAAAGCAATGAGCAAATCAACCCGTAATAATGGCAAGGCATGGACAGAAACAGACGTTAAACAACTGAAACAACTAGCCAAAGAAAACACCCCTACAAGAGTCATTGGTCTTAAGATAGGCCGCACACCCGGTGCCGTGCAGACAAAAGCCAGTGAAGAGAAAATCTCCTTAAAACCTACAAATCAATCACCTTATGGAACAAAGAAGAAATAAACAGTAAGGGCCTGATGATTGGTTATAAAATATTACAATATGCCTATTAATCTTGATAATTTATTAACAAAAACTGCTATAATTGAATCATAAGAAAAAAGGAGAAGGCGATGTCTGTTTCGGTTTATGATATAGCAGCATACATATTAAACAAACATGGGGTAATGACTACCATGAAGCTTCAAAAGCTTGTTTATTATTGCCAAGCGTGGTCACTCGTATGGGATGAAGCGCCTATTTTTAATGAAGAGATTGAAGCGTGGGCTAATGGTCCTGTAGTAAGAGAACTTTATGATAAACATAAAGGTTATTTTAATATATCTTCATTAAGAGTCGGGGATCCCTCTCGCCTTTCTAAAAAACAAAGAGCAACAATTAATGGTGTCTTAAACTATTATGGTGACAAAACCTCACAGTGGCTTTCAGAGCTCACACATAAAGAAGATCCTTGGAAAGATGCACGCACTGGCGTGGCTCCAAATATGCGCGGGAACAGAACTATTACTCATGCAAGCATGATGGAGTATTATAGCGGGCTTTGAGTAACAAGAGGCCCAAGTGGCAAATACAGCCATCAACAGCAAAAACCCCCAACAGAGTAGAAACTCCTTCCGGTAAAAAAACTCCAACTATTGATTACGCTCATTCACCAGAGTCAATAAACCAAAAAAGGCCTGTATGGCGAATGGGTATGATAGATTTTGAAGGGCAATGGGGCTGGGGAAATTTAAATAGTGCGGATGCTTTCAAAACAATACAAAATAGACTAAAAAGTTTTGAGACAATGACATGGGGAGAAATCGCAACTAAGCGAATCAGTAAAGGTTCTCCTCAAAACCATTTCATGCCAGTAAGTAAAATATGTAAAGATGCCAGGGATAGATTAAAAGAACTAAACTTAGATGATCTGGATGAATTATATTCTTTAAGATTTGCTGCAAGGGAACGCTTGTGGGGTATACGACAAGCTGAAATTCTTTATATACTTTGGTGGGATCATAATCATTCCGTATTCCCAATGCAATATTAACCTGGTCAGCCGACTCCTCAACCGGCGGTAAGGATTTCTATATAGTTAAAATAATATGCCTTCTAAAATGTCTTAAAATTAAGGCATGAGAAGAGCACGATGGAGAGGTTCATAAAAAAAAGTGAGAGAATTTGATCAATAACCCATTAGGACAGCGAATCAAAATCGCTCGTAAAAAGGCCGGACTTACTCAAGATAAGCTGGCAAAGGCGATAGGGGTTGCATATCCAACTTTAAATAAATATGAGCGCGGTCACAGGATCCCAAGCGCTGAGCTGCTATCGAAGATGTCTGAAACCCTGCAATGCGATCCCGGCTGGCTGCTTGTCGGTGATAATAGTGCCTCACAGAAAGATGATCCTGAGCTTGCATTGATATCACGAATATTAAAAAATGACCTTCCGGAAGCAAAACACACTATACTCAGGTTATTGAAAGACTGGAAAGCAAGTAAGGGATAACCTACGAAGAATAAAAACAAGAAACTTACTGATTACATTAATATCTTCAATCTTTTTTACGAAGTTCACATAAAACCAATTCAATTTGCTTCTCTGTCATCCAACCATTCTTTAACAGAATTTCTCCAATAAGTTTATGCTGCTTATTTATAACGTCATTAATTACTTGCTCATTTAACGCTTTTAGTAATTGGTCAATAGTAATATATCTTTTGGCAATTGCTATAGAGCCAAATCGAATACAAGACTCTTCAGACAACTTATTTTCTGCTTTTCCATTAATCATCTGCTCAAAATTATAACAAATATATAGAAGATACGTAATAACTTAAAATCCGTCTGAGTTTTGATCGATAAAGGCAAATTGCTGTTCATAGAAATCCTTGGCAACAGCCTGCTTATCAATAACATAGGAAGAAATTTCATCGAAATTATCAAAAAGAAGATTACAGATCTTCTTATCCAGAAGTTGCTGGTCTGAAGATTGCTTAATTATCTCTACAATCTCTTTTGGGGACATTCTTTTTCTATAAGGCCGATCCTCAGCTAACGCCGTGAATATGTCTGCTACTGATAGAATCCTCGCTCCGGTACTTAGGTCATCTGATTTACAATGAAATGGATAACCTGAACCATCGAGTCTTTCATGATGATAAGCTGCCCATTCAGCCATCTGCTGAAGGCCTCCGATAGTGTTAATCACGGAATAAGTATAGTATGGATGTGATTTCACAATAGACATTTCTTCTTTTGTAAGCTTCCCGGGCTTTTCCAGGATACTACTGGGTATGGCTAATTTCCCCAGATCATGCAAGTTGCCGGCAACCTCCATGAGGTTAATTTCCGTTTCAGTGAGGCCAAATATCCTGGATATTATTGAAGCTGCTGCTGCAACTCCGGAAGAATGGGTTGCGGTAAAATGAGACCGAAAATCAATAATATTCCGAAATAACTCGGATATAACAACTATTTTGGAAAGGCCTATTTCTATCTTTCTTAAAGGCCCTTCATTAAGTAAAAGAGAATATAATCTTGGGGAAACCAGATCCAGCCAGAATTCCTCTCGCTCGGATGCCGTGAGAAAATAATCTATGACTTGTGGGTGAAATGAGGAACCCGAAAGAGATCTAATATTTGAAATAATATTCTCATGCTGATGCAAAATATATTTATTGCGATCGATCAAGTGCTCAAGGTAATCAGCCACAGACAACATCTGTGCCTCTAAAGCAAAAGCGGGATCAATAGTTACGTCCCAATTTTTCCATGGCTTGTGGTGAAATCGAATTATTTTTGATGCCTTATTTAGTAAAGGTGATTGAGCGAGTAAAAATTCTCCTCGGATGCAATGCAACTCAAGATTTTCGACTTTAGAGGTATGTATGGATATTCTTTCTTCTAATGTCAATGCACCGACATCATGAAGAAGTGCCGCAATAAAATTATTTTCCAATGTTTCATCTGAGAAATTTGCAACTTTCCCCAGTTCCCATACAACGAAGGCTGTTCTTTGTTGATGTTGAACAAATGAAGGGCTTGCCAAATCCATGGCATCAGAAAGAGAGAGGGCCAAATTCCCTAGATTAACTGTAGTTCTTCGTTGCATTGCAATTTATAAAGTTCTTATGAGTTCTTTGTACTCAGCAGGCGGGTCTATAATTTCAGCTCCTATAATGTATATAACGCCAACATGTATCTCTGAAGATATATTTATCCATTTGATCTCACACTGCAGGGTTATTTCTTCTCTTTTGGCTTGAAATGACAGCTCAAGTTTTGTCCCTTTAACAAAACCGCTTACATCTTCTTCAGGGGCTGTTACTATGGTTGCACCTAATCCTTCCGGAGAAATATTATCTATGAATCCGGCATAACTTTTACCGGATAAGCTGATCTTAACATCGATCTTAACATCTTTTCTTTCTGAACACCTTCTTTCCACTATACAAATATACTATAAGTTGCTACTCTATTCAATAGGTTACAATAATGCGTTACAAAATTAATCATGAGATAATACTAGACACTCATTTAAGAAAACCGTGGTAATAGGGGAGTTGTCAAGCTTTTAAGTTAATTCCATTTCTTTTACGAAATCAAAAAAAGCAGAAGGTGACTCAATAAGTTCCACTCCGATATTCAGTTGTTTATCATGAATGAGAATCCACTTTATCTGACATTTAAGCATTATGTTATCTCCTGAAGGGAGCACACATGTTACTTGAATATTATCATTTGAAGAAAGACCTGCCGGGTATCCGATGAGATCAGGGGTTGATTCAATATATAACCCTCCCATGGACACATTATGAATAAGACTGTCATAGATTTTATCCTTAAAGATAATTTCACATCTGATGTCGACATTTATTCTTGGATGTAACCTCTTTTCAATATCCACTTATTAACTCTATTATTTTATTAAGGACTTGTCAATCATTATTTAAAAGGATGTGATAACGCAAACATTGAAAGAAATTAGCTGAGTCTGCGTTCTTAATCACATGTCCACAATCATCCTACCCACTCCTTCCCCTTGATTTCCACAAAGCCCTTCCGGGACCTTCCGACCCATTCAAGAAAGAAGTTCATGCCGTTGTTAAGGGTGTTCTCAATCGCTATTGTATCGCCTCTTTCGAGGTCGTAATGCTGCCAGAAGAGTGTCGCATCTATTAACCAGAGAGGATTCTTCTTTTGCAAGAGTTTAAATGCCAGGACATGATCTGCCATGGCCTGCGACCGGATAGCGTTGAAGATATAGTTTGTGGGCTTTATTCCGTACTTACCCTGTGAGGTAGAGTCTGAGGCAGTTGCTGTGCCTTGCCATTCTGACTCATCATAGCTCAGCTTCCCGTAGTTCTCCCCAAATTTGGCCGTGAGGTCGTTCTCAATATCCACTCGCGCTGTTTTATGGAAAAGGAACTTTGCGTATTCACCGACAAGCTCAGATGCCTTAATAGTTTTGTCCTCTGTTGGTGCAGTATCAGGGATATAATCCAGGTACCACTTGCCACCTTCCTCGACTAATGTGCTACGGCACTGAGATGCCAGGTTCTCAAGGATTTCCTGCTTTGCCGAGCGGATCTCTTTATTAATACAAAAGGCGAACTTATATCCGCCGGATATGGCTGAGGCATATAATGCCCCTGCTGCCGCAAAGCTTGCCGTATCGATATCAGTCAGCGCATAGCCAAAATAGACGTCGAGGAAGTGCTTAAAGACGTGGTCAGGCCGCTCAATCAGGGCGTTTGCCGTGCCGGTGTATGTCCCGAAGGCGTCGTCTTTCCAGCAGTCAACGTCGGCATTAACACTCGTGCCGATGACAGTGTCGGCGGATGAATTACCGGTAAGACTTGCAGATGTATTTTGTGCTGTTGAAGATGAAGCATCATTAAAGATAGCAACACGACTGGCTGAATTGATTTGGCATTTTATCCCACTCTGTGTGTGTGGGTTAGGGTTATACCCAGAACTCTCGTTGATGTACACAGGAATCAAATCCTTTGACCCTCCACTATACGCCATTTCCAAGCTTACGCTTGTGCCAAGATTAATTGTAGTAGACCCATTCACCCTTTTAAAAACCGTGATACCGCCAATCTTTACCTCACAATAATCGGGGATTCCACAGTTGTTATAAGACACGGTAAATCCAACAGTGGCGCTGTTCCCTTGATATGCAGTAGCAAGGCTGACAAAGGTTATGTTTTGGGTCAATGAACCGCCAAGATCGGAACATCCATACGCGGGAGAAACCAACGTACTGGCATTTTGATTTTGTGAGGCTCCATTAAATTGATGACCGTGAGTAGGATTCGTGACATCTACTCCCAAATTCACCTGCTTTTGCACAACCGGCTTGACTGTGAATTTAATAACCGCCTTTCCTTCATAACCGCTAAGCTCATCCCCACTCTGCCCGGTGTAAGCTGTGTAACCGGTCAACTGCCTGATTTTATCAACATAGACATTGCCTATAGCCTTTACAGGATGATTTTTTATTAGATAGATATACTCCGTCTTAACCTCAAAAACAGCCATTCCTTTATCATGTGCCGCCGCTGTGGTGCTGTTGTATCCCCTGGCGCCTGATGAGGCAAGAGTCAGGGTGTTGCCGCTTCTGGAAGCAATACGTATCTGCTCGCTCTCTGTCTGGATAGTGAAGGCACCGCTGGCAGGGTATTTAGAGGCATCTGACAGAACAAGTGTCCCGATATTGCCGGGGCTGGATGCTGTTATATTGGCGGTCAGATTATCCACTGCCCCTGCGGCAACAGCATGACATTTCACCTGCTGGAGTGAGCCGTATCCAATATTTGCAGGTTTATTAATATCATCAGGATCTGCTCCGGGGTAAACCGCAGCCGTGATCAAAGCTTGTTTGAACTGCTCATCCTTCAACTTCCAGAGCGATGACGCTTGGTAAGTGAAGCTCAGTGTGTCGACATCCTGCGCCTCATCAAGGACGCCCATATGGATCGTTATCGGCTCTCCCGGGACATTGAGATCATTAATAAGAATTTCTTTTATGGTGATAAGCGCACCCTCGAACGGATATGTGCTGCCTATCTGAATAAAGAAGTTGTAAGTGAGGTACGGTTTATTCTTGAATACGAGCGTGATGTCCGCGTTCCTGCCTTCAGAATTGGCACGGTCTATCTCTTCTCCCAGCCCGGAGAGGTCCTTAAGATAATTCTGATAAGTTACACCTGAGACGGTAATGGTTCTGTCTGATATGTGGAGAGTCGGCGCACCTGTGCCCTGCAGGGTGATGTCCAGTAGATAGGCAGAATAGAGCTTGCCATTTGCGATCGCCTGTTTTTGCGCATCAGTAAGTGCCTTCATTATGCCGGTATTTCTTGAAATTCAAGAGTGCATGAATCTTTGTCTGAGCTTTCTTCAGCCAGTCCTATCGGGGATAGTAATTCGCCAAACAACCAGACGCCATTGTGATCACAGAGAAAGAAGGGCTTGCAGCCGTCCCATGCGTCATTGAGCACCTGTATGTTGGTTGATTGTGCTGCGGTCATGCGCGGTAAGGCATAGAGGCGATATGCCCTCGGCTCGCCGTGTTTAATATATCGCGGCTGTCCGCCTGCCTCCTGAAGCCTTTCGACGTTAAACCGCTTGTCCTTATCGCATGGCCGGGAAGGATTGCGCTCGAACTCATAAGTTGAGGTCAAGAACAGTTCAGGTATCTGCGGAATGGCTGACGGGGATGCGACAGTAAGCTTCCAATACTTATGAGTCATCGAGCTATCAAGTGGAATATCAATCAGGGCATTGCCGCTCTGAGTCCATTGCTCCACCTGACTATAATCATCCGCATCATAGTCTGAATATGAGAATGTCAGCGTCAAACCTGAAAGGTTATGCCCTGCAGGGATTAAGAGCCTGTCGATCGCCTTAATAGCCCCCTGATTGACCTTAATTTGAAACGTGGCAGCGGCGGTGATCTTAAATAGGTCAGAACACTCCCTGTCATAGAGACGGTATAGAGGAAACGCGACATCTTCAGTCCCTAATGTGAGGGTGACAGTGCTGGTCTCAAGGATATTTATGTAACACGCCTTGACCTTTGCCATTATTTAAGCGCCTTCGCCAGCCGTGATCTCTCGTTTTTAACCATATCCGCCATCTCTTCATCAATCTCCCGCGCGAGCTGCTTGCCGTCTTTGTTGGCTCCGTTTATATTGATATTCATGCCTGAGAAGTTGATAGTCGTTTTTCTTGAGTTATTATTATTCATACTGGCAGGAGTCACCGCCTCGCCAACATGGAGATAAAACAGACCTTCTTTTTTAACATACGGAGTTCCTGTGGCTAAAGGCTGCGGGTGAAACCCGGACATTGAGCTATCGCTTTGGAAACCGTCGCCGGAAGAGGCTCCTCCGGCAGTTGTGATAATTATTTGTTTATATGTGATATCAGGTATCGAAGCAATCGCGCCCTTGAGGCTATTGACCTGCATTACTGCCCCGGCAGTGTCCACCGTCAGCGTCTTATTCATCTGTAAGCCGTCTATGATCGTGCCCAAGTCAGTGATCTGAGTTGTATACAACTCCATCATCTCAGTAGCCTTTGCCATTGCCGTCTCAAGCGATGTCTTCCACACGCCAATCTGGTCTATCTCTGCCTGTTTCGCCAGCTTAAGAGCATCCTGTGCCATTAAAATCTCTGCCTGAGCCGTTGCATTTTTCTCCAGCGCAGTTGCCACTGCTTCCTCAAGAGATATTCTCTCCTGTCCATCCTGCGTTACAGCGTTGGCTGTCGCCGCCATCGCTGTCTGATACTTTGTCAGCGCGTCTATTTTTGCCTGCCCTGTAAGAGTCAGAGCTGACTTATACTTCAGCTCAAGATCCTCCTGTGTGGAGTAGTATTTCTGCGTCTCGGTCATCAACTTCTGGTTTAATGAAAGCGTCAGATCTGCATATCCCTGTCGCTGATCCTTAATGCGGGTTTCAAGATCAAGAAGTTCTTTAGTCTTCGTCTTCTGCGCCTCGATTGCGGCGTTATGCAGCCCCTTTAATGTTTCATAATACTGACTCCAAGCTCCAAGCCGTGCCTCTGCCTGAGCCTTTTGCACCGCTGTGCCTTGTAACTCCACATCAGTTTCCTGACCAAGGACAAAGAGCATCTGCAGCCGCTTGTTATAGACGGCATCTGTCACATTCAGATATCCTTGCAGCGCCTGAGCCATTCCGCCTGTGGATTTCTCCTGATCCTTGAGGTTCTTCTTGAAGTCATCTCCTGCGAATTTAAGAAGGTCGGCGTTGACATCTTTAACCACATCGGCGTATTTTTCAGCTGCGTCTTTTACGGCTTTGATAGCATCTTTGTTTTCACTAAACCCAGCTGAAACCTTCTTTTGCCGCTTTGCCAGTTCCTCTTGTGCCCAGGCAAGCCCTTCGGTCGCATCCGTAAGCTCTTGAGTCGGCCTGTTCATACCGGAGAGGTCTATGCCGAGGCGTTTATATAGATCTGCATCTAACCATTTACCCACTTCATAGCCAACTCCAGCAGCAATCCCTGCGCCGATACCCCGCGCTGCCAGGGATGCGCTTAATGCTCCAATTTCTACCGCCTTCAATGCTGTTACTATCTTACCTAACATCGGAACTGCGGCAACTATTGCACCTACGGTCAAGGCGGCGGTAAGAGAGTCGGTGTGCTCAATAGCTTTTCCGAGCGCTTCTATCAGCTCCGTTCCAATAGTCTCTTTTAGCTCGTGTATTTTCGCTTCTGCTATCTGTATCTGCTCGGAAGCATTTATTGTCATATCGCCCATATTCTTTGCTTGCCGCCCGCCTTCTGCGATTGCCGCGTTTGCAAGTGCCTGAGATTGTTCTTGTTCTGTAAGCGCATCTTTTGATTTATGCAATACAACGGCATAATCTTCAAATGCCTTGTTTTGATCGACCATAATGCCATACAGCTTCAATCCTCTCATGGTCTGGTTGGCAACCGCATTTGTAATTCCATCAAACGCAGATGCAATATCTGTCCCAGCCACCCTGGCTGCGGAACGGGAGACTTCAAGCAGCTTAACTATCTGGTCGCTTGACAACCCCTGCTGCATACCTTTTACAACACGTTGCATAAGATCGCTGCTATCTATTGCTCCTATAGAAACTTCTTCCATCTTGGCAAGTAACGCATCAGCGTCCTCGCCATAAGCCTTGGTGACATTTTTGAATGATTCTTCAGACTGCATGGCTCCGGCTCCGAGTTTTATGAGTTCAATTGCTTTTGATACAGTTTCCCATGCGGCGTAAATACCTGCCGTAACCTCAAGCCAATGCGACTTTAAACTATCAAATGCTGAACTCATTTTACCGGTAGAGGTAACAGCGGAGTTTTCGACGCTATCAAATGCAGTCTTTGCGCCTTCTCTGACTGCGCTAAAGACTTGCTTTGTGCCGTCTTCCGCGGTTATAGATATTTTTACTTCAGCCATCTTAGCCCTCTTTTGGTTTAGGTGCTTCGTCCTGCATCTGCCTCAGTTCATCTTCCAGATACGCCAACAGCTCTATATCCTCTAAATCAGCCTCATACAACCTTAGTATCGTTCCCGAGTCTACAAGTTCTTTAAGTGCTGTAATCTTTTGCCTGATCACAAGTATCCTTTTACTCTTTTCGTCAAGCTCCGGTATCCAGCAGGCGTTGACACCGGGAACTATTTCACCTTCTTCTACCTCACAAAAGCACGGCGGTTCGACTTCATCTATCTGTAATATCCCTTTACAAATCTCACAGCTCACGCCCGGAAAGTCCGCTTTCGCCCGGATGTAAGCTATTAGTCGTTTTTTGGGTTTATCGGCTCCTCGATAAACTCATCTTCACTAACACACATCTCATTAACAAACTTAGAAAACTTAAAACTCTTTGTCATCAACAGATCAATGTTTATAGGTGTGAACGACAGAGGCTCACCATTTAAAATAAATCCCGGATGATTATGATCTGCCATCTTGCGCCAGCCAATCACTGCCTCTCTGCCAAGCTTTTTATCTGCTATTTCATCCTGATCCGCACTTGTAAGACCAGAATTCTTCTTGGCCTGCTTATTTATAGCCCTCAATTCTGCCTTTGACATCAACCTTAAACACACCTCAGTGTCAATGTCATACTGAAACCATTTGTTTTTATCACCGTCTGTTAAATTGATTTTTGCCATTATCTATTGCCTCCTGTTTTTTTTTACGCTAACGGACTCGTTGTCCTCTTGTTGATCAGATTCACCTGGAACGGTTTTAGTATCCCGGCCATGCCTGTAGGCGCAGCAGTTGTTGCCAGGCAGTCAAACTCAACGACGTTATCAAGCTTGGCTTCTTTTGTAGGCGCATCAGCATCAGAATATGCAAGGTTCGGGAACTGGAGCTTGAACTGCCTGCTATAAGCACCTTCGATCACAGCGCCAGTGAAGGTGATATCCATCTTTTTCTTCACATCCGCAAAGAGATCTGCGATATAGGTTGTGGCTGTGTATCTCGCGAAGGTAAGCTTCAGCTTGATCTCCGGGACTCCCTCATTTGTCGGCTCATCTATCTTATTCGCAGAGCCTGCCACATACTCGCCTTTCAGGTTACGTTTGAATGTAAACTCAAACGCAGACGGAGTTACTATATCTCCATCTGCAAGCGCTCCGCCGGCCTGAGCATTGATCCTGAAGACGCCCTGGCCAAAGAGTACCCGGTTTGTCTTCTCCAGATATGTAACATTGGCAAAGGATGTTAAGTTGTTTACGATTGATGCCACAACCTTATCATTACAGATTTTAATGTACTCGATCATCACCACCTGCCCGGAAACGCCCTTAATAGTGAAGCCCACTATTTTGTCAGAGGGAAATTCATCAACATTGATGATCTTGTTAATTGCCAGCGACGCAAAGAGGCCGTCAATGTTGTCAGCCAGTAGAATACTGTTTACGTATGCTGCCGTGGCGCCCTGCTGTGTCGGGGCCTGAGTGCTCCCCATTGCAAGGGCTATGGGCCTGTCGTGCGAGTCATACCGCAAGTATGCGGGCAATCCGCCCTCAACAACGATATTCCCCTGATCACGATCCTCTGCAAAGGCTAACCCCAGAGAGTTGTCGACTTCGCTATTGATTTTCTTCTTCATGCTGTCCGCCAGGCACAGTATCCCGTCCCCGGCGCCACAGGCTACTGCAGTACCCCATACCGCAGCTTTTTTTAAAGCTACCCTAACTTCTCTTCCGCTTACACTTGGCATGACCTACTCCTCCTTCCCTTTCAAGTTATCAGTTTTGAGTTTCTCGTTGACGACTGTCTTCTTTTTGAATATCTCCTCTCCAAAGTCAGCTTCATCAATCTCGATCTCTGAGCCTTTTTTAAGCAGGCCATACTTCGAGTGTATCGTCCCATCCGCTGCGTCTGTGACTGTTACGTTGATCATAATCTCCTCCCTTATCCTTTTCTGACGTCATTTCTTATTATGAGCGGGAACTCTTTCGCGGTCTGAGGTGATGATCCGTCCGTATTCCGCACCTCAGCCTCGGCATAATATTTCCCTTTTATCGCAGTCTGTGCCGGAGTAAGCGTGTAGGTGCAAGGAATCAGCCCGCCGGACGCAGCTCCGACAGTACAAACCACATTAAATATGGCGGTAGAATCAGCAGCATCTTTGTCAGCCTTCGCCATGAAGTGCACCTTTTTCCCTGTCAAATTCCACGATGTACTAAGATAAATAGTAAACAGGACTTCATCGCCCCGTGTAATCTCCTGTGGTTTACTATCCACTACTGTCCTGGAATTGTTTGCCACACCGCTGACAAGGGTAACAACTTTCCCGTCGAGGGTAGATATAGCTGATGCGATTGCATCAATTTTCGTCTCGTTGGCATTGACGTTCGTATCACTTGCAGGATCAGCGGGCAGATTATCAGTCTTGGCTTTTATGGCATCAACAAGCGCATCTATCGTTTCAACCTTACTGTCCATTGTGCCAACCTTGTCATCAAGAGTCGCTATATCAGTCTTCACTCCAGCGATCTTATCAGTCTCGGTCTTAATAGCTGCTATCTTATTTGTCTCGGTAACAATCTCATCCACGATGCCGTCAACAACGACTACCTTGTCGTCGAGGGTTGCTATGTTTGTAATGGCCGTATCGATCTTGACCTCATTGGCATTAACATTCGTATCGCTTGCGGGATCAACTGGCAGGTTATCGGTCTTTGCCTTTATGGCATCAACAAGCGCATCTATCGTTCCCACCTTGCTGTCCACTGTGACAACCTTGTCATCGAGAGTCGCTATATCAGTCTTCACTCCAGCGATCTTATCAGTCTCAGTCTTAATTGCATCAACGATGCCGTCAACTATAACTACCTTGCCGTCGAGCGTTGCTAAATTTGTAATGGCCGTATCGATCTTGGCCTCATTGGCATTAACGTTCGTATCACTTGCAGGGTCAGTCGGCAGGTTATCGGTCTTAGCCTTTATGGCATCAACAAGTGCATCTATCGTTCCCACTTCGCCGTCCACGGTGACAACCTTATCATCGAGTGTCGCTATATCAGCCTGCACCCCAGCGATCTTGTCAGTCTCAGTCTTAATAGCTGCTATCTTATTTGTCTCGGTAACAATCGTATCCACGATCCCGTCAACTACAACTACCTTGCCGTCGAGGATTGCTATATTTGTAATGGCCGTATCGATCTTGGCCTCATTGGCATTAACATTCGTATCGCTTGCGGGATCATCAGGCAGATTATCGGTCTTGGCTTTAATGGCATCAACTATGCCGTCAATTGTTACAACTGCATTACCTACCGCAACAACAGTTTCACCTACTGCAGAAACATTCCCCTCTGTTGCTGGTGATACTGGGATATTATCTGTCTTTGCTTTGACTCCGGCGATCTTATCAGTCTCGGTCTTTACAGAATCGACAATATTATCAATAAGATCAACCTTGTCTTCTACATTCAATACCTGTCCAGATACTGCGGCGATATCAGCAACTACATCACTTAATCCCTTTGCTTTTATTTGAACGGTGGGGCCGTAAGTATAAGCTGTATTGGCAGACTTATATCGGGTATCAATTGTATCAAGGTCATTGCCATTTACTTCTGCTTGAGTATATTCGACATAATAACTTCCACTTGCTGCATCAACAAGAACTAATGTTCCAGCCGTATTTGTCCATACTCCTTTATTAATACTCTTCTGTGCTTGACCTCCAGCCTCGCCTGGTTCTGGAGTTGCAAAGTCAGCGGCATCAACACAGACTATAGGAACTCTTCTTTTGGTTGCGTCAGCCTCGTTCTTTTTTATATCCATGATATTCCCACCTATCCTGTTTTGATTTGACTGTGTATAGAAATTTATATTTGGATAAACAGAAAGTGATATCTCTAAATCCTGTCCTGTTAAATCATTCTCGGCAAAAGTGATTACATCTTGATAAGTCGAATATCCCTGTTTGCTGATTATTATTGTGTGGTCTTTATAAGTGGTAGCAAGTCCTGCACCTTCTATTCCACCTTGCTGCTGTAAATATCTCTTCAATGGAATGATTTGTTGAGGGACAAATCCACTGGCATTTGAAAGTGCTGAACCGGCTTTATAAATAATTCTTGAATAATGATACACAGCTGGATATTTTGGATAGTATCCTCTTGTTACAGTTGCAGTTTTATTGCCTGTGCCGCCAATAGCTGTGATAAGCATAAATTCTGCATCTTGAACAATGACATCTCCGACTGCAAAGCCAAAAGTCAGCCAGCTCGTAGAAGCGACTATGTCTATAGCAGATGATAGAACTGTTATCGCATTTGTAGATATACTCAGATTGTAGGATACGATATTCCCATCCATATCCTTGATGAGACAAGCTGCTCCACTAATGGGATTGCCCAAAATATCATTAATTAAAATATCTACATAGGTTGTCCTGTAAATATTACTTGGCCCATTAGCCTTTATCTTGTTGTCTCCATGAACACAATCATTAAGCCGGGCGGTGGTTGGAGATTGGCCTGCATAAGCCAATAGATATTCCGTACTATGTGTACCATCTAAAACTACTCCCGTAACAAAATCAGACAATCCTTGTCCTGCCATAGAATATCCAGAAAGGCTGTTATGAACTCTGGCATTGGATATAACTGAACCATTGCCTCCGCCTATTCCACCAGATGAGCTTCTATATATACAGATATCATCGATGGTGTATGCACCTGATTGAACTACACAACCATTAGCATGTATTCCCTTTAGGATAACTGTGCCACCATAATTTCCTACATAACATCCGCCATAGGCTAATGACCTGTTTAAGTGTTTTATTGCAGTGTCATAAATAGTAATATTCCCAGTTATACCAGAGTCATTACCTACGCCTATAGCATTTGAATTTTGTCCATTTGAGTCATGAACAATGACGGATCCTTCAGATGGAAGCCCATTAGACAGAGAACCTATGACAAAACTACCTGCTGGATTTGAGCCAATAGCGAACCCATGATTCCCGGGGAAAAAGAAAAGTTCATTAGTAGAAGCAAAGTTCCCAGGCGTTGAAGAATAATCACCAATCTGTATTCCGCCTTCGCACATCCAGTATTTTGTATTGACACAATAAGGATATGTTTGCTGGATTTTACTAACCACTCCCCAACGGTCTTGTTTAATAGTTATGGTATCGCCATTACTTAATCCTGTGAAAACTATTCCATTAGTATCAAGAGTGAAATATTTTTTAATAGTGATTGCAGAACCGCTTGAAATATCAATTCCTGTTTCCGTAACTGTCTCTCCAGATCTATTCTTTCCAGTCAATGCAAGTGTAGCTCCTGCCCTTGCTGTGCATGTTATCTTTAATTGGACTCCATGACTATCAGCTACCCACGGTTGAGTTGTAACCAAGCCAAAAGTCTGTGTTCCGAGAGAAATAGAGAATGGACTTCCAGAAGCCGCGCCAGTATATAACTGCCTGCCATTTACGGCTGCGATGTCAGCATTGTAAATATCAGCCATCGTACATGGAGTGACTGCTGAGTAACCAGTAATTAAAATATTTCTCTGTGTTGATGGAAATGTGATTGCCATTAACCCTCTATTACTTCTCTGATTGCGAAAAGTGCAGGCAATGATAAAACCCTTTCCTGATTATTCCTGATGACTATGTTTTCTGATTCTATAATTTTGATTGCTACATCAGAGGTATCTTCAGGGATAGAAAGTTCCTCTATGTTAAGTGATTGCAATTCTTCAATCATCGCATTCAATTTATCAAGATGTATTTCGTCTTCAACTGTTGCCTGGCGAACAAATATATTAGGGTCATCAGTTGTGAAATACTCTAAAACTCCTGTCTTCCTTTTACTTGTTGATATATGAGGTAATGGCATATCGCTCCTCCGTTAATATGTGAATATCTCTTCTATGATTTATTCATAGACAATATCGAAATTGGTCTGAAATTTTATGTTATAAGCTGTCGCCAGGTGTGTGCTTAATAAAAGTGTCACATCAACCGGCTTCAGCTTCTCGATATCCATCCCGAAGTCCTGATTGGTCAAATATTTCAGGACGTCTTTGATCATGTCGTAACAGCCGTTAGTATCCTTCCGCCGGGCCTCACCGCCCTTGAAGTTTTTGGAAACGACGATAATATCGAAGTCAGGAAGATCGTTATAAACAGTCCCGTCAACCCATTCGAGTTTTGACCCGCCGTAAGCCACATAAACAGCTGGGAAGTTCCCCACAAGTTTATCTATCTCAGATGCGAGCTGGCCGGCATATGACTCGACATTTTTAAGGTATTTCATATTTGCCTTAAGCTCAGCGATTACCTTGTCTTCAACCTGAACAAAATCTATCGACATTAGTCAGTTACCTTGTCAATCTCAGATTCGATGAAGCTTCCGAGGTTTAAATTCGCGGCCTGCGTTATAAACGGCCGCTTACCAAACTTTCTTGACGATCCTCTTCCCTCATGTATGACATCTGCGTACTCTGCCGCGTTATAAACAACCCCTTCAAAGTGCCCGGCTGTAACTGTCAGGCCTCCATTGCCAGAAGTCTCTCCAGGTAGAAGAAAATAAAGCATCTGTCTTAGCCATCCTGTTCTGACCGGCACAGGCCATCCACCGCCCGGGATTGATTGCGGAATGTTCTTGCGCCCTTTTATCTTCCATTTGCCATTTTCCTTGACAGCCTTCCCTGTGATCCTTGACTTTGCTCCTGCGCCTGATAGATTTTTATGCGCTTCTCTATGAATTTTCTTAGTGGCTTTCTCAATGCCTGACTGAATAGCCGCAGGAATACCCATCTTCATCCTGTCCAGCTTATGGTTAAGATTTTTGTCATCTATGACAAATTTTAAAATCAGCATAATTTACCAAAGTGGGTTGATTTAACGACCCCTGATGTAAAGTCCGGATCAGGCACATCATCTTCTTCGACAATATCAAGCACTACTCTTCCGGCTGCAATGGACTGTAATGTATTAATAGCGTCCTTATACATCGTCCTCCGGGTGTCAGGTATCTCCTCGACCTTGCGAGCATAAAGATAGTAGATAGCGATATCAACTGACAGCTTTCTTATAAGGTCCGGTATCGACAAGAGCGGGAGTGTGTATCTGGACCTCAGATAACCATTGATTTCTCCTTCAGCCGACGCTATGGCATCTAAGACCTTTACTGGATCAATTTCATCGGCGGAGTTGTCATCAGTAAGCTCAATAATTACCTGTTCGGGAATACGTTTCTTTATGTCATCTTCATTGCAATATGCCATTTAATCCTCAATAAAAAAGGGCAGGCGGTAAACCGCCCGCCCCTTTCAGCGATCTTTTCTGAGTTTATTAATTGCTTGACTTGACCTTCACAAGGACTCCCGGCCTTGCACAGAGCGGCAGCGGGTTGCTCTGTGTATGGAGATCATAGCCTCTCCCATGCTTACGCTCTGAGATCTTGGCGTAGATCGGCTGGCCAATGGTATTGACGGTCTCATTAAAGTCAGCAGGAGCACAGAAGGTCTTGAATGTGTCATTCGTCCCTGTCGGGAACGCATGCCCTTCTTCAGCCGTGATGAACTTCCTTACGTTACCGGCCTTGTCGGTCGCTTCACCGATATACTCCTCAAACATGATCGGGCCGAACCTGAAACCCTTTCTCATGTCAGACCGGAGCGCCTCGCCGTTCTGCCATCTGGCATATGCTTCTTTGACTGTCGCATGATTCGTCAGCTTGTCAAAGAACTCAGGAGACACGAAGGCATGTATTCCGTTCATGACCTCACCCTTAAGATTCTTTTCAAGATGTCTCGCAAGCTCATTGCACTTGTTGATGACCTTTGTGGTTGCAGTGCCGAGAACAAAATCTATCTCCTTGGCCTCTATCTCAAACTCGGTATAGAGGTTGTAGAGGGTTGAACCGTCGGCATCAAGGATTATCCCCTTGAGAGCACCCATGCGCAGATGCTCAAGCGTTATGGAATGCTTATTCTTCATGCTCTGAAGTTTCTCATTGACTGCATCTGCTATGGTCTTGAGCACATCCTGTTCAGCGCCGAATGCCCTGACGCCTTCAACTTCTTCAGGAAGCACAACATCGTCATGCGGGATATGAGGTATTACAAATGACCTCACTTTACGCTTGCCGCTTATTCCGGCATCTCCCGGCGCCCCGATCGGCTGTGTCTGCAATAAGTTGAGAACGCCATTCTGTTCTTCAACATATATAACTCTCGTCCTCACTCCCTTGAACGGGAAGAGGTTCATCTCTCTCACTTTGCCGTAGTTATTCGGCAGGATGTTTATCGCCTGTGAAAGTGAGGCGACATTAAATGCAGGATCTTTCGCTAAGTTGACAAACATGGTTTATACCCCCTCCCTTGTGGTAACAAGTTTTGCTTCAAGCTCTGCCAATGCAGCAGCCTTTTGTGGTTCCGTTATGCCCGCCGGCCATACGATACCCAAACTCTTTAGCACGGCATCTCTGACGATAGCTACTCCTTCCACATCTGCGGAACTTGCATCAATCGCAGATGTCAGCATGCCGTAAGCATTCTGTGAGCCGTTAATCGCGGCAGGAGCAAGCTGTGTGACCTTCCCGCTGCCGGCACCAACAACGATAGTGAACTTATCACCAACGATAAAGTCCGTGGCTCCGTCATTGACTGTAAAATTAATCTGATCGTTCACATAAGCAACTGCAACAGTTGCATCCGGCAAGGCATTGCCGAGTGGGTTTATAACCTTGAATTTCCCGCCATTTTCAACAGCAGTAATGCATTCAATCGTATAAGTGCCGAGCAATGCGTCAGCCCCCATCGTAACGCCTGTACATGTTCCATTACCGGTGTTGTCTGCATCAGCTGTGATCGCCCCAAGCGCTTTTGTGATCTTCCCGACTATTGCGCCGATTAAAAGATTCTGTCCTGATATGACCGTCACTTTCTCCCGGGAGACCCTATCATCAGCCTCCTTCAGTAAAACATCGCTCAGATAATTGCCCTCTGCATAGGCAATCCCAAGTGCGATACCTATAAGCGGCAAAACGGCAAGCGCTTTAGGCGCAACCACTCCGACAATCCCGATCCCCATAACCATGATGAGGGTAATCACGATCAACCCCATAAGTGAAAACTTCCTCTTCTCTCTTTTTGTCAGCTTCATTGCAATGGCCTCCTTACTTTATTTGTCAGTTATTCCTGCTCTTTCTTTTGCGTTCTTTATTAGAGGGCTCTCCCCTCCGCTGCTGCCGGCAGGGGATTTGGTTTTATCCCTGTCTTCATTGTCCTTTGACTGAAATGCCGGGTCTGTTGGAAACTTCTCTTTTGCCCTAAACAAAAGGCTGTCATGCGTCTTTTGAAGGCGGTCAAAGGAACAACCTTTGAGGTAATCTGTCTCTTTCTTCTTGGCATCGTCCGTGTTATCAATCTCGCCTAAAAGCGTAGAGGAATGAACTGCGTCTTCAACAAGCTTGTCCTTCACCTTCTGCCCGATCTCAGCCATCGGCCCAAGCTCCTTGATCTTCTTTTCATGATCAGATATCGTTGTCTCTTTTGCAGTTATCTCGTCCTTCAACCCTTTGACGAAATCAACGATCTCCTGAATATATCCGTCTTCTGAAAGGGTCTTCTGGAAAATCTCCTTAAACTTCTTGATAAGGTCCTTCATCTTTTCAATTCCTCCTTGTTTCTCATGCTTGAATTTATCGTCATCAGCTGTCTTTGAAGCTGCGCCATATTGTGCCCCGAGATAAACATAAGAGCCCTCATTTGTCTTTCCCGCACCCTTGTATTCCCAGTAAAGGATATTCTCCTCATCATCCCTGACCGGAGCCAGCTTGTCGGCGCTGAATCCTATTGAAGCAAAGTCATAGATACCGGCCTCGATCTTAATGAGGTCCTGATCGCTAATGCCTTTCTTCGGAATGTATATCCATGGAGAGAAAAAGATAACTTCCTTCATGCCTGCTGGAAGTTCGATGTTCTCGTCGATCTTCTTCGCATCCTCTATGGTCATACTCTCTTTCTCAACTGCGAAGATCTTGCCTATCGCTGACCTGACCTTCTTATCATGATCAAGCAGCCAGGTCTTCTTTACTGCGGAATCGATAAACCCCTGTAGTGTCTCATCACTGAAACGCTCCCCGTCACGGTCAATGGCATTATTAGCAAGACGTATCTGGGACACATAAAGCTCATCAGCCGTAAATACCCTCTTTGTAAATCCGTTTATGATCGCAAGCTGAGTATCGTCAGGAGTGGTTATAACCGCTTTGGCGCCGAATGATTTAAGGATCTTATTTTTTGTGATCTTCATCTGCTCTTTGTTCCTTCAATCCCGGATCTTTTAAAATCCTTCAGAGCATCATCTGAAGTCTTCTGCGTTATCTTGTCTGTCTTCCCTTTTTTGTCTGCCATAATAAAAAATGCCCGGCTTCCCCACTGTTAAGCAGAGAACCGGGCATCATGTGCCTCTTTAGGTTATGGTGTATTAGCTTGCTTTCTTAAGTGCTTGAGCACCCCTGAAGGTCTGTAAGAAATTGCAGCGGGGGCATTTGACCTCTATCTCTGTAAACTCTCCTTTGAATAATAGCTTCCCGCATTTTTTGCACCGTACATTAGGTAATTCAGCGGGCTTCTTTTCTTTCATTGCTTAATTTATAACAGCTTTAAAAGAAAAGTTCACGCCACAGCGTGTCACTTTTTTAATTACTTTGAAACATCTCCATTTATGCCGCCTGTTTTAATCCCATATTTGCCGACATGCAATACATATCGGCCTCAGCCCGGCGCCTGCGAATAAGACCATTTAATTTCCGCCCTCCGGCATAAACCCATCGCATAAACTGCACCGCCACTTCCGCAGAATATTCGCCGCGATTGATCTTCATTCTTAACGTGCTGCTCTGTAAAGCGCCGGAGCCAAGGTTAAAAACAAATGATACAAGAGCATCAAACTGTGAGTCTGATAATGGCACGCTTATTAATCTCAGGACAGCCCTCTCTGCTGTATATAAATCCTTTTCCAGTATCGCCTCTCCCTCTTCTTCTGTTACAGATGTGAAAACTTCACCTTTTCTTATTAAATGCCCGAATGCTATTGTCCAATAACCAGCCGGGCAGATATAAGGCGTTGTTGAAAACTGCTCAAAATCCTTAATCAACTTTCGCCCCGCTGGCGTTGTCTTTCTATGACTTCTTGCCAAAATAGTACCTCATGCTCCGTGACCCGAACCAGAAACTGATAATCGTGCAAAAGATCGCCATGTCTTCTGCTGTCCAGACCTTTGAAATATCATTTGCAACTGCATACTGTTCCGCCTTCACCCATGTGTAAACTCCAAAGAATGAATATGTAATAATCGGGCGTACGCTGGAATTAAGAAAGGTAAGTGTCGCATCAACCCAGCTGACACCGGATAATGTAACCTGAGCAGATTGATAGAGCGCCTTGCTCTCTGCGATGTCAGCCTCGGCATTAATCTCCTCAAGCCTTTCCATGTGTCCCTGAGCCTGAGCCTGCATCTGCAGCTCCATCACTTTCAGCTCATGGTCTTTATCCCGCTTATCCTGCCAGAACTTCAGCAGATTAGGTGCGAATGAAGTCAAAAACCCGAACACTGTCCCGAATACACTCAATACCATATCAGCATCCTCCTTTATTCATCAGTCCCCTTTTTATTACAGATGATCATAAATAATATCTTCACTATCGGTAATTCCTTCATCGCTTCAAGATCGGGGCAGGTACTTACCTCACGGCATCTGCAACAGATGTCATTGAGCCCAACTTCTTTTATTCCATTACCGATCTTCATTACTTGAGAATTACAGCTATAAGCGTTGTGATCACTAAAAGAATCACCGCCCAGAATTTTCTATCAATACTCTTGACGTTATCCTTCAAACCTTCCACCTCCGTCTGATCTGCTTTTTTATCAAGATCGCTCTTCTCCGCTTTATCGCGAAGTTTATCGAATAAGCATTCAACATCTTTTCCAAGAGGGCTGTGTTTTGTATCACAAAGTTTTTCTACTGCTAATTTATAATCCTTAAACCGTTCCTCTGTTACATAGGTATCAGACACATTATCCTCCAGTGGTTATGTATAGTTCCCCGTCTTCAAGGTTGATCTCATAGCTCCACTTATCCTTTATCTCGTTTCGCTCTCCGCAGGCCTTGTGCTGCACCGGCATCTTGGATGTGTATCTTTGACCGGTATCGGACAGTCCGCTATCGGATAATCACCGGCAAGCGCCCTGCATATCGGGCAGGCATCAGGTGCAGGAGCGAACTCCACCTCTTTAATCTCCCACTCACCCCATTCGTCGAGCTTCGCCCTTTCTGCCGCCATGGAGAGTTCACTCCGTGCAAGGCGCTCCCAGTCTGAATTGGCATCGCTGAATTTACCCTTAAGTATTGATGCCACTTCCTTTGGATTTTTACCCGCTGCTACCGCGCTCTCTATCTCTGTAATGATCTCATCCTTGATCCGGCTGGTGGCTTTGTCCTTTACAAGATCAAAACCGGAATTGACAATATCTTCAAATATCTCTCTATTCTTTATGATGTCCAGAATCGGGACTGCCGCAATTGATGACTGCGGAGGAATAGAATCTATATCTTTCAGGTCAAACCCTTCATCCTCTTTCTGAACCACATAAGCAGCTGCTATCAAGCCGAGTGAATAAGCCTGCCCATAATAATAAGGAAGGTCATCAAGCTTTAAACCTTTTAAGTATTTATCGAGCGCCTTCTCAAGATCCTTCTTTTGTATCTCAGTAAAAATAAATTTGTCGGGAGATTTTATGACCTCTTCCATGTCGATACTTAATATCCTGTATGACCTGTTCTCAAAATCACGCCACTTATCTTTTAGTTTTGTCTCATATTTTGTTTCAAGATCATCAAGGTCAGGCCAAAACAAGGGACGTTTAAATTCCTTGCCGGCATAGCTTTTACATCCACATGTTTTACCCTTTATTATCGGATACTTATTGCCGCCTATTTCAACGCTTGCTTGACTGTTGATTTCTATCATGCCGGCATTATTCTGCATCATATCTGCCTGTGCATTTAGGAATCTTGCCTGTGCTGTTGTGACGAGGTCGCGGATGTTTGGAGTTTCAAAGACCACACCCCAGTCCCCGGGTTTATCCTCTGAAGTAGTAATGCTCTTCCATGTATAGCCTCTTAATTGAAGGAAGGTGGAAAAAAGCTTTATGTATCCGGGGAGCATCTCTGCCCCTCTGACCTTTGCATCGGCAAGCATCATCTCTGCCTCAATGTTTGCTTTACCTCCGGCTCCGCCCCAATAAAGCCCGACGCTCCACGCGGCAAGGCCTGTCTTTGCAAGTATCTGCTCGCTTGCATGACGGATCGGTATCATAAAATTAAATAGCTGTCCGTCATGTCCTATCACAGATACACTGACGTCTGAATCTGCGCTTCCGGCTGTAACAAGATCAGCGCTCTGCCCCGCTCTCTTTGTCTCTATGACCGTTGTAAAATCTGCTTCAAGCTTCTTTCTTCTGCTCTCCACCTCCGTCTGGTTGCCGGCCTTCGCGCCTTTCAAATGAATATGGTAAGAAGGATCTCCAAAGCGGTCGCCTGAGTTCTTCATCGCATTCTCAAGAGTCACAAGGATATTCGCGCAAAACTCCATTGAGCGCATCAGAGATACCCCGTGCGGGTCTGTATTCTCATTGTTCATGGAGAAATATATCTTATTGGCAGGATTCAGCTTCACCTCATTTACACCGTTAATATTAACGGCCTGCCCGTATGAGGCGGTAAGTATCTCCTGAATAATATTAAGAGGCGTTGAATAATATTGCGGCCTCCGCGCAGGGGAGTCTCCGGGATAACGGTACCAGGGTTCAGATCTGCCGTCTTTGTTTCTCCTGAAGATAATATACTTGCTGTCAGGCACCCTGAGTTCCTGAACATCTTTAAGGTCTTTTGTCGCTACGATCTCAGGAAGAGCAAAGCCCTGTTCAAACTTCTCATTAGACATATTTCTGTGGAATGCATTTATGCCGGTCTGCATATCACCAACAGGAATGTTCCGATGAAAATCCTCAAGCTCTCTGACAAGCTGCGCATTATCCCCGATTATCTTGATCGTCCCCTCAAGAGATATGAGCCGCGAAATGGCGGCATCAATTATTGGGATACCTTCCCTGAGCACCTCATAAAACTCGCCTGCTATCTTTCTGAAGACATAATTATTAAACCAGTCGGTCATGGGACCCTGAGGGCTGCTATGACGTAACTGTGAGATAGCGATTATTCCATCAGGCGCGGCTTTACTCTCATAGATCGTGCCGTCTGCTTTTAATATCATCGGACATTACTCCCGGATGAAAAATAGTCTTCCACCATTGCCGAAAAGAGCTTTGCCAATATCTGCACCCTGTCAGCGTCAATAATATGATCATCTTCTTTTTTGTATATGCGGTGCTTTCCTCCCTGTCTGACCGTATGGTTTGGGTAAAACAAAACCATATCAGGGTCAGGAGGATATTCAAGCTCCTGCCTTTGCATCTTTTGGACCAGGATATCTGTTGCCAGTTCCTTGAGCGTTATCGTTGCCGGCTTCTGTGTCTTTGTCTCGATTATCGGCTCGCCGGCCTCATTGATATTGTCAGCCGTTGATTCAAACATAAAACCTTTCAACCTGTGACTGTAATTCTTATGCCTGTATCTGGGCTCACCCTGAAGTATATGAGTAACAGCTGAACCGGCATTGCCAAAGTCAGTTCCCCACATTATCGATTCGATGGGGCCGTAAACATCATCCATGGCATCAATCGCCTGGCATTGCTGGTCATATGTAACATGCTTCAGCTGAAGACGTGCGACTGTCCGTTCCTTTTTCCCGATGATGCTCTTTATTAATAACTCAGTAGGATCACCGCTGAAACCAAAGTCACCGCCGCCGCGCTTAAGGCCGGGGATCGAGATAAAAAAGCTCTTGATCAGCTTTCTGAACTCCGATTCGTTATCATCATTAAAATCAAAGAAGGTCGATGCCTTGTATGTTTCATCAATAAGAGATATCACCCTCGGCACCGGACCGTCATCACCTGGGACATACTCGCACTTATAGCCGTTAACAATGACCTCATTGTTGCCTGAATCAACAAGAACCTTAAGACATCGATAATCCGGGACATCCTTGATCGTGAGGCCGAACTGTGTCCATGGGAAGACAGAGTTCTCAGGATCGCCGTCCTGCGCCATGACATTGTGTTTGTAACCGGCAGAGTCCTCTCCGCCGTACTGCTCAACATAGAACTGTTTCCTCTCAGGGGTCCAGTACGGTACCGGCATTAATGTCTTTGGCCATACAAAGAGCTTGAATTTGATATTCTTCACATGCCCCTGTGCGCCTTTTAAGGAATCGATCTTCATCTCCTCTTCCTTCTTCGTGCTCTTTGCTCTCTCTTTGAGCTTATAGAAATCACAGGAGCGGTCACCATCCAGCACGGAATAAAGCCTGACGATACAGTTTGGCTTTACCGCCCTCCAGAACTCAGACCACTGCGCAGGGTTTTTGTCCTTCACTCCTTCATCCTTAAATGCAAAGGTCCTTGCATGCACTCCCCTGTATGCCATTCCTTTGTCGCCTGAAGGCTTGAAATCGATCTTGAAACCATTTGTAAAGTAAAAAGCATGATGCGGGTGTTTCTTCCAGCCGTCCTTATGGCGTCTGTGCCACCTACAGGCTCCAAGATCAGGGTTCCAGGTAAACTGGTCATCCATCGCCTCGATGATCTCGTCAAGGTGAGACTGCATCGGAGCTCCGATCAGACCGGAGCCGTTTTGCGTGGTAAACCCTTTCTGAAGACCAAGGGCAACGATCTCTCTTGTTTTACCAACCTCGGCAGCATCAGCATGAATAGCATGCCCGGGATATCTCAGTGACTCTATCTGATAATCAAAAAGGTTGTAAGGTTCCTTGTGGTCAGGATCCTCAGGCTCTCTCAGAAATGCCTGCACCCATAAGACAGGATCTGCACATATACAGGCTAATTGGAATTGATCAAGGCTTTCAAACGGCATAGGGAATTCGTTCCTTGCGAGCTGATGCCATGTCCAGTCGTGAGCTTGCAGCCACTTCTCAAAATCAACTTCAGGAACACGTATCCCTTTTTTAAGATCAGCAAGCTCAATAGGCTCCATTACCTGAGGATTCATTCTTTATCCTCTTTCCTTGGAACTCCGCTCATCATCTCAGCAAGGGTCTTATGGAACTTATCGCCCTGTTTCTCCTTTGCCAGCTCTCTTGGAGTAATATTCAGATCCTTCGGAGTAAAGCCGAGCGCCTCTGTAAGCTTTGCAAGATATGGGATTGCCGGATGGACCTTGAGCTCACGCCCGATAACAGTGCCATCTTTATCAAACTTGTCGCCCATGACCACAACTCCGTCCTCTATTAATGCTTCCTGCATCTTTCTGAGTATCTGAATATTTGCAGATGTAGTCAGTGCAGCCATACTGTTGAAGTCGTCATAATTGTTATTCTTGACGGCATCGAGAATAGCCATAAATGCCTCGTACAGATACTCTGCATCCATGCAGGGTTGTCCAGGGGCGGTATTGCCGCCTTCGATCAGGACACATGGATAATCAGGGCATGTCTTTTTACAGGGGCGTGTCAGGCGACTGAAAAGGCTGTCGGCATATGAGCCATGCTTCCATGCGTTATGACGGCTTGCTTTTTTGCCGGCATCAGTCTTGGGCCCTGTGGAGGCGCCTTGCTTCTGCATCGCCTCAGTTGCTTTTTTCTGGGCCTTGCGCCTCTGCTCAACAGCAGCCTTAGACAATGTATAAGAACGTCTCTTCACCTTGAAACGCTCAGGGATCCCGAATTCTTCCGTCTCTGGTGCATCTCCGCCTGAGGCCTTTTTTAACGTCTCTTCAAGGTCACGGATCTGTTTGATGTCATTGGTGAGGCCTGTCTCGCCGGCAGCCAGCTTCTTGGCAACATTAGACTTCAGCTTAAGAAGAAGCATTTCAGGGGAAAGCTCTCTCAGCTTCTGCTCTTTCTCTTTGTCTGTTGATGCGTTATCTTTTTCAGCCATAACAAAAAATGCCCGGCTGCCCCGCTATTAAGCGGAGAACCGGGCATCATGTGCCTCCAAAAGTGTATATAACTTGATTATCTAAATAAAATCATAGAGATATAACAGGGATTTTTCAAGATATGGTTTAAAAATAATGACACGCTGTGGCGTGGGGGGGGAGTGATAGGTTACAATTTCTCAAAAACATCAAATAACAATAAAAACGACCAAGTTATGGATATTCAATATTTATGTTATACGATAAGCCCAGCTCATATCAAAATAATATGCAAACAGCGCAACACAATAAATTTCATAATCGTCAGAATATAATTAACAGATTTCAGCTATTAAAGTTATGATTTATATAATTTTAATAAAAGCTAAATCCGTTAATAAATTCTTACTAATTATTCGTATATAATTATTACTGGGGATAAATGAGGTTGCGAAGTTGGCTGAGACAGTCCCCCCAAAATATTCATGCCATTTAACTCTACAGAATATTTAATCTTTCTTTCAATAGTATTAGCATGTTATTTTCTCGTTAATTCTAAATGTCGTTGGATTATTCTTCTGGTAGCAAGCTATTTCTTTTATGTTTATTCGGAACCAATATACATAATTTTAATTCTATTTTCTACGGTTACAACCTATTTAGGTAGTCAAAAAATTATTTCGTCTGAAGGCCTCAAAAAGAAGTTTTGGCTATTTTTTGTTTTATTCTCAAATATAGGGTTGCTCTTTATTTTTAAGTACTTAGATTTATTCTTGAGATTTGTGAAAATTATAATTCCCTCTTTTGGTATCCCATCTTTTTACAACATTCATAATATCACTTTACCCATTGGTATCTCATTCTATACTTTTCAAGCTATTTCATACTGCCTTGATATATATAATAAGAAGTATATTCCTGAAAAGCAGTTCAGTAAATTCGCCTTATATATTTCCTTTTTCCCAAAACTTCTTGCTGGGCCAATAGAACGAGCAGACAATTTGCTTCCTCAATTTAATAACTTGCCGACAATAAATTTAAATGCAGTTCTAAATGGTGTTAAACGGATTCTTTGGGGTCTTTTTAAAAAAATTGTTATAGCTGACAAATTAGCTTTAATAGTTGATTTGGTTTATGGCAATCCATATGGGAATAACGGATTTACTTTCCTGCTTACAACATATATATTTGCCTTCCAAATATATTGTGATTTTTCAGGATACTGTGACATTGCTATTGGCACAGCACAACTATTTGGATACAGGCTATCAGAAAATTTCCAAAAACCCTACCTTGCAACATCAATTGCAGATTTTTGGAAAAGATGGCACATAACGCTAATGTCTTGGTTTAAGGATTATATATATATTCCTCTAGGTGGCAATACTGTATCTACTTATAGATGGTATAGAAATATAATGATTGTTTTTTTAGTTAGTGGATTATGGCATGGTGCAAGTTTAAACTTTGTTATATGGGGAGCAATACATGGTCTATTTTATGTGTCTGGCGTCATGACTGCCAATGTTAGAGAATATATTGCTGAGAAAATTGGTTTAAATAAATATGATAAATTACATAAGTTAATTAAAACAATTGTAACCTTTAATTTGGTTTCTTTGGGCTGGATTTTCTTCCGAGCAAATAATCTTACAAGTGCAACCTATATAATCAAAACTATCATGTCTGATATGTTCTCACTTGCTGATCTTATTCCTAATGATACATATAACTTATGGTCAATATTTAAAATACAGGGTATTTCTCAACTTGAATTAATTACATATTTATTATTACTTATATTTTTCTTTTTAAATGAAACGTTCGACTGGATTGAAAGGTATTATTATAAGGCGGACATTAACCATGTAACAATAAAGGAATTATGTTTACTAAATATCATAATATGCTCGTTGCTATTTCTGGGTGATATCGGAGGAAAATCTTTTATTTATTTTATTTTTTAAAAGAGATTAAAACGAATTCGTAGATAAATTATCTTCTTATGTCAGGCATTTCAATAATGCGATACCATACTCCGTCTACCATCTTCCATTTTGTGCGTTGCGAAATCACCTGTCTTTGTCCTGACGAGTCTTCATAAACCATACTATATCGGACCATTCCTTTAATTCCATCTGTTTCAACTAACACCTCATCTACAGAGCCCGCTATCACTTTATACGACGTATCCTTCGTCCATTCAATGTAGTATTCCTTTGCTCTTTCACCACGAACTGACGATGGTTCAATGAATTCCTCTATTGCCTTGACATCATGCTGTTCATCCCCTGTGAGGGAATGGAGTGTATTGATCCAAATGGTTGCCTTCTCTTGCAATTCCTCAACAGGGCTTTTCTCGCAACTGACTATAGACAAGGCGAGAATCACAACAAAGAAATTTACCTGCAATAATCTCATGTAAGTTTTCCTTTTAAGCATAGCGTTTAGCTGCCTGGCACTTGCCGCCCGCCTTTACGTCGACTTGATTACTAAAATTCGTGCAGTACATGGCTTCTCCTTTTTAGTATAACAATTAACATAAGACATGTCCTTTTTTTCTGGCCTTCAAATTAGTGTAGATAATAAAATACAACTACAAAATACAGTGTATTAATGCTCATTAAGAGAATATTCATATATTCCGCCCAAAAAACCAAAATCACCAGCAAAAACAACATTACTGCCGTCTGGCGAATAGCTTGGATCCCATTCATCTCCAACGGTAAAGGTTAACTGTCTAATATTTTCTCCCTTTATACTCATTTCAAATAAATCCCAATTCCCATATTTATGAGCAGCAAAAACAATTTTATTTCCATCAAATGAAATGCTCGGGTCCCATTCATCATATGGAGTATTTGTAAGATTCATTTCTATATGAGATATAAGATCATATCTATAAATATCAAAATTCTCATTACGTCTTGATATATAAAATATTGACTGTGAGTCTTTTGAAAAAACTGGTCTCCAGCTTTCAAAATCATTATTTGTAATAACCGTCTCATGATCCCCGTTTAATTCGGAGTAAACTATTTGTGGCAGTGAATAATATGTTAGTCGAGGATCATAATGCCATTGGGCATATGTGATTAATTTACCATTACTTGAGAACATTGGAATAGCTCCAAATTGGTTTTCCTTATTTGTAATTAATGTCTTGTGTGAATTAGTTACATCGAGAATTGCAATCTTACTTCTGAGTGATGATGGATCTCCTTCTGTATATGCTATCAACTCATTATTTGGCGAAAATGTTGGGTGAAGCTTGTCAGCACCGCCATAGGTTACTCTTTGTTCTGTACCATAAATGATATCATCTTCCATTATTTCAAATTTTCCTTCACGTAATGCTTGATAGATTAATTTTGTTCCATTTTTCGTATACGATGGATACCGTTCGGTCATTGAATGCGATCCTAATATTTTAACGTTCATAGCTTCTTCGGTTTTCATTTTATTTGCAATGATATCAGCGGTCACTGAATGCCCATATGCATTTAAATGTTCATCTTTTACTAAGAAAACTTCATTAGGAAGTTTTTTATACTCTTTGGTTAAATCTATAACTCTAACTCCCAATGAGTTAGCCAAGTCAGTTAATATTTTATTAGGCTTATTCATGTCTAAATATTCAATATTAATCTTAAAAGTTTTAATGACTTCATCAAAATATCTTGGATAGACCTGCTCCTTTGATGGAAGAATAATTAAAATCAACTCCGCTCCTGCTTTTTCTACTTCTTGATTTAAAAGAACAAAATACTTTTTTAGTGCCTCAATATCTGCTTCTTTCTGCGGAGATGACTTATTATAAAATATATTAAAGTCAATATTGTCGTTCTCAGATATATGAAACGGCTCTGTCCACCTTCCTAATGGCAAGTCATCAGAACGTTGATACTTTAATCCATACAGTAAATATCTAAACAGATCAGAATATTGCATTATATAATCTGATATGCTTCGCGATTTAATTTCAACGTTCACAAAATCATTAAAACTACCTAATTGCAAAAAAACCTTTTTAGGTTTTATTTCCGCGGTTAAATCTTTGAGCAAATAATATTCCTCTGCGATTCCAAAGCCACTAACGCCAGCGTTAAGTATTATTTTATTGGGGAAATACCTATATAACATCGAAGTGTATAGTTGTTCAAATTCAACTTGTGCTCCTTGCGTAAAAGAATCACCTAAGAATATCCAGTCACATGCTTTCAACTCCTTATCCATGGGAGTTGATATACCGATACGATAACCTTGATTATTAGTGCGGTATAGTGATTTATATTCACTATCTATTAGAGGTTCATTTAAATTGGGTTTGTTGAAATAATACTTCGATTTCGCTATATACAAATCTTTGATTATATATTCCTGAAATGCATACCTAAATACAACTTCAAAGTATAAGAAAATTGATAGAATGACTATGAAGTTCAATAAATATATAAAGAACCATTTTGCATCGCTATAGAAATAATGTGTTGTATATATCATGATAAAAACGATTGCAAAAACGATCATGGAAATAGATACTTGTTTAAAGAGGAGATAGATTACAAATGGATTGGCAATAAAAAGAGAAAGGACCATACTAAGGGCAAGGCTGGTACAACATTTATTCAAGGCCATAATTCATATTAATTTAAATAGATTGTTGAGGATTCTATGGAGTTTTCAAGCATGTCAGGTAGGTTATCAAAGAAATCTTCATTAGCTAATTTTTCAATATAGTCGATGCTAACCTGATAACTTTTTAAAGACCTATCATAGGAGTCTAAGTCATTATTTATTAAGAAACCATACATTTCATTATTATCAGAATCAAAAATAATTTTGTAAAATGAATCGGGCACCTCGACCTTACTAAGTCCCATAACATCGCTTTTAGTCTCACTATATATAACGCCAGTGATTATATAGAATGTATGCCTTGTTTTGGTAACTCTATCTCTAATTGTATTCTCCAAGAATACCCAAATACCTCTATTAAGGTTTGGACTTTGCGGAGAAATGTTCGTTAAAACGAAAGTTTCATTTTTCAGTAATTGATTCCAGTAAAAATCACCAGCCGGAACCATATGCCCACGATCGTACCCACTTTTCTTGTAATCATTGTTTGTTGCGGAACATGATTTTAAATGATGGTCGTCTATAAAAAAACTGCTTCTTCTTTTAGCTTTTTCGCCATGATCCGTAGATATTTGTTCTGCCGTAAGTCTATGTATGGTAAAATTTGGACCTTTTTTAAGACAATTAAAGTTCACAACAAAACCACGATAGATTACAAAACTGTCTTTTTCATCAGATTCATATTTTAGGTTCTGACTAATAGAAGTATTAATTTCATCTTTTGATAAAGGTGACGTTTCCTGGATGTTAGATAGCAGTCTTTCGTTTTCAGCCTGGCGGATATTTATATTCCACTCCCATGGTGGAATAGGATTTGTTTCAGACCAAATCCCAAGTTTATCAGAACGAGCTTGTGCTTCTTTATCTAATAACGCATTTTTAGTTGAAGTTGATGGTAATACCCAAGCTAAGCCTGCCTCTACTAAGTCCTCATTCAGATCATGTCTATCAGGAAGAATTATGTGAGCAACAATATGACTATTGCCATCAGTACCGACTGGCTTTACTGTAATTATTTTTCCAAGACTCAAATATGAAGTAAAGTTTTTTGCGATGCTTCCGAATGGCTGGTCAACTTTTGGACAGTCAACTTCAGCTAAAATAATAGTTTCTTCATGGTTCTCATGGAGCACTTTGATAATGTCTCCGTCAAGAACCTCTATTACTTTTCCTGACCATGAAGTAGGAGTTACTGCAAAAGACAGAAGCGTTCCATACAATAAAATAAAGAGTAATAAATTTACACTTATTATTTTATTAATATGCTTCATTGTTTTTGTAATTCTCCTGAACTAATTAGTGATTTCCAATGTGCTACTTTCTAATTTCATATAGAGACTCATAAGATGAGTATGTACCGCCTTTGCATCAGCATTGTCTGGGAAGTTCTCTTTAAGCTTACGAGCTAAAAACAAACATGTCTGACCGTCCATCTTACCAGATACGGTGAGATTCTCGCTGGTTTGAAATTTCTCAATAGCAGATTTAGTGCCACTACTCATTATCCCATCAACTTTATTAGCACTAAATCCAAGAAGGTTCAGTGAAAATTGAATCATCTTTATATCAGTAGAATTTAGTTCCTTTAATTTCTTTGATGTATTAGTGTTTTGATTTGTAGAGGGTGTATATATTGAATTTTCAGGAGATGTTGTAGTGTCTGGGTTTGTAGAGGGAGTATATATTGTTTTTTCAGTAGATTTAGTTGAGGTGTTAGTTGTTTTGTCAGGATTTGAATAAGATGAATAATGACTTTGATGGCTACGGTGACTTCTGTGCCCTGCAAATAGCATAGAATCAGAGTAAGTTTCTTTTGCATGTTTGAGAAAGATATCTGGTTTGCTTGATTCCATAATTATTTCAAATTTATCATTAGCCGGTTCTCTTTGGTATATTTGTAGATCTGCAACACTCTCAGTAGCTGATAATGACAATGAAGATAAAACACCTGCCCAAATCTTTAAGAACATTTTCTTTGACATAATATCACCTCTCCTTGAATTATAAAATTGTTTATATAAATGGGCTAATATTACGCCCTCTTATCTTCTCTGAAGATTTAAAAAAACCTCCGCACTCATTTTTCTTATTACAAGCTATACACTCAATTAAATAAATATTCTTCCATTCGGATATGCTTTTTTTTGAAAATCCCCAAAGTTTCTTTGGCAATGTGCATAGCTGATGATTATAAATCGACACGTTCATATTGCGTTGATATAACAATTTAGTTGCTTCTTCAAGCATCGGCATATATTCCAGTGGGTCAATCCAAACCTCGTCTATGTTTTTTAACGCCAAACCAGTTGGCTCTAAGCCCATTAAGGCGATATGACTTACAAATGGAAGGTTTCGATAAATAAATTCACTCCAATTAGTAAGACGAGAATAATTCAATTTTGAAATTACAGTACGTAACTCAATTTTAATATTAAGCCTTTCTAAGTTATAAATACCGTTAATTGTTTCCCAAAAAGCTCCTTTAACACTAACTATTTTATCATGAATTGAATAAACATCAGCATAAACTGGAATACAAACAATCAGGTTTTTGCCGCCAGCAATAGATAATTCTTGAGTCTTGCCGAAGTCTTTCAATACTCTGGCATTGGTCAAAAGTTGAATAGAGGTTTTGGGAAGTTTAGTTCGACATATTGTCAGAACTTCCATTAAGTCTTCCCATACCATTGTAGGCTCTCCGCCAGTTATGCCTATTACTTCTGTTTCAGAATCCAACAAAGAAAGGGTGTTGCGTGATAAATTAATATGATCAAAATTATCGATGCTTTTTGGAGGCTGTGGACACATTATACATCTACAGTTACATTTTTCAGTAAGGAAAATCGCATTAGAGAAAGACTTATTTTCGTATATAACAGTGCCATGTCCAGTTTCTTCAAAGCGCACTATATCTCCAACATCTAAGGCTTGATTATCATCATAAATTCTATATACAAAACCTGTATAGTTCTCTGGCGTGTACGCTCTTGCTTCAAGGATTATGCATGTGTTGCCATTTGACATAGACGCAAAGTATGAAATTGTCCCATTCGCATCAACGCACTTTGACGTTATTTTGCAAATACACATTTTATTATTATTTGTAATTGTTTTAAATGATCTCATGTTATCAAGAAGAAATAATATTATTGTTCATTTCAAATGTGTTTCGCCGAGTAACCCATGACCAAAATACATTTATAATGCTTGAATCATTTCTTTGAAGGTATTCAAATATAATATTGAAAATTGCTTTGTGCTTATGGCAAAAATCAGTTCTCGCACTGTTACCAATAAAATGACCATGCTGGGTATGGTTTCTTATAGGGTCATTTCCACAGTATGGTTGATAGACGCACCAAGCACAGCCTGGAATGGCTTCTATACACGAATTTGAAACAATACTTTTCAGTTTCGGACTACAAAATATTTTATGCCAGCTATCTGTATGCGCATTGCCTAAACAAAATGTTTTATCGCCAGTCATCTTTGCAAGCATTCTGGCTTCATCAGCCGCAAATACGTCACCATTTACCTCATATATAACACCGCCGATACCAACACCTGTTGGAGACTGGAGATCGACAAAACCTGTAGCAAATGGTGTCATGATTTTAGTAAGTAATAAAGTTGCAAATTCTTCAGGAAAATATTGGCCCGCTATGTTTAATTGAATAATATAGTCCAGAGCTTCTTTATAATATTTTACAAATTCATCATGGGTATACCCAATTGTATCCCAGTTTTTGATAGCAGAGCCATACGGATTAATCATTCTCAAGAAAATAGATATAAGTCCATGTCGAAGGTATTCATCAATAACATCATGGAGTTTGTTGATATTATAAGGTGTAACTGTTGTTAACGCTGTAACCTTATCTCGTCCAAGTATATTCATTGCCCAAGAAAGATTCTCAATTACCATGTAATGAGTATTCGTATCCCTTCTGGTTCTACGGCACTTATCATGGATTTCAGGCGGTCCATCTAAAGAGGTAGATATCAGTATATTATTCTTTTTGAGGTAATCCATTTGTGATGAAGTAATTGTGGTTAGGTTCGTGCAAATGACAAAATCCACATTTTTTTTGATAGTTTCATTTATTTCATTAGCGTATTCGACAATATTTTTTACTGCATCAAAAGCAAGAAGAGGTTCGCCACCCTGGAACTCTATTTTTATATTCGATGATGGACTTTGAAAGGCTAAATTGACACATTTCTTGGCAGTTTCAAGATTCATATCATATTCTTTAGACAAAGATTCGTCATCTGAAGAAGCATGGCAATATGAACACTTATTATTGCATCTGTGTGTAACAACAAACATATGAAGGGAAGTAAAGTCGTATAAAAACCTTTTTTTTGTCCGATATCTTGTTGCCAAAAGATCAATTGTCTCTGGAAGATATTCGTGGTAAGCCATAAATTTCGACTGGAGGTCGAAATAATCTTGACTGTTAATATCAATTTGTTTCTTGACAAACTGTTTAAAGGTTTTTTCTTTAAGAAAATAGTAATCACCAACATCATTGGCAAGTAAAACACTGTCATTGATACGTGTGAATCTAAATGGAAGAAATTTATATATTCCCTTCATGATCAAGTTTATCCACTATTTTCTCAATATTATCACAAGGGAAAAATGCTTGAGCTACAATTATGTTTCTTATATCTCTAAAATCTTCTTCAACCTCTATATTGATTTGATTATCGAAAACAAGACGTTCAAAATCTCTTTCAATGTCTGCAGGATTAAATGATTTGTTTTGAATGGGAAAGATAAGAACGCGAATTGTTCCTTGAGATATATTTTCAATAGTACTATTGGCTCTCTCGCTAAAATCAGAAATTGCTCGCTTGATAGCTTTTAGAGTATAAATAGCCTGATCAAATTCAATTGTTATTGAATTTTTTGTTGATTTATTGAATTCATCCATATTAAACATAACCATATTTTATACCAACGTTAACTTATGTTTAAAAGGGTTGTCAATAAAAATCTGGCGTTCTTAAAACGCTAACCTAACTAACATTCGACATGAAAAAAGGGGATTGGTATGGACCAACCCCCTTCTGGGCTATACGCCCCTTTACGCCGCTTCTTCCATTGCCTTCTTGAACCCCTCTCCTGCCAGTACAGACTTCCTGATCTTCATCAACGAACTGATAATGAGGTCGATCCTCTCTGCGCTGATATCGGAATGAAGGCTGAGCTTCTTTAAGTGCTTGACCTGTAGTGTGCCGATTGCCCTCTCAATGTTGCTGATAAGCCCTCTGAAGTCGTCTATGCTCTTTTTCTCCTCAGAGGATAGAGAGGTTAGCTCAAACATTTTGGCTTGATTGTCCATATCAATAAGCCCCTCTACGAAGGACCTGAGCCTGTTGTATGAATCAAGACCGCCGGCACGGATCTTCCTTAGGATAAGTTCCTGCTTCTCTGAAGAGACCCTGCTCATTTCAAAAGCCTGAGAAGGTGTTATCTCCCCTTTAATGACCATATCTTGATGCTCGCCTGTCAGCTTCAACAGGCTCAGTCTCTCGTCTACTCTCCATACCTGTTTGAACCCCATCTTTTTGGCAAGCTTCTCTTTGTTCCAGCCTTTACGTTTTAAGAGAGCCTCAAATGCCTTTGCCTCCTCGATGATATTAAGGTCCTGACGCTGTATGTTCTCAAGCAGCGCCAGCTCCTCAACAAGCGCATCATCCGCCTCAATGACCTTTGATGGGATAGTCTTAAGCCCTGCCAAGAGTGAAGCCCTGTAACGCCTCTCCCCTGCTATTATCATGAACCCCTCACCATGCAAGGGGTCAGTCCGTGGAGTCGTCACTATCGCCTGCAATACACCATACTCTTTGATATTCATTGCAAGCCCTTCCAGCTTTTCCTGATCAAACTCCTTCCTGGGCTGGTTCGGGTTAGGGAATACTTTGTTTATCGGAAGCTCTCTATCGTTTTTCACGTCTCTTATCCCCCCTCTCTTTACAGAATCTTTCTGACAGCACATGCATCTCTACCTCATTGCCATCAAACAGATGCACAGGAACTTCTCCTGCCTTCACAAGCCTTCTGGAAATATCATATAGCCTGTGACAGTCACACGGATGATTCTCCATGCACATAAGCAAAAGATTGAAGCCCCTGCCCTTATGCAGGCGGATAATCTCGTTGATACATTTCTGCGGTACCGGGTTCCCGGATTTCCCGCCGCAGATATCACCGACCCACAAATATCTTTCTTTAAGCTCTTCGATCAGCCTGTTCTTATTGAACTCATACTTCACAGGGACTCTGGAATAAGGGACGGAGCGGACATCGACCAAGAGGCCGATGTCCTTTGCATCCATAATGCTGATTATATGTTTAAGATTTGATTTCTGATACCCGATCGTATAAATCACTCTTGCCTCCTTTAAGGTCATTGTCAAACTCTCATCGGCATAATAACAGCTTTCTTGTTGATAAGGCAGGGAGAGAGTTCTTCGCTAAGCTCCATCGTGACTGTACCGCTCTCGCCGTATGCCCTGACAGCATCAATTATGTACTGAGCATTCATGCCGACTATCAGGGTTTTGTCTTTGCCTTTGCCGCTGCTCTTTGCATCAACGCTCCACTTGTAATCAGCGGTTCCAGGGTTCATACCCTGTATGTCGATCTTGCCGTTCACAGTCAGCTTCACACCTTTACTATCCCTGAGAACAGGCATGACACCTGCCATAACTTCAAGAAACTCTTTTGCATTAAAATCCACCTTGACCGGCTGAGATTTAGGTATGATCTTTTTGACATCAGGATATGTGCCGTCAATCAGCTTTGCAGTCATTGTCCCACCGGCCAGGGTGCAGGAAATATGCTTGGTGTCAGCGCTCAGTCTGACAGGCATCGGGTTATGATAGTCAAGATACATCTCTTCAGCCTGCTTCTGTAAATAATCCTGAATGGTCTCATGCTTTGAGTGAGTGAGCGAGTAATGGCCTACATACCCCTTATGTTCACCTGAGGCGTTAACAGGACCGGAATATGTAATATCTATATCCTCTGCTTTTTTGTCCGCCTTATACTCAACTTTGACCTCATTGCCGAAAACATTAAGTGTATATGTCTTTGTCTCCCACATCCCTTTAACTTCCCTTTCTTTGCTTCTCCAGTCGTCACGGTCATGTTCATATTTGTGAGGATATTTGATAATCGCCTTACAGGCTTTTTCAGGAATGATTATCTGGCTGTTAACATCACCCTTAAAGTTCAGGGTCTCAGTATGCAGACGGTGTCCGTCAGTGCCGACGATCATCTTGTCAGCAAAATTAAAACAGACGCCGTTAAGTGTATATCTCGTATCGCTACCGCCGATTGCTACAATGACTTTTTTGAGGCTTTCGGTGATATTGTCGATCTCAATATCCTTGCCCTTTATATCAGGCAGAACCGGAAAGTCATCCGCGCTCATCGTCCAGATCGTACATCTGTCATTAATCTTAACAGTATCAGGGCTGAAGGCTAACTCGACCTTGACAATATCCTGAGGCAGAGCCTGAATCTCTCTGATCAACAGATCAGCGGGTACACACCTTGCGACAACCGCACCTTTTAAAACTTTGACACGCTTTGTCCATGAGACCTCAAGGTCTGTTGCTGAAACCATGCACTCTTTGTTTGTGAACTCAAGCTTTACAGTTGATAGCACCGGCAGGGTTCCTTTCTTCATGATGAAATCATTCGCAGTCTTTAACGTCTTTGTCAGGGCATCTCGAGATATTTCAATGACCTGAATTTTCTCCTTCTTTGATTCCTTCACAGCCTTTGTCTTTGGTGCTTTTTTGACTTTCTTTTTGTCAGTTGATACACTCATTTCATAAACTCCTTTCTTCGCGGTTTGGGGTTTAGGGCTGTCTTATGACAGCCCTTTTTACTTTTACTGCCGGATCATTCAATAATTCATCACCTCCTTTTTTCATCACCGGTTAATCCTCTTCCGGTAACATTATCGTTATAACCGGCTCGCCATCGTCGCCGGGCCCGCAAACAGCTTTGAGCGTTACAAGCCTGCGCTGTTTTTCCTTCATGACAAAATACAGTTTGTAAAGTATCTCACTCTCTCCGCCTTGCCTGATTTCCCACATGAGCATCCAGAGCGTATCCCACAGTCTGCCGTCTTCTCCCTGTCCCCATGCTCTCGCTTTTTCATCAGGGACAATATAGGTATCCCATACAGCCCTTGTAACAGCTACCGGATACCTGAAGCCGGCTTCCTTTGCTGTCGTTGATACATCCACCAGAAAACCATCCTCAATTGCCTGTTCTCTCGTATAGACAGAGATAACTTTAAATCCGTCAAACGCTCCACCCTGAATTTTGTCTCCTTGCTTTAATCTCATATCAGTCCTCCTTCCATTAAACTTTTGTGTTCTGTCTCTGTGACGATTACATGGTCAATTAAGTTGATGCCGAGGATTTCCCCTGCTTCTTTAAGGCGCTTGGTTATTGTCAGATCATCTCTTGATGGTGTCGTGTCTCCAGACGGATGGTTATGGCCGACGATCAGACTTGCTATGCCTTTCAGTACCGCCATTCTGAAGGTCTCACGAGGATGAACAAGAGAAGCGGTCAATGTGCCGAGGCTTACAAGCTCAACATATTTGATTTGGTTTTTTATGTTGAGCCCGATAGCCCAAAAATGCTCTTTTTCTCTCTCGATCTCAGGCTCAGCTGATAGTATTGATTTCAATATCCTGGCTGCGTCATTTGAACTTTTGATAGACCCTTTTTCACTGACCTGAATCTCCATTAACTATCCCCCTTAATTATTGAGATAGAGCGAGGTAGTAACGGCATCGTGGGTGTCTGTGTTGCTCCCTTCTCGCCTTCTATTTTCCCTCGCTCTATCATCT